>JAFDCJ010000487.1 GCA_019312835.1 Deltaproteobacteria bacterium
AATGAGCTGGATGCCGGATCAAGTCCGGCATGGCAGATGGCATTTGTCAGCAACAAACAAATTTTCCAATTTGGACCCTGACATTTGGCTATTAGTTGACATAGGTAATCCGGTAGATTGCGCCGGCGCGGTCATCGGAAACCAAAAGGGCGCCGTCTGGCATAACCAGTACATCTACAGGTCGACCCCACGCTTGGCCGCCCTGCAACCAGCCGTCAGCAAAGACCTGATAGGCCTTCGGCCGATCCTTGTCAAACGTAATCACGGTAATCCGATAGCCGATCGGCTCGCTGCGATTCCAGGAACCGTGTTCGGCAATAAATATCTGGTTTTTATACCGGGCCGGGAACATATCACCGGTGTAAAATTTCATCCCGAGCGGTGCCACATGGGGCCCCAGTCTGACCTCCGGGGGATCGAATTCCCGACACGTGCGGCTGTGACCGAATTTCGGGTCGGGAATATTGCCGGCATGACAGTAAGGAAAACCAAAATGCTGCCCCTTGCGCGAGATACGGTGCAGCGTGTCGGGCGGCAAATCGTCTCCCATCCAGTCACGCCCGTTGTTTGTGAACCAGAGCTCCCGGGTCTCGGGATGCCAGTCAAAGCCCACGGTATTGCGAATACCGCGGGCAACAATTTCAAGGCCGCTCCCGTCCGCATTCAGCCGCATGATACTTGCATAACGGGGATCATTTTTTTCGCACACATTGCAGGGGGCTCCCACCGGAACATACAGCCTGCCGTCGGGGCCAAAGGCGATATATTTCCACCCGTGGTGCTGATCTCGGGGAAATGAATTATTCATAACCACCGGATCTATTTTTTCTTTCAAGTGCTGTGCGGGATTGTCATAGCGCAAGATGCGATCGACTTCGGCCACATACAAAGACCCACCGTTGAAGGCGACACCGTTTGGCATGTTCAAACCGTCGGCCAGAACAGATGACTCATCAGCGACGCCATCCTGGTCCACATCCAGCACAGCGTATACTTTTCCGGCTTTGCGGGTGCCAACGAATAAGACACCCCCGGGGCCCATTGCCAATGAGCGCGCATTCGGCAAATCCCGGGCATAGATTTGAATCTGAAAGCCCGCCGGCAGTCGAATGCTATCCAGTTTTATGCCGTCGTCAGCGACGATTGTATCCCCGGGTAAGATGAATAGGATGACAACTAACCAGCTGAGGCGCTTTGCAAAGCAGTTCATGAGAATCCCTCCCGAATATGCTAAGGTCGATTACTTGACACCCATAGTGGTTTGCCTTATGGTCTTGGCTTGACGCTGAAAAAGTCGGGAGCAGAGCAGTTCTAAATCTGTAAGGAACCTTCAATGAGACTGACATCAAAACTTCCCAATCTTGGCCTTACCATATTTTCGAAAATGACCCAACTGGCAAATAACGCGGGTGCCATCAATCTTTCCCAGGGCTTTCCGGATTTTGAGGCTGATCCGAAACTTTTTGCCCTGGTGTCCAAATACATGCAGCAGGGCTGCAATCAGTATGCCCCGATGCAGGGAGTTCCAATGCTGCGTGAACGGATTGCCGACAAGGTTCAGGAATTGTATCGCGCCACCTACGATCCCGCAAGCGAAATAACCGTAACGTCAGGTGCCACCGAAGCCCTGTTTGCCGCCATCACGGCCGTGGTGAATCCAGGTGATGAGGTTCTTATTTTCGAGCCCGCCTTTGACGCCTACGTCCCCGTTATTGAATTATGCGGCGGCATCCCGATATACATCCAGCTAAAATTTCCGGATTATTCCATTGACTGGGATGAAGTCAGGGATAATATTTCTGCGAAGACCAAGCTTATAATTCTGAATTTCCCTCACAACCCAACCGGAGCGGTGCTTGCAGATGACGATGTAACCCATTTAATTGAGATTCTTGAGGACACTGACATCGTCATCGTCAGTGATGAAGTCTATGAACATATCGTCTTCGACGGATATCCCCATCTAAGCCTGGCCTCATATCCAGAATTAGCAAGCCGCAGTTTTGTGATCAGCTCGTTTGGCAAAACCTACCATGTCACCGGATGGAAAATCGGTTACTGCCTGGCACGCGGTGCTTTGTCCAGAGAGTTGCAAAAGATACATCAGTACCTCACCTTTGCCTCCAACACACCGGTTCAGCATGCCCTGGCTGATTTTATGCTGGAAAAAGATGTCTATCGTAATCTGGCCGCTTTTTACCAGCATAAGCGCGATGTATTTGAGCGCATGCTGCAGGCATCGCGCTTTAAGCCCCTGCCCTGCCACGGAACCTATTTTCAGATGGTCGATTACTCGTCAATTAGCAAGGAATCCGACGTGGACTTCGCCCAACGGCTGACCGTGGACTATGGTGTGGCCGCCATCCCGCCATCCGTATTTTATCATCGCAAAAACGATTACAAGGTCCTGCGGTTTTGTTTTGCCAAAAAGGATGAAACCTTGAAAGAAGCAGCGCAGAGGCTCCTGGAAGTTTAATGAATTTGTGAGGTAGTTTTTATTTGGTGAGCGTGACAATGGATATTTAGGTTTCAGGTGTCAGGTTTGCAAATCAGCAATAACCATGACACCTGAACACTGACACCTGAAACCTTTCTATTTTAGCCAGTAAGGATTGATGAGATCTTCGAATATCGTCATGGCCGCCTCCGCGCCCTGACCGGAGGCGGTAACGATCTGTTTGTAGCCCCCTTCAACATCTCCTGCGGAATACACCCCGGGAACGTTGGTGCGGTGTTTGCCATCGTGACGGATATATCCATCCTCATTTAACTCCAATCCCATCATTTCAGCAAGTTCAACCGCCGGCGTGTATCCGATGGCGATAAATACCCCGTTGGTTTTAATCGTGGATGTTTCACCCGTTCTATTGTTGACGACCAAAACCTCCTCAACCCGTTCCTCTCCCAGAATTTCTTTTATCTCGGTATCCCAGAGCACCGGGATGCTGCTGTCGGAAAGCTGTTTGGCCAGGAAATCCTGAGCCCTTAATTTGTCCCGGCGATGGACCAGTGTGACGTCAACGCCCATATGGAAAAGATGCAGCGCTTCGGTCACGGCGCTGTTGCCGCCGCCGACCATCATCACTTTTTTCCCTTTGAAAAGGGGGCCGTCACAGGTGCTGCAGTAGCTCACACCCCTTCCGGACAGCCGCGACTCACCGGGAACTCCCAGATGACGATGGGTAGCGCCGGTTGAAAGCAGGATTGATTTGGTTAAAAATTTTCGGCGATTGGTCAGCACCGTAATGGGATTGCCGATCTGCACATCGACCACGGCCTCTCCCTGAAATATCTGAACGTATTGCAAGGCATGGCTGACCATAATATCGACCAGGGTTTTGCCACCCACAGACGTAAAGCCGGGGTAATTTTCGACAATCGGAGTCGTGGCCACCTGCCCGCCGAGGGCCTCGCGTTCCACCACGGCGGTACGCAACCCACTGCGAACAGCATAGATGCCGGCCGTCAAACCAGCCGGCCCCCCACCGATAATAACCAGGTCGGTCTCGACCAGTTCAGCATCGCTGTCGGGAATGAAGATGGTCTGAACCTCTAATTTCTGAAGAGACGAAACAAAAACCTCTTCGGGCTGGGCACCCTGCCCGATCAGAACATCATTGGCAAAGGCCTGGGGGACACTCTGGGCCGCGTACTGATTCGCTATCTCCGGTTCGGATTGAATATCGATGAGTTCAAGGGAAACATATTCAGGTACCTCGATGGCTGCTTTTACCGCATTGACAGCTTCTTGCGGACAATAGGGACACGTGGGGCTGACAAAGACCTTGACATTTCTGGGTGAATCAATCTTTTTGACAACATTGAGCGATTGGTCGCTCAGTTTGCTTTTGCCCATCCCGACCAGAATCAGAATCTCGAGAAAGGTGCGCGCCTCTTCCCCCATCGGAGCGCCGAGCCAGCGGATGGAATATCGCTCCGGCGCAATCAATAAAGTGGGAGAACTGGTAACATTCCATTTCTTCGCCAACTCGTGATCCAGATCATACTCTCTTAGGGTGATTTTGGCACTCAACTGCCGAAAGGCTCTGATGATTTCACGGTTCGCACGGGTAAACGTGTCTTCGTGCCCCTTGGCTGTAAAAAGATAGAGGGTGATTTCATTGGGCAGTTGCGCAAAGGTTGCCTGAAGCTGGCGCAGATAGGCATCGCTGGCCATATCACTCCGCGGAGTATCCATCGTCGTGTCTTGCATTGTCAATATCTCCTTGTAATTACATGATGGGTTGTTTTCAAACCGGGTGATCGGTACCCGGTTACAACCGCCACGATTAAAGCACTGACGCGCTTTTGTCTCCCCCCGCCCATAGGGGCGGGGAAATCCAGGCCACCCGCTTTGCGGGAGGTCGTTGACTCCCAACCTAATTGATCGTCAACAAAAGGAAACCCGGGGGTTTCATCCAATTAGGAATCCATTGCATTTTTTAATCCTTTAATTTAAGGACGAGTCGCAGGGGTGTCAACCGTCAGCCAGGCGCTGGTTGATAGGGTCGCCTGCTTGATCCAATGGAAGCTCTAAAGCAAACAGCATCATCTGGTTATTTGCCAATCGCGGTCCCGTCTGTTATGCGATAGTGTGATGGGGAATTTCAAGCTGTTTTATGGGAGAAAAGGATCACCATGGAAACTCAACTGATCATCGGGGTCATGGGCGGCGGGAGCGCATCCACCGCCGATATCCAAGCCGCCTATCAACTGGGGGCTTTGATCGCCAAACAGGGATGGATGTTGCTAAACGGCGGTCGCAACGCCGGCATAATGGAGGCCTCGGCCAAAGGAGCCCGCGATCACGGCGGCATTACGGTCGGCATCTTGCCGGATGACACTGCGCGTCGGGCTTCCCGGTTTATTCAAATCCCTATTTTGACGGGAATGGGAGACGCACGCAATTATATCAACGTTTTGACAAGCCATATCGTCGTCGCCTGTCCCGGCGGTGCCGGCACGATCTCAGAAATCGCCCTGGCCCTGAAAAACAACAAGCAGGTGATCTTAATGAATTTTGACACCGGCGAAATCTTTGACGGCTACCGAACCAAAGGATTGCTCTACGCTGTTAATACGCCGGAAGAGGTTATCGATACAATAAATAGCCTGATTGGATAGGCCATAGCCTCGAATTGCGGATTTGGGATTTCGGACTGATGGAAGGAATTGAATCGATATTGTTTTTGGTCTATCAGTTTTCGCTAAATGCTTTCTAACGCGTAACGCGGAACTCGTAACCCGCAACACGAAATGGGCATCATTCCTCGGACAGCACCCAGCGTGCCATTTCGAGATCTTCTTTAACGGTTATTTTTATATTGCGGCGACTACCCTGCACTATTTTCACTGTTGCTCCTAGCTTTTCGACCAGGGAAGCATCATCGGTGGCGGTGTAGTTCTCGATCCGGGCGCGGTCATGGGCCTTGCGGATCAAATCATGGCCAAAAGCCTGCGGTGTCTGAGCCAGCCAGACATCATCCCGTTTCAAAGTCCGGATAATGTGATCGGAAGGATCAACCTGCTTTAGGGTTTCGTAGGCCGGAACGCCCAGGATACAGGCACCGCATTGCCGGGCACCGTCTATGCATGCAGTGATCTGGTCAGTTTGCACAAACGGACGCACGCCGTCGTGGATGACAACGATACGGCAGTTCGGGTTCACCTCTTTCAAGCCGTTAAAGACCGAATCCTGACGCCGTTCGCCACCGGGGCTCAAGGTTATGTTGCGGCTTAAGCCTTCCGGCTTCAGAATGGTTTCACGGCAAAAATCGATATCGTCTTCCGGAACCACAAGAATAATCTCATCGACGGCGCCACATCGGTGGAAAGCCATCAGGGTCCGGGTCAATATCGGAAGGCCTGCTAAAGACAGGTACTGTTTGCGCCGGTCCCCTTCCATGCGCCTCCCCTGCCCCGCAGCGACGATAATAGCTGATACCATAATTATTTCACTAAATTATTATTGTTGAATCCATCTCCAAAATAGTAGCTTACGTTCAAGGACAAGGCGTCGATTCGGTTTAAAAGCGGAGCGTACACGTTGGTACGTGAGCATTTTAAACTGAATCGGGCCCACCTTTAAAAGTTAACATCGATGGGTTATCCAGCTATGCTGGGCAACGCAGACATTGGACGT
>JAFDCJ010000488.1 GCA_019312835.1 Deltaproteobacteria bacterium
ACGTTGCCCGGATCGCACAGGATGATGGCATTGGCGATTTTCAGTCGCACGGCTTCATTTTTGATTCTGTCCAGCCGGGCTAGCTGGTCCGCCTCCATCCGCTCTGCAAACAGTTTATCGGCGGCATTCGAGTCCCTGATTCCGCCTAGCTCGGTCACAATGTCGATGACGTCTTTTCTGGGTCCCATAATTTTTCTCTCCCGTCGCGGTTTACCGATTATATTGGCTTCGATATTTGTTTTACTGCCGCTCCCTGTGGATCGACAAGGTATCAGGCTTTGCGTAGAATACTACCTTAGCATTTAAAAGGTTGCGGGTCAAAAGGTAATCGTTGCCTGCAGGAGCAAAAAATGCTCCTCCAGGAGTTAATCGTTATCGGTTGTTCGTTAGGGGTCTTCGAAACGATTGATGACGGCCAGGGACTCTGGCAGTCATTACATCTTTGAGTTTTTGATTCGATCCAAAATTAACCGATAGCTGATAATGGATAGACCCGGCGGGGATCAATGTTCAGCAATGATGATATCATCCAATTTTCGCTTGGGAACGTGATGCACGCCATCCTTATCCCGCCAGTATCGAATGCTGCCGCCGGCATCAACGGTTTCAAGCACCACCTGTTCCCTGGGTTTGCCGATGGCAAGCACCAGCAAAATTTTAAGATGTTCGGGTATGGCCAGGATATTTCTCAGGGCCTTGCGGTTGATGGAGCCGAGCATGCACCCCCCCAATTTTTTTTCCCTGGCGCCCAACAGAATGGACTGAGCAGCAATGCCATGATCACAGCCGGCATCCTGACTGATGGTTTTATCCGCGAGGATGACGACATAGGCCGCCGGCCGTTCGCCGTCTGCGGGCCCCGGCCAGTCTTTCAGATACCCGGCCCAGGCCAGGCAAGCGAATATTTGCGAATTTTTGGATGGATCGCAGGACAGGATATATTTTAAAGGTTGAAGATTGGCGCCGGACGCGGAAAACCGGCCCAAATTTACCAGTTCTTTCAGGGTTGCAAGGGATACGGCCTGATCCTGGTAAAAGCGCCGGCAGCTTCGGTTTTTTTTAATTAAATTGGTAATCATTTTAATCCTAAGCTTACGAAAGTTATTGATCGTCGGGGGCGCAAGGCCCACCCGACATCGTGGCGATACGTTCAGTAATCGTTCAAGGCGTCATTCTGGCAGTTGAATTTCGCCTGAACCGGCATGTTCTGCCGGATCCAAATCAGTACCTTGTCAAATTCGTCTCTAAGCTCTCTGAGGGCCTTGCCCCGGTGGCTGACCCGGCTTTTTTCGGCCCGCGACAGCTGGCCGAAGGTTTTTTTTAAGGGCGGGTAGTAAAATACCGGGTCATAACCAAAGCCCCCGTCTCCGCGCGGCTCTTCAGCAATCAACCCTTCGCAGCGGGCCTCGTAGGTCAGGGCCGCTCCGCTGGGAACCGCCAGCGATATGACACATTCAAAAGCGGCTTTGCGGTTGGACTGCCCTTTCATCTCTTCGAGCAGTTTGGTGTAGCGCTGGGCATCGGTAGCGTTTTCACCGGCATAGCGGGCTGAATAAACACCGGGGGCGCCGTCAAGGGCATCCACCACCAGCCCCGAATCGTCGGCCAGGGCCGGATAGCCCAGTATACTTGATACGAAGCTGGCCTTTTTATAGGCATTTTCATCAAAGGTATCCCCATCCTCCAACACGGGCGGCAGGGGGCCGAAATCATCAAGGTTTTTAATGTCAATGGGGAAATCCTTCAGAAGGTCCCTGATTTCCACTGTCTTTCCGGGATTGCCGGTGGCAATCACCAGGGTTAAAAGTTCATTCATGGGCACCTCATCATGACCTGATTTACTGATTTTAGGAAGCCAATTCAGGGTAGAATCTAATCATGCTTTAATCATTGTAAAGATTCCAAATTCCCTGACGTTGGAAAATGCCCGATCCGCTTTTAGATGCTTTGAAATTTAGGCAATTTGGGCATTTCATCGAATATCGCCACACCTTATTACACGAGTTCAGCTATAAATTTGCATTGACATATACCGTGCCAACTGGTAAGACCTCTTACCAGTTGTATCGTCAGGAGGACAACATGAGAATGGTTGCTCCGGCCCCGCCTTTACGGCCGACCCAATATGCTGAAAAGTTTCTGGTCACATCCATTCTGGATGGAAAATATCCACCCGGGTCCACCTTACCCAATGAAAGGCGGCTGGCCGAACAATTGGGGATCACCCGCCCGACCCTGCGGGAAACCCTGCAGCGCCTGGCCGGAGAAGGCTGGCTCAAAATCCGCCACGGCAAATCCACCGTGGTAAATGACTACTGGCAGCATGGCGGCCTGGGATTGCTGAGCACCCTGGCCAGATACGGCGACTATCTGCCCAATGGCTTTATAACCCACCTGCTCGAGGTCCGGCTGACCATGCTGCCGCCCGTGGCCGCCCAGGCTGCCGCCCGCCATCCGTCAATTATGATAGATTACCTGTCGCAGGCAGAAAGCCTTTCCGAAGACACGGACTCATTTTCAGATTATGACTGGAATTTGCAGCTTCTGATGGCCCGCAACTGCGGCAACCCGGTTTTTGGGCTGATCCTAAATGACTTCACTTCGTCTTTTAAAACCATGGCAAGGCAATATTTTTCCAAAAAGACCGCGCGCCTGGCTTCGCGCAACTACTACCGGCAGCTTGGTGATACGATTAAAAGCAGCGGCCATAAAGGGGTGGCAAGACTTGTCAAAAACGCCATGGCACAGAGTATCGCTATCTGGGCAGAGGTTGAAAGGAACTAGAATCGATGGCAACCGCCAGGATGAATACTAACCAATTACCAAAAGGAATGGCCATGCAGCGATGGAATGGCTGGGGCGATGAATCGATTCGCATGCCGTTGCCGACAGCGGGCCAGGAACTTCTGGAAAATGGAATCGGCCCGGGACGGCGGATTCTTGATTATCCCCTGGAAAAATTATTGGAGCGGATCCCGCCTTCGCGGATGCCGCTGCATCCGCTAATATCGACTGATCCCAAACTGCGGCTTGATCATTCCCACGGGCAGAGCCTGCCGGATTGGGTCGGTTTGCGCTACGGTACATTGAAGCGCTTTGTCGACGGGGTGGCTCGACCCGGCACGGTCGAAGAGGTTGAGGAAATCCTGAAGTTCGCCGCCGCGCACGCGATGGTCGTAATCCCTTACGGCGGGGGCACCAGCGTGGTCGGTCACCTGGATGTCCCCCAGAGCGATCGCATGGTGCTGAGCTTGTCGCTGGAGCGTCTGAATCGTTTGGTTCATCTCAATCCGGAAAACCTGCTGGCCACCTTTGAAGCCGGTGTCCGCGGTCCCCAGCTCGAGCAGCAGTTAAACACCGGGGGATTTACCCTGGGCCACTACCCCCAGTCCTTTGAATATTCAACCCTGGGCGGTTGGGTGGTAACCAGGTCCAGCGGACAACAATCCCGACATTTCGGCCGGATCGAACACCTTTTTGCCGGAGGCGAAGTGGCTACCCCCGGCGGGGCGCTGAAACTGCCGCCTTTCCCGGCCTCGGCGGCCGGGCCTGATCTGCGCCAAATTCTGCTGGGATCCGAGGGCCGGATCGGTGTATTGACCCGGGCTACCGTCAAGATTTCTCATCTTCCAGCCAAGGACGCTGTTTACGGATGCTTTTTCCCTTCCTGGGAACAGGGTCAGCATGCCGTTAGAGCCATTGCCGGCGCTGCGATTCCATTTGCAATGATTCGGTTGAGCAACCCCACCGAAACCGCTACCAATCTGGCGCTTGCCGGTCACCACCGGCAAATTGCCTTGCTTAAAAGCTATCTTCGACTGCGAGGGCTAAGGGCACCGGAAGCCTGTATGTGTTTGCTCGGGTTTAGCGGTTCCGCCCGAATTACATCAGCCGCGCGACGCGAGGCCTTGGCGCAGGTGCGCCGCCATAAAGGCGTGGTGGTTGGAAAGGCCATGGGCAATGCCTGGAAAAAAAACCGCTTCAGATCCGCGTACCTGCGCAATACACTCTGGGATCGGGGTTATGCGGTCGACACCCTGGAAACAGCCATTACCTGGGACAAAGTGACGGCTACCATGCAGGGCATCGAAAATTCCATCACAGCGGCCCTGGCCGCCAGAGACGAGCGGGTCCATGTTTTTAGCCATCTTTCACATGTCTACCCGACCGGCTCTAGCATTTACACCACCTTTGTTTTCCGCCTTTTTAAAAGACCTGAGGCAACCCTGGAAGCCTGGCAATCCGCCAAGCAATCTGCCTGCCGGACCATCGTGGACGCCGGCGGCACCATCAGTCATCAGCATGGGGTCGGCAAGGACCACCGTCAATATCTGCAGGCGGAAAAAGGTGAGCTCGGCATCAGCACCTTAAAAACGGTCTTTGACCATCTGGATCCCGGGCAGCGGATGAACCCGGGGAAGCTGGTTTCCTAAATGAACGCAGAGCGCTCATTTAGGCGTTATTCGTTATTTGTTAATCGTTAATTGGTGGCGCTTTTACGGAATTTAAACATGCAAGGGATCAATTGCCGAAAAAGACCCCGTCCGGGTTAACAGAATTCGAAGGTAGTTACTTCGACAGGCTCCACGGTCCGATTGCCCCTCCCCTGGCGG
>JAFDCJ010000489.1 GCA_019312835.1 Deltaproteobacteria bacterium
ATCCTGGGCCAGCAGGTGGCCGAACACACCGATATTGCGCATGGGCGTTTCATTCTTCTTGACGAGATTGTAGAACCAGCGGTCCAGATTGGATGCGGTGCGGGCGTGATGCTGCCGGCGCCACTTCCAGAAAAAACTGCGGATTTCAGGGACATTCGATCCCCCGGAGATGTATTCCAGGGCACGGTCATAGACGGTCATCACCGCGGTTCCCTGAAACGGCTCGCCGCTGTAATCGGTCAGCTTGATGTTAACGCCGGCAGTTTCACCCGGCCGGTATGCTTTTTTGGCAGACTCGACCGCGACATTGAGCACCCGCTTTTCAGGCGGTACGATGATTTCGCGGGTCTCGGTGTGAACTTTGCCGTCGTAAACGGTCAGGGCCTCGACGAAAAAATTGGGCATGTCCTTGCGGCTGATTACAATTTCTTCAATCGCAGTCTTGCCGGTCATCTGAATAATTCTGGGAGGCAGGTAAATGCCGTTGACCGGCCTAACAAAAAGAACGACAGCCGCCCCCGGATAATCGGTATTGATCATGAGGCGGACGCGTTCCCCCGGGGCATAATCCGGTCTGTCCGGGATCAGCTCGATTTTGGCGAAACGATAGCCGGCGCCGTCGTCGCCCTCACCGCGCACGGTAAAGATATAGCCGCCCTCGATGGCGTGGCCATTTTTATCCGTTACCTGGTATGACAACCGATATTGGCCGGCCCGGCTGGCCTGGATCTGAATATCGGCCCGTCCCCGGGTGTCCGTGGCCAGGTCCCAGCGGGCGACCTCCGTTTCCCCGGGCGTGTTATCCGCATAGGTAATGCGCAGCAGTTTGAGTACACCCTGGCCCTGGACCGGCTTTTGGGCCAGTGTCTGGGCTTTAAAGCCGGCATGAACCGTATCGCCTACGCGAAAATGCCCCCGATCGGTCCAGGCATAGACTTTGAACGGTTGACGGGCCGCCAGCACTTCTCCCTGGCCGACAATGGTACGCCGGGATTGGTCCCGGACTTCGGCAGTGATCCGATAGCGGTGATCGGTGTCCGGGTGAATCAGGCGGGTCAGGCCGGTATCGATGACGATGCGAACGCTGCCGTCTTCTCCGATTTTGACTTCGCCGTCAGCCACGATTTCAGGCTGAATGTCCGAATGAGCGGGCCACCAGTCCCAGATCGGTCTTTTGCAGCCCCAGCGTTCCCAGCCGGGATACCAGGCATAGTCGTATCCGTACCACCAATAGCCCGGCCCGTAAAACCAGTCCCAGTAAAACGAGGGATACCAACGATCATCCGCTGCAGACCGGTAGACTTTGTACTTCACCGTGGCCCGGGTAACCGGGGCGCCAAAGTAGTAGTTGGCCTTGACGACCAGCGGGATTTTCTCTCCGAGTTTCACCGGCTCGGCGGGGGCTTCCACGTTTACTTCAAATTCAGGCTTTTTATATTCCTCCACCCGAAAGGTGTTGCCGCCATAGACGATGCCGGAGCCGTGGGAAATGCGATATACCCCCAGGGGGGCGTCGGGCGGGATCTCGTAAGCCCCCTCCAGGCCGCCATAGGCATCAGCCTGGAGATTTTGCGTATGGATTTGCTCATTTTTGGGATTGAAGATCCTGACGGTAAATTGTTGACCGGCATAAGCGGATGTATCGGCCTGATCGTATTTGGCATGGCGTAACCACAGTTTAAAACGGACCGTTTGTTTGGGCCGGTAGACCGGACGGTCCGTCATCACAAAGGTTTTGGTCTGATTGTATGCCTGGTCGTAATAGTTGGGGTACCAGGTGCCTGAAAACCCCAGGTAGGCCAGGCGGTCAGGGGTGCTGACCGATGCCAGCCACTGATAGCGCTTTTCCATTTCCCCGGACCCCAGGATGATCTGACCGTTGCGATCTGTCTGACGGGAAAACTGTTTATGCAGGATACGGTAGCGCTGGGTGCCCTTGATTCTCTCGGTGAGGTAGCCGAAAAACTCTACGGCTGTGTCCGCCAGCGGTTGACCATTGACCGCATCGGCCAGGTAATACATTACCTGTTTGTTCAGGGGCTTTTTTACGATGGTCGTATTGCTTACCCAGATAATAATCCGCGCCGTGTTGCCGTCCTGCAGCCGGGCCACCAGCAGGTAAGCCCCGGCCTGGGAAAGGGATTCGGGGAGACGGACGGTGACATTCCGATCCCAATGGCGCTCGTCCGGGCTGAGCGCCAGATCCCAGTCGGCCACTTCGGCGCCGATATACCGGGTCTGGTTTTCATGGATCAGGCGCCAGCCGATGTTGTTGATCCCGATCTTGGCGCGGTCCAGGCGGTGCGGTTTGGATCGGATATGCGCTTTAACGTCTTTCAGCAGGGTCGCCACCCGGATGCGATAGGCCTTGAACTTGACCCGCGAGCCGTTGCGAAAGCGGTATTCCACTGTCGGAATTCGCCCGGAAGGCTGGTTTGCGACCGGTGAGAAAACGCCCCAGTTATCCAGGATTTGATCCATCTGCTGCCGGGCATGGGAGGGGTTGAATTTCTGGTATACTTGCCAGTACCGGACAGCTTGATCAAATAATCTGCGATTTTCATATATCCGCGCCAGATTTCTGGCGGCATCATCCGCATAGCCCCTGTCCGGGCTCTCAAGGATCTGCTTGAAAAGATCGATAAAATTAAATTCATCCGGCAAGGGGAAACGTTTCACACCGGCAGCCAGCCGGGCCAGGCTTTCAGTGTCGGCCAGGGTATGAACCTCATAGGGGCGCAGTTCCTCTCTTAAAGCCTCTTTATCCGCCGCCGCCGAGCTGCGGGCCCAAAAATGTCCGTAGGATGACATGGTTTGAACCCCGAATTGGCTGTGAAGCCAGGTTGCCAGCGTATACTTGACCTGGGTTTCCAGGTCCGGGCTTATACGGGCTGCACTGGCCAGCAGCCAGCGCCAGCGTTCGCCGTCCGAGCTGGCTGATTGAAAGTCCGGGGGGATTTTGTAAAAAACAGGGTTGCCGTCTTCATCCACCGGAGCGCCCTGGCTGCTGCCGCCGTAGCCGGAGCCGTGACCGGGTTCGTAGTCGGGCAGAATGGTCAGGTCGGTCAGGTATTGAAGCCGCCAGGACTGGTGTTGACCGCCGTATTGAAGGATGATGCGGGCGAACTCGAGATAGAAATTGGCAGCTTCGGATGGCGAGGAATCATCTGTGGCCAGGGGTAGTGCCCGATTCATCAGTTGCAGAGCCCTGACGCGATCCCGCTGGATGGCGTTGACATAGTTGCCCCCTCCGCGATGGTAACCCCGCTGAAATTCACCGGCCACCAGATAGCCCCAATGGCTGTTGTTGCTGAAACTGCCGGCAGCTGACTGCAGCAGCCGCCAGTTGTCGCTATGTTTGTCAATCACGTGTTCGCGGAATTCATCCAGTTCGTTGAGGCGATTCAGATTGCGAAGGCACTGCCAGGCCTGCACAAAGTCGCCTCCCACCAGCTTGGGGTCATTGTCGATCTCAAGGCTCAATTGGCGAAACAGCTCATAGGCATCTTTCCAGTTGCCGTCCTGGTAGGCTTTCGTGGCCTGTTTGCGGACGGCTTCATGATCGTGTTGGGAGGCCCATGCCTCTACCGGTGCCCATGTGATAAAGATCAACAGGAATAAAATTTTGATTGTTTTCATGGCGCTGCTCCTGTATATTTATACATTTCTCAGTGCCGTAAGGCTGGCACAAACCCTGAACTATTAAAACAGAAGTCGTGTAACCCCTGAATTGCTGCGGGTTACACAGATATTGTATAAAGATGTGTGACTACCTGTCAACACGACGGGAATGGTTTTACATAAGTTTTACTTTCATGCCGTTCATCATTCAGAGGTTTGCGGCTTCGCCAAAGGGCTGCGTCCCCACATGCAGGGTTCCAAGGTTTAGGACTTGTCTCGAATAAAGATGTTTAGGCTGGAGCTGCGTGGGTGAATTGATTGTTGTGATAGTTTTCATCAGGACACAACCTTGAGCTTAATATAGGAATCGTAAAAACCCGGTAGTTATAGGGGAGATAAATCATTTCTTGACGCATTCGCAAAAAATCGATAAACTATTGTAATTAGAGGCTATAATTATCATTCTGCCTGTTCGTGGATCGATATGAGGTTTTGTAAAATCGATCGCGATTTTACTCGAGAAAGGAATCGATATGAAATCACCGCAAATAAAGACATCGTTACCCGGACCCCGGGCCCGTCAATTGATCAAGCTGGATAAGTCATTTGTATCTCCTTCCTACACCCGGGTGTATCCCCTGGTGGTTGACAACGCCAAGGGGCTGTGGGTTCATGATGTCGATGGCAACGTATTTCTTGATTTTACCGCCGGCATTGCAACCAATTCCACCGGTCACTGTCATCCGCGCGTGGTTAAAGCCATCAAAGCCCAGGCCGATCGACTCCTTCACATGTCGGGTACTGATTTTTACTACACACCCCAGATCCTTCTGGCTGAAAAACTGGCGAAATTGGCCCCCGGCCGGACGGCCAAAAGGGTGTATTTCGGCAATTCCGGGGCCGAGGCGGTGGAGGCAGCCTTCAAACTGGCGCGTTGGCACACCAAACGGGAGTTAAATATCGCCTTTTTCGGGGCTTTTCACGGCAGGACCATGGGCGCCCTCTCCCTGACCGCCAGCAAAACCGTTCAGAAAAAGCACTACAACCCCTTTGTGCCGGGTATCACGCACATCCCCTATGCCTACTGCTACCGCTGTGCCTACAACCTCACATATCCCAAATGCGATTTGTACTGCGTGCGCTGGGTGGAGGATACGCTATTCAGGACCACCGTGCCGGCCGAAGAAGTGGGGGCTATTTTTGTGGAGCCGATTCAGGGCGAAGGCGGGTATATCGTACCGCCACCGGGGTTCCACAAAGAACTTAAAAAAATAGCCAAAAAATACGGCATCTTATATGTCGTTGATGAAGTGCAATCCGGAATGGGGCGCACCGGCAAGATGTTCGCGGTCGAGCATTTCGGGGTGCAGCCCGACATCATGGCACTGGCCAAGGGAATCGCATCCGGACTGCCGCTTGGCGCCATGATCGCCAAGTCTAAAATTATGAACTGGGAAGCCGGCTCCCATGCTTCCACCTTTGGCGGCAACCCGCTATCCTGCCAGGCGTCCATGGCGACCATCGAATTGCTTGAAAATAATATGATGAAAAATGCCGCCAAACAGGGCGATCGACTGACGAATGGCTTGAAAAAATTGCAAAAAGCTTATGAATGCATGGGAGACGTTCGCGGCAAAGGCTTGATGGTGGCCGTAGAGCTGGTTAAAGACCGGGAAACCAAAGCACCGGCAACCCATTGGCGCAACGGGATCATTAGGAAGAGCTTTGAAAAAGGGCTGCTCGTGCTGGGCTGCGGTGAGAACAGCATCCGGTTTTCGCCGTCTCTTTCGGTAAAACCCGGCGAAGTCGATACCTGCCTGTCCATTTTCGAAGATGCGTTGAAGGAAGTGGCGGGATAGTTCGATTTGGAATCGAAAATAACAGCTCATAGCTGAAAGCTCAAAGCTCAAAGTAAAAAAGATTCTATCATTTTGACTATCAGCTATGAGCTATCCGCTGCTTTTCCATCCATTTATTGGCCGCTTCCGCCACGCCGCCGTCGTTATTGGAGGCAACGCAGGCAAAGCGGCTTTTCATATCCGCGGGGGCATTAGCGACCACGTAACTGTTTGCCGACCACTGAAGTAAATCCAGATCGTTGTAGTCGTTTCCCACCGCAACAATTGAGTGACTATCAATTCCCAGTGTTTTTGCCAGCCAGGTCGCCGTTTTACTTTTCGAAACGGTGGCGGGGAAAATCTCGATCCAGGTGGATTTCGCATCCAGTGGCGAAGTTGTCTGGATCACATTAAAATCCGTCATGGCGACACGAATTTTGTCAATAAGAGGGACGGCATCGCCGGGCGGGACAACTGCCAGAAGCTGGGTTGCCGGGCCGAAGTCGCCGGCGGCAGCACCCAGGGGGATGGCGAATTGCCTGTACAGCTCAATGCGTCGCTCAAAATCCGTATTGCCGTCATTTGCGCGCACATAGGCGAACATATGATTGTCCGGTATGGTGCGATGTACCATAAAATCCAACCGGAACGCGTTGAGAACATCGCAGGCCCGACTCACCTCGGGGGGCTCCAGGTGTATTTTGCGGATAATTTCACCGCTCGGGTATTGCAGAACACCCGCACCGGTTGAAAAAAGAAGGTAATCCACCGGCAGATCCGCCACGATGACGGTGTTGAAAGAGGCCAGAGATCGTCCGGTGGCAATGGCTCGGACGATATTATGATCACCCAGCATTTTCAGGGCTTTCAGATCCGGGCCGGCAAACGTGCGGTCAGAACGCAACAGGGTGCCATCGAGATCCACAATAAACAGACCACCGGGCGGACGACCGCCCGGTGGTGGCGCTGGTTTATAATTCCCGGAGCTGATCATAGATGGCTTCTAATATAATATGATAAATCCGATCTGACAAGCGGCGGCATCATTTTCTCGCATTTGGAACTATTGCTAAAGAATTTACCGAAGGTGACGATATATTAATTGTCGGAGTAAAACACCGCACAAACGTTTTCCCTAAGGCAAAATCCGCTAATTATTTTGAAAAGTGTTAATTTAACACCTATTTTTCTTTTGAAAGGAGAAGAGGATTGCGTACGGAGGCTAATTGGGATATGGATAGGGAAACGATCATATTCTTTGATAAATTGGGGTTTGGGTGGGTACTCGATAATGTGACAGCCAAAGAGATGAATTTCTGTCAGCCCAAAGAGGGGAACGCCATCAACAGTTCACTGATGAAAATAATCGAGAATCTTCTGGACAATCCGGGGGTTTGATTAAACCTGTCTGCCGCTCGGCGTTTAATCATAAAACCGCGTATTTACTTGTTTATCGAAAACAGACATCCGTCTTTGGGGCGGCGTCTTTCCGAATTGCCATTTCTGCAAGATCCCCTGCCAGTATCCACCCATACGCCAGCTGTTGGATCAGCCCGGTTTTTGAATACCAATTGGGCGTTCTCAATTTTATGTAATTTTCAAACCAAGGACGGGCAATGGCCAGGGTACCTAAAGAAAACCATGTGTTTCGCGGATTGCTGCAATCTGAAGACGGTCTTATTTCACGAATTACAGCCGCCGATCACCAGTCGATAGCCTTCGAGACCACTTTTGGGCTCAGCGAGGAAATGATCGACCAGCTTAAAAACCAGCCCGAGCATGTGGTGTTCAGTGAGCGTTCCCGGATCGCCCGCCTCGGCATCCAAATCAAGTGCGATCCACCCACTGCCGACAGCATAAAAGGCGGCCAGATCACATTGTCACTGGTGGCATCTGCCGTAATTCCCGGTTATCCGGGTCTGACGGAGATGAAAGACCTTTTCTCCATCGGCCTGCCCGTCGGTCGGCTTGTTTTCTGTGATCCTGATGCGTTGCTGAGTTCCGACGAAGTCCTGGAGGCGATCGAGCGGGCCGAGTTGAAACTGCCGGCATCGACCACCATTTCGAGCGATGGGAGTATCGTCATTGCGCCCCACAAGGTGATCTGCCGGTTCAGGGAGCCGTTAGATAAAAAAACACTCAGCCGAATTTTACTGCGCGAGGACGGGCGGAAGCTTCTCAACCGCTATCAGGTCCGTGAGGCGGTGTCCGCGGTTACCATAGCAGCAGGGGAGGGCATTGTGACCACCTGCTCCATGTATCTCAATGAGCACTTTGTTGTATTGCAGAGCGGCTTTGCCATGGGCCGCAATTTGCCGGCCACCGTCCTGGACCCCATCAAGACCCGGGGTATTCGAATATATCTTGAAATTGTCAATCAGAGCGATCACCCCATCGTCAATCCTTTGATTTCGGCCAAGATATATCGTGCGGCCGGTTCCCGCAGGGGTCGCCGACCGCCACAAGCCGCCCGGGAAAATGGCTGCTTTTCTTATCGTCAGATGCGTGAATTAGAAGCGCGCTTTAACAAACTGGACAGCTCAACCTGTCACTACATCGATAAGCCGTTGGCCCTCATTGCGGGTGATGCGCAGCAGCTGAATAAAGCCGAGATAATCTTGAATGGCCCCGAACAGCCGTGCCAAATTACCCGGGCCATGTGTGCTCTGGCAAGACGGAACTTTTCACCCAACAGCGAGTGTGCGCATGCCTATGCGACATCAAAAATCGAGGAGATTTCCCCTAACGGCCCGGCCGTACTGGCCTTAAAATATTTCCCCAATATCATCGAGCATCGGGACATTATCAATTTGACCTGTGAGGGCAGGCTCAAAGCCCTTTATTTTTATGAGCCATCCTGTGAACACGGCCCGTTTTTATCACAGCAGGATCACCACCGGTTGGAGGAATACGATGCCTTCGGTCTTGAAGTGTACTGGGTTTCGGGCTTAAACGGACAACTGATGAAACACACCATGCGCGATGGGATGGGGTATTTTGTAGTTCCGGAACGGCATGCGGATTTTCACAAGTCCATGCTGTTTGCTTTTTACGGCTCCAACCAGAAACTCTCCAGGGGGGGCGAAGAACGGATCGGGGCGCTCATGGACGCTCTGATTGACTTCTGGGGAAAGCGCATCGGGATCGTGACCGGTGGTGGCAGTGGTGTAATGGAGCAGGCCAATACCCTGGCCCGGCAACGCGGCATTCTTTCAGGTGCAAACTTTCTGGACATTACGGATCAATCGATGACAACCGATGTTGATTTTTGCCAGATTTTCCAGGCAACCTGCCGGCACAGCCGCCAGAAATGGTTTGAAATCGCCTCGTTTCCGATTTTTAATATCGGGGGTCTGGGATCGCTGGAAGAACTCGGCATTACGCTGTGCAATATGAAACTCGCGATCCTTGACCCGGTGCCGGTTATTTTGTTCGACACCGAGGGCAGCGGTGATTACTGGAAGGGGATCGACGACCAAATCAACCAGATGATCACGCAGGGCCGGGCACCGGCATGGATCCGCGATAACATTGTCATTAC
>JAFDCJ010000490.1 GCA_019312835.1 Deltaproteobacteria bacterium
GGTCACGGTGTCGGAGCCGCTTTACTTTCGGTCTCGATTATGAATGTGCTGCGTTCTCAGTCATTGCCCCGTACCGATTTCAAAGATCCTGAACAAGTATTAGAGGCATTGAACATTGCCTTTCCAGGCGAAGAGAATAACGATATGTTCTTTACCATATGGTATGGTGTCTATCAAAAGAGCACTCGCGAGCTAACTTACGCAAGCGGTGGGCATCCCCCGGCAATTTTATTAGACCAAGTCTCTAAAGCTGATTGCAAAGTGACACAACTTCGGACGCCAAACTATGTTATTGGTGGTATGTCGGAGGCAACATATCAGAAAAAAAAATGCCTGGTAGGTAAACAAAACACCTTATACATTTTTTCAGACGGGGTGTATGAAGTTGAAAAATCAGATGGATCGATGTGGCGCTTTCAGGAATTTGCTGATTTTATGAGCAATGGTATCACAGGCGATCAGTCAATTTTAGATCGATTATATAACTATGCAAGAAACTTAGGAAACTTAAAGAATTTTCAAGATGATTTTACGATAGTCGAAGTTGCTTTCGGATAAAAGAAAGGATCGAAAGCGCGCTTTTTCATTTTGGCTGCCACAAGATATTGCAGTTGTTTTGCTCGGCGCAGGTCAAACGAATATGGCTGTCCGCTGAGAACCAGAATTATTGGATTGGTTTTTAAATCAATTCTATGAGATATCTGATTGGATCGGGTAAGAACGGTCTATGATTGCCTGGGCAAATTCGGGATCATTGATATAAAAGGGCAGGGCCTCCAAACAGGTCTGGTCGTCAAGATTCGCCTTAAGTGTTTCCAAAAAAATTCCAGGCGCCTCGCAGTCGTGCAAGGGACCGTCTTTGTGATCGAAAGCCGAAAACCCGTTCATGGGGACTAAAATTTTGACAGGCCCTTTGGCCCGGTTGCACAGTCCGGCAAGGGTTTGGGCGAGCGATTTGATTTCCGCCTGGTTTGTCCGCACAACCGTGATGGCCGCATTGTGGACGTGATATGGGCGACCGGGGAACTGCTTTTGGGCGTTTTCCAGGGGACCGGTGACGAGAAAGTCGATATTGCCGGGCACAAGGATTGTCGGGATTCCTTTGTCGAGCGCCACCGTGCCGCGTTGGGGACCGGCATCGTAGTCACCGCCAAAGCGGTGGTCGGCTATTTCATGCAGGGACAGGTCCACTAAAACCGCAACGTCTTCCTGCCGGATCATTTCTTCCATCGCTTTGCCGCCGGATCCCACCGTGTGAAAGATGACGACTTCATTACCTTTTTCTTCCAGGGTGTGACGAATTTGCTGGGCGCAGGTTTCGGTGGTGCCCAGGGTGGAGACAAATACCAGCGGTTTTTGGTCGGTGGCTTCATCCGGCGTTGCCGAGCGCAGCATGCCCGCCAGGGCCAGGGCGCCGTTGCGTAAAATTTTACGGGTGATCCGATTCAGGCCCACGAGATCGGTAACCGAGTGCAGCATCAGAATATCTTTGGTTCCCACAAAGGCGCGGGTATCGCGGGATGCCATGGTTGAAATCATGACCTTGGGAAAGCCCACCGGAAAGCTGCGCATCACACCGCTGCCAAGGGTGGTGCCCATGGAACCGCCCAGACCAATGACCCCCTGAATCTGGTTGTTGCGATATAGCTCCTGGGCGCACTCAATGGCGCCGGTGGTCATGATTTTGAGGGCCTCGCCTTCATGGCCGATATTTTGAACCTCCCGCAGGGATTTGCCGCCGGCCCGGGCGACGTCTTCGCGTGTAACTGCGACAGTTTCCAGACACTGCCCCCTGATGCCGGCGTCTATAATCTTAACGGCAAGGCCTTCGGTCTCGAGGCAGTCAGCCAGGAACATGGCTTCCTGGCCCTTGGTGTCCATGGTCGCAACGATCAGCGCTGTGGGTATGTATGCCAAAATCCGCTCCTTTCAGACAACTCCGTGCTGTTTGTCAGGCCTTCGAAGCATGCCATCCATTAAATGGGCGGCGATTTTTCCGAAGGCCTCGTCGTTGATATGGTGGTCGACCTCCTCGATTTGGATCTGTGGATCCAGGGATTGTCTAAATGTACTGAGAAAAACATTGTTCATCTCCGGATCATACAGGGGGCCATCGTGCTTATCTGCGCCTGACCAGCCTTTTGTGGGGACCAGGACCTTGATATGGGAGGGCTCCCGATTGAGCTTCTCCGCGAGTTGGGCGGCTAGAAAACGCGTCTCGTCCTCGTTCAGACGAATCGCGGACCGAAAATCATAAAAAAAGATTTTACGATCTTTATACTGTTCAGGAATACTGTCACGCGTAAACTCCAATACGGCACAGTCCAGTCCGCCGGGGACCACCAGCCTGGGAATGGTTCGGCCCGGCACCGGTTCAAAACGCTGGGGTCCGATACCGCCGCAGTAGCCATCCAGCAGATCGTCGGCCAGTTCGTGGGTGGCCAGATCCAGAATGCCGTCAAAATAGCCCTCAGCCGCCAACTCTTCCATTGCCATCCCCCCGGTGCCGTTGGCATGGAAGGCAATGACCTCGTATCCCAGTGATTCCAGGGCCTGGCGGGTGGCCTCGGCGCCCGGTGTAATGAACCCGAAAAAGGGTAGGGCGATGCGCTTTTTTTCCGCTGACGGTTTCCAAACACTCTGAACCATGCCGCAAATGCCCGCGGCCGCTTTGTCGAGTATTAGGCCGGAGATGCTGTTCACACCCAATAAATCGGCAACACTGTGGATCATGACGATGTCTTTGGTCCCGACGACGGTTGACATGTCACGGGACGCCACCGTGGATACCATGACCTTGGGCACGCCTAACGGCAGCCCATGCATGATGGTCGTGCAGATATGGGTTCCGGTGCCGCCCCCGGCAGATATGACGGCACTGATGTTGCCGTCTGCATATAGTTTTTTGATCTGACTTTTGGCCTCCAGCAGCATGGCGTTAATGATATTATCTCTGCCATCGGGAATAGCCGGGTTGTTTGTCTTCACGATTTCAAACAAATCCATATCAACCGGAACAGGGGAGGGTTTGCGGGTTCCGACGTTAATGGTCAGCACCGGCAATCCCCTTTTTTCAATCTGTTCTTTTAAAAAAATGTGTTCTTCAGCTTTAGAATCAAAGGTTCCAAGTACGGCAATCGCTGGTGATTTTTTCATAATCTTATCTTCCGGTTCCGACCCTCATTCAAACTCGTGGGAGCGGCTTCCAGCCGCGAAATGCTTATCAATATCCATAGAAAATCGCGGCTGGAAGCCGCTCCCCCATTAATTCAGTTACTAAAATAGGACCTGTATCTGTCTTACAATCCGAAATCCCAAAGTCCAAATCCGAAATGCCCTAAACCGGTTTCAGTCCAAAATACTTGTCCTTTTGCCAAACCAGTGGCGGTGCTCCGGTATCATGCTGGTCGACCACGCGGCCGATGAACAGCCGGTAACCCTTTATGTCCTGGCTGCTCTCAACGTCGCAAACCATCCAGGCGGCGGCGCCTTCCGGAACCGGGGCGTTGCCACCAGGCTGGCTTACAGTTGGGATTGAAAATTTCTCAAATTTATCTGTAGCTTCACCTTTGGTGCTGCCGACCTGCATGGCCAACTGGCGATGGTCTTGTCCGGCAATGATCAGGGTGAACTTTCCGGATTGATTGATCAGCTTCTCTGTCAGATGGTCTTTTGCGACGCTGATCACCATCAAAGGTTCTTTTTCCGATACAAACATGGCCGTTGCTGTCATGATGTCACGCTTGCCGCCGTGGGCCGTGCTGACAAAAACAACCGAACAGGGCAGCCAGTAGAATACATTGTCTTTGCTACTCATTATATGTCTCCTTTCATTTCTGTCATGTTGGATATGGAAAATTATTGACACATTAATACAATAAATCCGAAATTGTAAATCGCAAATTAATTGACTTTTTCACCCCGCATTGTTTTACTGACACAGGATTGTCGGGTCGGGGTCAGGAGGCTCTGGTCTACTCCTTATTCAGACCCTGAACCCGGAACCCTGAACCTGTGAACGGCGGCAATGAAACCATGGTTTAAATACGAAAGAATACCCGGACTGCTGGCATCTTCTTACGAGAAGGCCAGCCGGATGGTGATTGGCGGCTATTACAGCACGGTTGCCGATGAAATCGTCGCATATATCCGGCAGGGCAGCATGCTGGATCTTGGAACCGGGCCGGGCTACTTGCCGATTGAAATCGCCAAGCGCGCACCGGATATCCATATAACCGGCGTGGACCTGAGTCGCAAATTAATTAGCATGGCAAGGGTTAACGCTCAAAAGGCGGGACTCTCATCTCAGTTAAGCTTCGAAGCGGGTAACTCATCCCGGTTGCGATTTGAAGATGCTCTTTTCGATATGGTGATCAGCACGGGTATGCTTCATTCTCTTAAAAAGCCGGTGAACGTTCTCATCGAAATCAACCGGGTTTTGAAGCCGGGAGCGGAGGCCTGGATCTACGACCCTGCAAATGTTATTCAGTACATCGATAAAACACAATGGAGAGCCTCTCTCAACCTGCGTGAGCGATTTTTCCTGTGGATTTTCGGGATCCTGGGTTTGCACAAACCCATAGCTGTTTACCGCCGGGAAGATGTCATTCCGATGATCGAGGCGGCCGGCTTTAAAAAATATGCGGTTGATGAGAGGAACAGGGAAATTAGAATTAAGGTGACAAAATAGTTGGGTAGTAATGTGTTCAGTTTTTTGTGTTTGGAAGCAGGTCAGAATGGCGGGTCATTTAAAAATATCGGGTAAAATTATCAGTGGCACCGGGCAGGGAGCGGTTTTTACCCAATTGGAGTGGGTAAAGGAACAATGCATGCAGAAATTGGGATTTGCGCCCTGGCCGGGAACCCTCAACCTGGAGATTTCCGCGGATCCTGCGGATGTGATCGAAGAATTGAAAGAGAGGAAAGGAATTGAGCTGATTTCGCCCGATGCGAATTATTGCAGCGGACACGTGCTGCCGGTTTCTATCCAGAGCCTTCAGGCTGCCATTGTTATTCCTGCGGAAGATGTCCGGGTGCATGCGAAGAATATTATCGAAATCATAGCCCCTGAGATGTTAAAAACAGCGTT
Source organism: Deltaproteobacteria bacterium (assembly GCA_019312835.1). Classification (GTDB taxonomy): domain Bacteria; phylum Desulfobacterota; class Desulfobacteria; order Desulfobacterales; family JAFDCJ01; genus JAFDCJ01. Next base: position 5,090 of record JAFDCJ010000490.1, read on the forward strand.
GGAAGTCAATGATGGAGATTGGGTGACGTTAACCATCAATGATGGTTAGAACCATTAGCATTGAATTGTGATTCGTGGGAGCGGCTTCCAGCCGCAATGAACTGATTCGCCCGGAATACTGTTTCGCGGCCGGAAGCCGCTCCCACAGCGCAAACAGCCAACCCCATATTTGAAACCACCGGACTAGTTTGGAGCGCAGCGTGCCATTCACCAATAATAAACTAAACGTCGAAGCCGTCCTGTTCGATCTGGACGGCACCCTGATTGATTCAGCACCGATCTACTATCAGATCATTGATATCATATTCGAGAGGCTGGCGATACCGACCGTGTCCCGCGAAACCCTGCAGGAGGCCATGGATGACGGTGATTTCGACTGGGACTATGTTCTTCCCGATCCCATGAAACCCCGCAAAGAAGAGCTGATTGCCCAGGCTCGCGGAATCATCGATGACGTTGCCCCGGATTTATTTCACAACCAGATAAAAATGATTCCCGGTGCGGCTGAAGCCTGTAAAAAGATTGCCGGTCATGGTATGAAAATCGGCCTTGTGACCTCGACCCCCACGGATTATATCGCAGTGAAACTGGTTCCGCTACAAAAAGCCGGCATCCAAAATTTGCTGGAGGTCGTCATCACAGCCGACGATGTCGTCAACAAAAAGCCCCATGCCGAACCGCTGGTTAAGGGTAGCAAAGAATTGAAAGTGCCTGTCGAGCAGTGCGCCTATGTCGGTGATACCCGGGTGGATATCAGGTCCGGCAACGCAGCCGGCATGCGGACCGTCGGTGTATTGACAGGCTTCGATGACTTCAAAGCGCTGGATAGAGAAAACCCGGATGCCATCATCGATAGTGCTGCTCAATTGAATGACATTATCGTTTTTCAGGGAACCTGAGGCCATGGAAAGGCAAAAAAGATATGCCATTTTTTGAAGATCGGGTCCTCACCGACACCATCGAAATCAAAACAGCCCCTGAAAAAATATTCAGCTTCCTGACCAGTATTGTCGATGACGACAGCTATCGCGCCTGGCATCCAAAGGATCATGTCAAATTGCGATTTATAAAAGGCCAACCGTGGACTGAAGGATCGATCATATATGCGGAAGAATACATTCACGGAAAACTGCATAAGCTTAAATTTGAAATTACCCGAATAGAAGCAAATAAAAGAATAGAATATGCCCCGGTTTCACGCTTTGTCAGAAAATTCTTCCCCAAAAACGAGTTTATGATCGAGCCAAAGGAAGGATCCTGCCTGTTCATTGCGTCAGGAACATACCGGATCGGCTGGATCGGAAAGACTTTCTTTAATGCAGCCATTGAAAAGAGCTTATCGAGCGTTAAACAGCATATGAAAGAAGAAGGTGAAAACTTGAAAACGATACTAGAAACCTAATTAAAACAGAAAGGAGGTAAACGATGGCCAATTTTTTATTTATTTTGAGCCAGGATGACAACGAGGCGGCCACAAGATGTTTCCAATTTGCCCAAATTGCCCATTCCAAAGGACATCAAACGAACTTGTTTTTCATCAACGATGGCGTTCATTGGGCTGATTCCGAGCGAGATTTCAGCGTTCAGACCAAAACCGGAGACTGTTCCAACGATTATCTGCCTTATCTGGTCGACAACGAGGTGCCCATCGGAGTCTGAATTCCGTGCGCCAAGGCCCGTCAGGTTGACGAGGCCAAATTCTTCTCGAACATGATGCTGGATGGAGGCCCCCATTTGATTGATTTGGCAGCGGAAGCAAAGGTATTTAACTTCTAGCGCTCTGATAGACCGATATAAGCTTTATTTTTACTGATAGAGCCAATATTGCAGATATTTGCCCGGTATGTTGGATAAAATTACATCCGCTAAACGGTAAATAACAAGGGGCTATTATTTACCGCAGGTTAGGGTACAGCGCAAAAATGTGATACTCATTTCATATCTGTAATTTTTGATCAGTTTTCTTGGCGGCAGGAAAGCACCAGTTTGCAGTAGCGCCAATTTTGATGCGGGACTGTATGATATCACACTTTTGAATAGGTGCGGATTATCTCAATCTGTACCGCAAGACAGCCATTTCTTGACCGTTCAAAACAAATCATATATGTAACTTATATTGCATTGAAATCTCGCCTGATTTGAATCTAATTTCTAAAATTGAGCCTGATCTGAGCTCAGTCTCGACCTGTTCTTACCTTTTCAAGGCGTATCATCTTCTGATAACACTTAACCGATTGAAGGTGATCTAATGCCCGGAGAAACAAAACCAACACGCAAGCTCAGAGCGATCCTTTCAGCTGATGTTAAGGGCTACAGCCTTCTTATGGCGGACGATGAGGCCTTTACAATCCAAACTATCAAAGAATATCGAAACATCATATCAAGCTGCATCGAGCAACATACGGGTCGAGTGGTGGACAGTCCTGGCGACAATATATTGGCTGAGTTTGCCAGTGCGGTTGATGCAGTGCAATGCGCAGTAGAGATACAGAGAGTATTAAAGAAAGAGAACGACCGCTTTGTTGAGGACAGGAGATTGGTATTCCGTATAGGTGTAAACATCGGTGATGTGGTGCACGATGGAGACCGGATCTATGGCGATGGGATTAATATCGCAGCTCGGATCGAGGGATTGGCTGAACCCGGTGGAGTTTGTGTCTCTCGTAATGCCTATGATCAGATAAAGAAAAAGTTGAGTTTTGAATATGAGTATCTTGGAGAGCAGCAGGTTAAAAACATAAACGATCCTGTAAGGGTTTATAAAGTTCTGATGACGCCTGCCGACGCAGAGAAGCCGGTTGATGATGAAAGGAAACCATCAAAGGCAAAATGGATTGTAGCAGTGGCAGCGGTTACTTCTATCATAATTTATGTTTTCGTGTGGCAACTCTTCGAAAAAAAAC
>JAFDCJ010000491.1 GCA_019312835.1 Deltaproteobacteria bacterium
AATGATACGGCACTGGAGGCTATAGAATCGGTCGGATTCAGAAAAGATTCGCTGTCTATTTATGTAAATCCCCGCAATATCTCCAAAATGCGGGGGTTGAACAATTCAAATATAAAGAAACTTATAGAGAAATTTCGGTTTAATTCAGTGGAAGTTAGGCCGGATTCTTCTTTAGGGGAGGAGGAATTGTATATTAAAAGATGAACATCGAACAGCGAACGTCCAACATCGAACGTTGAATGGAACATACTGAAAGATCAGAAGAAACAATAGAGATTTTTGTTACAGACCACAAACCTATAAAACTACCATAAAAACACGTGATAAAAATCGTGGAGCGGAGCGACATCACTATTCGATGTTCGATGTTGAACGTTCGATGTTGGACGTTCAATTTTTTTCTGCCTGGCGAGCAGCTATGATTATTCCGCAGGTAGGCGAACCACCAGCACCGGTTTCGCCGACCGCCGCAGCACCCGCCGGGCGGTGCTTCCCATCATGGCATCCGCCAGGGTTCCGTGTCCGTGGGTTCCCATAACGATCAGATCGCAGCTTCTTTCTTCGGAATACTTTAAGATCTCCTCGACCGGATTGCCCCTGACAACGATAATGTCATCAGTGACAAAGCCTTCACCAACCCGGCTTTCCCTGACATCCTCACTGAATTGATGAAGGGCATCCCGGATGGCCAGGTGATTGCGCCGCTTGCCGATAATGGCCTCCCTGGCCTCCTCGACATTCTGCGATTTTATCTCTTCCCAGCGCGCTTCACTGATATATCCAATGACACTTTTATCTATAATATCAGGAACTTCTGGCAAGACATGAATAAAGGTGATGGATGCGTTATAAAGATCCGCCAGACTGACCGCGTAGGCAAACGCAAAGCGTGCATTTTCAGACAAATCGGTTGCATATAGAATTTTTTTAACATCGACTTTTGGAAGATCCATTTTTGCGCCTCTTGAACAATGGCCGAATGGATCGTAAACGATCAATTCGGTGGTTTCATTTTGCCGAATAATGAATAACGTATAGCTAATTTGCCGGGGCTTTTCTAAACTTGTTCATCAGGGGTTTAAACCAGATTCCGCTCAGCAGCCAGGAGTAAGCATAGGTGCCAAACAAAATCAGCACAAATGCTTTGATGATATCCCAGGCGCTGCCGTTTAATGAAAAGCCCGGGACATAACCGAACAAGAACGGCCCCAGATACAAAAATTTGGCAAATTTAAAAGAGGTAAAGGCCGTTTTCCACATGTTCGCCTTGGCGATGGTCGCACCGGCAAAGGCGGCGATACACACCGGCGGTGTGATATTGGAATCCTGCGACAGCCAGTAAACGATCATGTGGGCGGCGATTTCATTGACCCCCAGGTGAATCAGGGCCGGCACGGCCACCACGGCCGTAATCAGATAGGCGGCCGTGACCGGAACCCCCATGCCCAGTACCAGGGAGGCCAGGGCAATAAACAAAATCGTTAAAACCAGGGAGCCGCCGGCAAGCTCGATCACAATATCGGCAAAGGTGAGCACCAGCCCGCTGTAGGTGAGTACACCGATAATGATGCCGATGACACCCACGGTGGCGCCGATCTTGAGACTGTTTTCAGCCCCGGCGCGGGAGGCTTCGACAAAGCTTACCAGTTCGGCTTTGATATCCGCGCCTCGGGATCGGCGGTAAAGAATCATAATGACTGAAAAAATAAAACCATAGAGCACTAGAAGCCTGGCAGAGAATATTTTTTCAAGAAAAGCGGTACCGGACGCTCCCATAATTGGATTGATGATCCAGGGTAAAAGCTGCTGGCCAATGATCAAAGAAACCGCAATCCAGAATACCGTCAGATCGATGCGCGTTTCTTTAGTTTTGAAGCTAACGGCGACACAGGTGGCCAATCCCAGGATGGCGGAGTAGGCCGGCGAATAACCGGTCAGCATGAAAATGGTGATGACGATCAAGGGCAGGGTGTAGGCCCACTGTGTTTTCAGAATTTCCATCGCGCTGTGTTCGCTTTTTTCGCCTTTGATGTTATGCATCTTGGCTTCATAGTGCACCATGACAAACACGCTGAAGACGTACATAACCGCCGGGAATATGGCCACCAGCATGATTTTGGAATAGGGAACCCCGGTGAGCTCGGCCATGATAAAACCGCCGGCGCCCATGATGGGGGGCATAAACATGCCGGAGATGGAAGCCGCCGGCTCGATACCGCCGGCCACGTGGGGCTTGAATCCGGCTTTTTTCATCATCGGGATTGTAAAGGCGCCGGTGGAAACCGTGTTGGCGATGGCACTGCCGGAAATGGAGCCGAACAGACCGCTGGCGATAACCGAAACTTTGGCGGGTCCGCCGATTCTGTGACCCACTGCCGCCAGGGGGTAATCGATGAAAAAGCGCTGGGCGCCGGATCTTTCCAAAAAGGCCCCGAAAAGGACAAATAAGATCACGTAAGTTGCCAGAACATTGGCCATAATGCCGAACACACCGTCGCTTTTGTAGAAGATGCTGGTGCACACCGCCGGAAAGGTATCACCCGCATGGGCAAAAAGATCGGGTGCCAGGTAGCCATAGACCGCGTAAATCAACATCACCGCCCCGATGATCACAAAAACATTGCCCACCACCCGTCGGGCCAGCTCGATTCCGATGAGAACCCCGACCACCGCCACGAACATGTCGAAGGGTGTCTCTGCGCCGGTGCGGTAATTGATGGCTTCAAAATAAACAATCCAGTAGCCGACGCTGAAGATGGACGCGAAAATCAGCAGGTAGTCGACGATGCGCAGCCATTTATTTTTGGATTTATAAAGTAAAAAGACGAGAACGTAAGTGATAATAACGTAAATGCCACGGTGGTACTGGGTGGCGGCCGGTGCCACAACGGCAGAATAGGAGTAAAAAAGGACCAGCGCGACGGCCAGTACATCAAATACAATTTTTTCGAATCGAGTCAATTTGTCGTACACTTTTTTACCCCCTCTTTGAAAAAGATCTAGCCAATTGATTTATAAATCAATACTGATTTCATGCCCCAAATGCAATAAAAAAGGATAAGAGATATGGCCGGCGGTATCCGCTGGATACCGCCGCCATTTCTCATCATGCCTTATGCGGACAAAGCCGCAATATATAAAATCGCGCCAGCGATTTTATTTCAGCATGCCTTTTTCTTTCCAGAATTTTTCCGCTCCCGGATGAAACGGGGTAACGATGTTGGTGGCACCGGTTTCCAGGCTCATATTTTTAAAGGTCTTTTTCTGACCGTACATGTGTTTGAGACCTTCATCCGAGTAAACGATGGAGAGCAGCTTGTAGACGGTGTCTGCGGAAACCTTGGAATTGGCCACCCACAGGGCACTGTCCTGGAAGCCGCCGGCATCATAATCCACACCTCTGTAGGTGCCGGCCGGAACCGCCAGTTTTCCGAAATACGGGTACTTTTGGTAGAATCCGGAAGCTTCGGCATCCGCATCCAGGTTGACCAGCTCGATATCATTGGTCTGGGCCGCCATGATGACAGCACCGCTGGGAAAAGCGGTAAACAGCCAGAAGGCGTCCAGCTGCTTGTTGCCGAAAGCAGCGGCGGCATCGTTGTAACCCATGGCGTTGCGCTCGATTTTGTCCCAGACGCCCATGTGGGTAAAGAACAGCTCGCAGTTGGCAAACGCACCGGAGCCGGCATTGCCGACACCGACTTTTTTGCCGGCCAGGTCTTTAACGCTTTTAATGCCCGAACCCTTGCGAACCACCAGCTGCGCCGGAGCGCCGTACAGCCAGGCCACCGCCAGCACATTTTCGTATTTTTTGGGATCATTTTTCATTTGGCCGTTGCGGCCCAGCCAGACATGACCGGAATAGACCACGCTCATCTGCTGTCTGCCGGCGTCGGTTTTTCTCAAATTTTCGACCGAACCCGCAGAGGTTTGGGCCTTAACGGAAAAATCCGGACTGGCTTTAACCGGTTTATAAACCTGGATGCCGTTGGCAACCACCTGGAACGTTCCACCGGCCGGTCCGCCGCCGAATATAACTCTCTCTTTCGCATATACACTTCCGGAAAATGCCAGGGCTAACACACAAATTCCGACCAAAATGGTAAAAAGTTTTTTGTTCATTTTGAATCTCCTTTTTTTCTAAATCAATAATTTTGCATCATGCCGTCCGCCATTCGGGCGCGCACGATACACAAACTTCGTATGACTTGTCCTTCGATGTCTCAAGCTTTACGGTCAACACCACCTCCTTTCAATTTTGCGGTTGCACAATTTAAGACAGGAATCCCAGATCTTCATCTCACCGGGCGGTCTATTCCTTGGCCTTCCATTCAGGGGGGGCAGCAAAATCGGCCGTTGCCAGCTGCTGCGGCCAGACACATTCGAATTTGCCGTTTATGATCTGCAGTACCTGTGTCGGAAGACTGTTTTGTCTTTCAAATTTCTCATAAGCTGTAAATTTCACCGGACCGAACGGTGTCATCATGTCGGTTTGGTCTAACGCGGCACGGATACTTGCGGGACTGTGCGCTTCGGACCGCCTCAGGACATCCGCAGCCACCATTAGGGCGGAATAGGCCTCGGCGCCGTGATAGTCTGGTGGCGAGGCATACCTGCGGGTATATTGGTCGTAATATTCTTGCGTCCCCGGATACTGCAATTGAGGGGTCCACAGCGTTGCGGTTAAAATCAGATTGGCGTCGGCCCCGGCACTGGCAATAAATTTTTGGCTCGTAAAACCGCCGGCACCGCCGCAGAGCAAGGATGCGATCCCGGCCTCCCGAATATTTTTTACCAGCAAGGCAGCGTCCTTAAGGTAAGACACCATGTAAATTACATCAGGCGGATCTTCTTTCAAGCGCGCCACAATGCGCTTGAAATAACCTGTTTGGAGTCTCTCCTTGTGATAGGGCTCGATCGCCCGCAAATCAATGTCATTTCCCCGGCAAAACCACATCATCCGCATCGCGCCACTGGTGCCGTAAGGACTGTTCTCATAGACGATCGCCAGGGATTTGGGCTTGATTTTATTCAGAAAAAAATCTTCAAGGCCACCGCTGTATCCCTTGGCGGGGGGATTCAGCCGATAGACGTTGCGCCATTTGCGCTGGGTGATGCGGTCATCCGCAGCGGTGCAAACCAGCAAGGGCCGGTCCAACTTATCGGCCATGCGGGCCATGAATATGGTATTGCTGCTTTGATATGCGCCCACAAGCATAACGGCTCCGTTTTTTTCAATCAGATCGATAACCGCTTTTTCGCCGGGTTTTTGTTTGCCCTCATCGTTGGCATATGCCAGCTTCAATGGTCGGCCCTTGATGCCGCCCTGCTTGTTGATCGTCTCCAGCGCCATTTCAAATGAATTTTTCATCATGTTGGCATAAGTATAGACCTCCGAATGCAGGATGCCGATCACCAGCGGCTCAGAAGCCCGAACGGGCACTGGAACCATTATTAAGCCAACGATTAGGAATACTATAAATAGGCAAGGTAACGGTTTTGTTCTGGGTTTCATAATCCACCTCCATCTTGGTTAAAAGGCAAACGCAGGATGAGAACCAAAAGCGTTTTTTTAAACCTCAGTCAACGATGGTAGGATTCCGTGCAGAACATCACCTCGCGCGCGTTCAGGTGCAAAGCAGAAATAATGCGATCGGGATCGCCGTGATTTCGAAGTACATCCGCTTCAGACAACAGGGAAATGGGCCATCCGGTTTTTGCTGACATTTTACCTTATTCGGCAGCAGCAGGCTTGTCAACTGGGTAATTTCTGATTTTTTTGTCAGAAATTTTCTTACGCTTCGATTAACTTGTTTTGGATGGCGAAACGGGACAGGTCGGCATTATTGCGCAGGCCAAGTTTTTTTAGCAAACGGGCGCGATAGGTATCCACTGTTTTGATGCTGATATGGTAGGCTCTGGCAATTTCGCGATTGGTGTGCCCCATGGCCAAACGCCTGAGCACCTGAAGTTCACGCATGGACAGGGAGTCCAGCGGGGATTGATCCTGACCACCTTTGGCGATGCGCAATGCCAGCGCCTCGGTGGCCTCGTCGGTCAGATAGCGGTGGCCGGAGTGGACCCTGCGGATAGCCTTGACCAGCTGCTCGGGGGCTGACTGTTTGGTGATGTACCCCATGGCGCCGGCCTCGATGGCACGCACCACGTATTGCCCCTCCTCGTGCATGGTCAGGATGAGCACCGGCAGCTTGGGGTCCAACGCCTGCAGGCGGCTGAGCACTTCCAGACCGTCCAGTCCCGGCATGGAAATATCAACGACCGCTACATCGGGGGCCGTCTTGGGCACCAGCTGAATGGCTTCCTGGCCGTCGGAGGCCTCGGCCACGACTTCCATTTCACCGCTTTCTTCAATGATACGACGCAGACCGGCCCGCACAATGCTGTGGTCATCGGCCAGAAGGACTCTGATCAATTTTGATCTCCCTTATTATGCCGCCTTTAATATTGGTTGCCTGCTGAGGATTTTAGCCAAATGGTAGTAACTGCCCAAAAAAAATTGAATATCGAATGTCGAATAAAGAACCGCAGAATTTCGAAGTTGATCCTTCGGAATTCGATATTCGATATTCTGCGGTTTAAAAAGGATGTCTGGATATTTGTAGCCAGATTAGCCACTGAATCAGGCGCCAGCTTTTCCGACAAAGGGAACCTCAAACAATACCCGGCATCCTTTCCCCGGCTCGGAATGCACTTCCAGCGTCCCCCCCACCAGGCCGGCCCGCTCGCGCATACCGGCCACACCCAATCCCTCTGAATCCGATAGATCCGGGGGGTTGAATCCGCAGCCGTCATCCACAATCGCCAGCGTCAGGGTGCTGTTGCGGGCTTTGAGCGCAACCTCGACCCGGCTGGCAGATGCATGGCGGGCCACATTGGTGATCGCTTCCTGGGTAATCCGATAGGCTGCCGTTGCCATGGTCTCGCTCAGCGGCGGAACCTGGTCGTGTTCAAATACGCAGGTGATTTCCGTACGCCTTTCAAAATCCGTTGTATACCATTCCAGGGCATCTACCAGACCCAGATCATCCAATACCCCGGGGCGCAGGCGAAACGCCATGCCGCGCACATCTTCGATGTTCTTGTCTATCAGCTGGCACATGGTCAATGCGCGCTGGGATGCTTCGGCATCGGATCCCTTTAGGCGCTCCTGCATCCAGACCGAATCCATTCGCAAGGCGGTCAGCACCTGTCCGAGTTCATCGTGCAGTTCCCGGGCGATGGCGTAGCGTTCTTTTTCCTGACTGGCCATGATACCGGCTGAAAGGCGCCGCAGCTGATCCTGAGCTTTTTTCAAAGCGGTTATATCGTTTAAGATTCCGCAAACACCGCTGATGGCTCCGGCCTCATCGTAAATCGGGAATTTAACCGACAGATAGGTGTGGATGCCGTCGACCTGGGGAATGTGTTCATTTTCCTGAAAGGAGCGGCCTTCGCGCAGCACTTTTTGATCGCTGGCAAAAAACTGGCCGGCAAGTCCTCTGGGCAGGATGTCATCATCGGTTCTACCTCTGACCGCTTCATTTTTGACATCAAACAATTCCTCATAGCGCGAATTGACCAGCGTATAGCGACCCTCTTTGTCTTTGATGTAGACTACGGCAGGGGTGTATTTGAGAATACTGTGAATCTCCCGGGTCCGACTTTCAACCTGACGCTCGAGATCCTTGGAATACCGGCTGAGCTCTTCTTTGGCAAACTTCAAGGCCTCCTCGGCCCGCTTGCGCTCGGTTACATCGATGGATACCGCCAGCGTTCGAATAATTTTGCCCTGTTCGTCCCGGTCGGCAATGGCTGATAAAAGGACATCGATGCTCTGGCCGTCTTTTTTGACATACTGGTAGGGGACGTCTTTGATAAATCCGGTCTTAAAAAATTCGGGAAATACTTCTTGCTCGGCATAGCGTCTCGATTCTTCCGAAAAAAAAGATGTCAGTCGACGACCGATAACCTCGTCGCGGCGATACCCCAGCACCTCGCTCCAGTAGTCACTGACGCTGACAATACGGCCGCTGATATCAATGGAATGCAGCATGGCCGGGGTGTGATGGTACAGTCGGCGGTAGCGGGCTTCGCTCGCGCGCAGGGCTTTTTCGGCCGACTGACGCATACGAATCTCGACACTGGCTTTGCGGTATAAAAAGAACACCGACAATCCGATCAGAACGCACAGTGCCAGAATCAGGGGGCCGGCGATTCTGAACAGCGGATCTGAAACGGTCTTGGAAATCGCTTTCAGGCTGCGCAGGTGAATGATCTTCCAACCTGAATAATTATCCAATGCCAGCCGGTGCATGAGGTATTCATTGCCCGATTTGTCAACCGCATATTTGGGGCCTTTGATCGTAAGTCCCGTCCATACCCAGGGACCGTGGCCAAATTGAATGGAATCTTCTATCCGGGATTTAATGTCCGGTGCAAGCTCGCTCAAAGAATGGTAAAGCCAGTTTTTGCGGTTGGATATAAACACGATTCCATGGGGATCGGTAACCAGCACGATTTCATCCGGCGCGGACATCAGCTCTTTTTCGACCTGCTCGATGGAGGCTTTGATGACCACCACACCCTCAACTATACCGGGCTCCCGGCCGGCAATGGGATGGCTGTAATAGGCGCCCCGGCGGCCCGAGGTGGTGCCCAGGGCAAGATAGGAGGACGGCATGCCCCGCATGGCCTGCTGGAAATAGGGGCGGAAATCAAAATTCTTGCCCACAAAACTATCCGGGGCATTGCGGTTGCTGGATGCGATGGTGTCGCCTTCGCGGGTCATCAGGTAACAGACTTCGGTATCCAGGGTCTTGTTAAAATGGTCCAGAACCGCGTTGGCATTTACCATGGCATTGAGATGGGTTGGTTGAAGCAAGACCTGGCGCAGCTCTTTCATCCCGGCCAGCGCTCGAACCGGCTTGCGATTTTCCGACAGATAGGAAGCAAGATTTTTCTTGATGGTTTGAACCCGCGCCACCGCCTGGCGCTCGGCCTCTTTGAGAGCCGATTCTTTGATGGAAGAATAATACAGATACCCGCCGGTGGATGCCGACAAAAAGGCCAGCAGGGACAGGACCAATAGTATCAAACGAAGTTTCATGGATATTTGTTATAGGTTATGGGTTATCGGTCATGGGTAATGGGGTATTTGAAAGCCTGCTAAACGCCGGTATTATAGCGGAGTGGGTTGGTCTCTGGCAACTGGTTTCTGATTATCTGAACTTAGGGGTATGCGGTCGAAGGTGGAAGGTAGAAGGCCTTTAGAATGCGGAAGTCGGAATGCGGAATGGGGAAAACATGGCAATCAGATTTTCAGCAATGTCCTTTTCCGCATTCCGCATTCCGCATTCAATGTTTCTATAGGTCTTTCTTGAAAAAATCCGCTTTTTCGCTGATCTGGTCGGGGGGTTTGGTATACTCGGTGGGAACCGTGCCTTCCTTGAAGCATTCAAATATAACGTCTTTAGATTCGGGAATCGGCAGCAGGCCGGTTTCGGCATCGATTTTGGCGAACACAACGCCCTCCGGCGGCTGAAAAATTTTCACCGGGACATTTTCATGGATCCGTTGCATAAATCCAACCCATATCGGGCTGGCCGCCCGGGAACCGGTCTCGCCTTTACCCATGGGGGCCTCTTCATCGAGACCGACACATACGCCCGAGATATACTGCGGGGTATAGCCGACAAACCAGGCGTCGTATAAATTGTTGGTGGTGCCCGTTTTGCCGGCGGCCGGCCGTTTCAAGGACTTGGCCCGCCAGCCGGTTCCGTTTTTCACCACGCCCTCCAGCAGGCTGGTCATGATATAGGCGGTGCTTTTTTCAATCACCTTGCGTCTTTCAGGCGCCATTTCTTCGAGAACATTTCCATTGCGGTCTTCGACCTTCAGGATGAACACAGGATCGACCAAATAGCCATGGTTGGTAAAAACCGAATAGGCCTTGAGAAGCTCGAGCAATGAAATCCCCGATGACCCCAGGGCAATGGAAAGATCCCGGCTCAGGGCGGATTCAATGCCGAGCTTGGTGGCGTATTCAATGGCATAATCCACACCGATATCCTGTAATATCTTGATGGTTACCAAATTGCGCGATTTGGCCAGGGCCTTGCGCAGCAGGGTGGGGCCGTAAAAAGTTTCTTTGTAGTTTCTGGGCTTCCAGGTGAAATCCCGTTCCTCATCCTTGAAGACGATGGCAGAATCAACAATGACCGTTGCCGGTGTGTAGTTTTTTTCCTTATCATCGAACTCCTTGTCGAGAGCGGCGGCATAGATCAGCGGTTTAAAGGCGGAGCCCGGCTGGCGCCGGGATTGAATGGCCCGGTTAAACTGCGTCTGCCTGAAATCCCGCCCGCCAATCATGGCTTTTACCAATCCGGTTTCGGCCTCAATGCACATCAAGGCCGCCTGGGCCACGGGCATTTGCTCCAATGCCAGGGCCCACAGGTCCTGTTGCTCCAGTTTGCCCTTAATTTTAACATGGATCACATCGCCCACGGCAAGCGCATCCGATGGGTTTTTTATTTTAACCTCGTGATAGGCCACCTCGGGATCGGGTTTGCGGGCCCATTTCATATCCTCAAAGGCAATCATCCCCTGGGAATTGCCCAGGCGCACCGTTACGGTCTTGTTGCGGTCACTGACGGCAATCACGACGCCCTTGACGATAGCCCCCTCGGCCAGGGGGGTTTCTTCGAGCTCGGCCAGCAGGGTCTGCGAAAAAGACTCAATCTCTTCGGCCTTGATGCGCTGCAAAGGCCCGCGATAGCCTTCGCGCTTGTCAAGGTCGGCCAGCCCTTTTTGGATTTCTTCCCGGGCAATCATTTGCATGTCGACATTAACGGCCGTATAAACTTTCAGGCCCTGGGTATATAAAGCCTCCGACCCGTATTTGTTTTCGAGGTGGCGCCGCACGTGTTCGGTATAAACCGGCACTTTTTCTATATACAAATTGCGCCGGGGTTTGATGTCAAGCTGGGTGTTGATGGCTTCCGTGGCCTGGATGTTGGTAATGTAACCCTCTTCCACCATCCGGTTTAACACATAAATCTGGCGCTGCTTGGCCCGTTCCGGGTGTCTAAACGGTGAGTACTTGCTGGGTGCCTGGTGTAATCCGGCCAGCATGGCACACTCCGCCAGATTGAGCTCGTTGACCGATTTGGCGAAATAATTCTCGGATGCCGCCTGCACCCCGTAGGCACCGTGACCCAGATAGATCTGGTTCAAATACAGGTAGAGAATATCCTTTTTGGAAAAGGACTTGTCGATGCGATAGGCCAGGATGGCTTCTCTCAATTTGCGTTTGTAACTTCTTTCCGGGGTCAATAGAAATGATTTGGTAACCTGCTGGGTAATGGTGCTGCCGCCCTGAACGATGGTTCCGGCTTCGAGATTTTTAAAAAAAGCCCTGATAATACTTATAAAATCAATTCCTCTGTGCTTATAAAAGCGCGAGTCTTCGGCCGCCACAAACGCATTGAGCAACATGGGGGGCATTTCCGCCAGGGGGAGAACCTTGCGCCGCTCTTTGAAAAATTCTGCGATCGTACGACCGTCATCGGCATAAACCGTCGTAATGATGGACGGATGATAATCCGACAGTGAGGATATCTGGGGTAGATCCTTGCTGACAACATAATAGACGACCAGGCTGGCCACACCGCCGCAGAGGGTTAGAACCAGCCCCAGCAGGAAAGACCAGAGGATAAAGGTTTTTAAAAAACCTTTTTTCTCACGACGGCCGCGCTTTTTGCGAATGTCAGATGTGCTTTTACTCTTGGGCATTTTTACCTATCCCCGGAGAAACATGTTTTCTTTATTCAACCGTACGTTGTCCGTGTTCATTAAGTGATTGCAGGGGGCCCGGAGCAGGCCTGGAAGTTTATCGATGCAGCAACACTCACGCTTAATGGATGTTGAGCGAGTAGCAAAACCTCCCTTAGTAGCCAAAAAAAGAATTTGACATTATCGCCGGTAACGGTTACTGAAGAAAGTTTAAATTTCTCGGCAGGGCCCTTCAACTTATTTTATCGCTCTATCGAGGCAACTATTTATAATAGACCTTTCTGAAGACAAATTCAACATGAATATTTCATCCTGCGCGGAAGGTATAAGCTTGAGGGATTTTTAATATAACATTAAAATCGTGCCAATCCCGGATCCGGAGTATTGGAGTTCTGGCGTGTTGGAGTGATGGCAATGGCTCAAGGTGCTTTATGCAACACTCCAATTCTCCATCACTCCCGACTTTAATGAACGAAAAAAAGCGATATGAAGACACCGATGAACGAAAAGATCCAACTCGATTTTACCAAAACCGGCGGGCTTATTCCCGCAATTGTACAAGATCATCAGACCGGCGAGGTTTTAATGCTGGCCTATATGAACCAGGAGGCCTTCGATGCCACCCTGTCCAGCGGCAAAGCGACCTACTATAGCCGCAGCCGGCAAACCCTGTGGGTTAAGGGGGCGACATCCGGCAACGTCCAACTGGTGAGGGAAATTCGCATTGACTGTGATGATGACACCGTGCTTATCAAGGTGGAGCAGCTGGGCGGTGCCGCCTGTCACACCGGGCATGCCACTTGTTTTCACAAAAAGGTTGACCGGGGTGGCATCCGGATAATTGGAGAGCCGGTCTTTGACCCCAAGGAGGTATACGACAAGTGAAGTCTAAATTTAAACTCGGCATTCCCAAAGGAAGCCTCCAAAATGCGACCATCGCATTGTTCAAACGTTCAGGATGGCATATCAACGTAAACGGAAGAAGCTATTTCCCTGAAATCAATGACGATACGATTGAGTGTGCCATCTGCCGGGCCCAGGAGATGTCGCGCTATGTGGAGAGCGGAACCCTCGACGCGGGCCTTACGGGCAAGGACTGGATTGCCGAAAACAGCTCCGATGTTCATGTGGCAGCCGATCTGGTCTATTCCAAGGTGAGTTCCCGGCCGGCGCGCTGGGTGGTGGCGGTGCCCTATGACTCGCCGATCAAAAAGCTGGAAGATTTAAGCGGCAAAAAAATTGCGACCGAGCTGACGGAATTCACCCGCCGCTATTTTGCGGAACGCAACATAAAGGTGGAGGTTGAATTTTCCTGGGGGGCCACCGAGGCCAAGGTGGTCTCCGGGCTGGCCGATGCGGTCGTGGAGGTGACCGAAACCGAAAGCACCATCAAGGCCCATGGCCTGCGCATCATCCACGAGCTGATGCAGACCAACACCCAGCTCATCGTTAACCACAAGGCCTGGAAGGATCCTCAGAAGCGCAAAAAGGCCAAGGATATCGCCCTGTTGCTCAAAGGGGCCCTGCTGGGCGAAAAGATGGTGGGCCTTAAAATGAATGTCCCCGAGGATAAAATGGATCAGGTAATTGATCTGCTGCCGAGCCTGAATGCCCCCACCGTCGCCTCCCTGTACCAGTCGAACTGGTTTTCGGTGGAGATTGTCGTCAACTCGGATACCGTCCGGGACCTGATTCCCAAGTTGCTGAAAAACGGCGCGGAAGGGATTATTGAATACCAACTCAATAAAGTAGTTTAATTAGGTGGCCATAAAAAGGCTTCAATTTACACGGGAATTCTATAGGTTATAAATCCGAAGCACGAATCTCGAAATTCGAAACAAATTCGAATGATCCAAATAATAATGACCAAAACGGGGGCTGACTCGGTGGAGTGTTTTTGTTTAGAATTTTGAACATTCGAATTTCGATATTGTTTCGGATTTCGTGTTTCGATATTCGAATTTTGTCAGCAGCGTATCAGTTCACTTGAAATTGAAATAAGGCCAACCATATGATCTCTAAACGCACCCGGGAAATGACCTCCTTCATCGTCATGGATGTTCTCGAGCGGGCCAATGAGATGGAGCGCGCGGGGGTTGACATCATCCATCTCGAGGTGGGTGAGCCCGATTTCGACACCCCGGACTGCGTGAAAGCGGCTGCTTGCCGGGCCCTGGACAACGGTCATACCCATTATACCCACAGCCTGGGCCTGTTCGAGCTGCGGGAGGCCATCTGCGAGTATTATGCATCAACTTACGGTGTGAGCGTTGACCCGGAACAGGTCGTCGTCACCTCCGGCTCTTCGCCGGCCATCTTCCTGGTCTTTTCAGCGCTATTGGAACCGGGAGACGAGGTGATCATCTCCGATCCTCATTACGCCTGCTATCCCAATTTTATCAAATTTGCCCAGGGCCGGCCGGTCAGCATCGCGGTCTACGAAGAAGACGGCTTCCAATATCGACCCGAATCCATTAAACAAAAGCTGACGGCTCAAACCAGGGCCATATTTATCAACTCCCCGTCCAATCCGACCGGCAACCTGCTGTCGGCCGACCGCATGCGCCAAATTGCCGCCCTGACCCAATGTGAACAGCGCCCCTACATCGTCTCCGATGAAATCTATCACGGGCTGGTGTACGCGGGCAAGGAGCACTCCATTCTGGAATTTACCGATCACGCTTTTGTGTTTAACGGGTTTTCCAAACTTTTTGCCATGACCGGCCTGCGGCTGGGCTATGTCATCGCCCCCAGGGAATTTATACGTCCCATGCAGAAAGTGCATCAGAACTTTTTCATTTCCGCCAATGCCGTGGTTCAGCAGGCGGGGATCGCCGCCTTGAAAAAAGCCGGTCCGGACGTGGCCCGCATGAAAGCGATCTATGACGAACGCCGACGGTTTATGATTGCCCGCTTAAAGGAAATCGGTCTCGGCATCACCGTGGAGCCTACCGGAGCTTTCTATGTGTTTGCCAACGCCCGGCACATCTCACAAGATTCCTACCGGCTGGCCTTTGATATCCTGGAAAAAGCCCATGTCGGCGTGGCCCCCGGCATCGATTTTGGCCCCAACGGCGAAGGCTATCTGCGGTTTTCTTATGCCAACTCCCTGGATAATATAACGGAAGGCATGGACCGGCTGGAAAAGTATCTGGCCGTTAAGGAATGATGCCAAGATCGCGGGCGTGGAGACGCTTTCCCGCTATTCCTTCAATAGACCTGATCCTTTTTCAGATCTCCATTTCAGCCTAGCTTGCCCGACAGATTCCACACCAGCAACCGTGTTCAGAGCCAATCAACAATTGGTAGCGTCGGCCACCCTGCCGACCTCGAACGGCAGCCACAGTGGGTTGCCCTGCGCTTGCCTGGCAGATTCCATACCAGGCTTTATGTTTGTTATTTTAAAGGTGTATATAAACGTTATAAGGGACTTTAAAGTTTCATATTATAATAAATTACTTGACTGCTTGGTGGAATCAGCATATGTTGCTTTAAAGGTATATATAAAACTTATAAGGGATTTTAAAGGGACATGACTAGAATCAGCAAAATTTCACAGGCACCACCGGCTGCTGTCGAAGAGGCCTTGATTCGGCTGGGGCGCAACATCCGTACCGCCCGGTTGCGGCGCAGGCTGACCGGTGAAAATCTCGCCGAGCGTATCGGCATCTCGCGCAAGGTGCTGGCTGATATCGAGAAAGGCAAGCCGACCACTGCCATGGCCGCCTACCTCGGGGCTCTATGGGCACTTGGTTTTTTAAAGCAACTGAAGGATGTGGCCGACCCCGATCGTGATGAGGAAGGCAAAATTCTAGAGCGGGCCAGAAGCCCGAAGACGGCGCCGAAAAGAAGGAAGATCGACGATGACTTCTGAACGTGAGTGCTATGTGTATATCGTTCTGCCCGGAACAACCGAATTTGTCACGGCGGGGCGTTTCCGTGTATCTCCGACGCCAGATGCCCAATCCGTCGGTGAGTTCGTGTATGGACGGCGCTATCTCGAACGGGATGATGCGATCGAAGTTGACCCGTTAGAGCTACGGCTCCGCAGGGGCGTGTACGAAACTGCCCGCATGCAGGGCTTCTTTGGTGCAATTCGGGACTCTATGCCCGACTCCTGGGGACGGCGCGTTATTGAAAAAAACACAGGTCATACCCAGCTTGAAGAGTTCGATTACCTGCTACAAGGACCGGACGACCGGGCGGGAGCTCTCGGTTTCGGACCCGATGTGAAACCACCGCCACCCAAAAACACATTCAACCGCACCCTTGATCTAAAACGCTTACAGGCAGCAGCCGACGCCGTCATAAATGATGAGCCCGATATCGCCGGCTCAGCAGCGGGCCAGGTGGACGACCTGTTGCTGCCTGGCACTTCGA
>JAFDCJ010000492.1 GCA_019312835.1 Deltaproteobacteria bacterium
TCATCCTGCCCCAGCCCCGGGCCTATCGCCACACATCTTTTTCCTTCCATCAAATTACTTATGATCTCGAAAGCGGATTCACCCAGAACCCCGGCCGGGGTCTCCGGCAGTGGTGTTGTCATCGCCTCCAGGATTTGGGTTTCCAGCACGGCATTCAGGCTCCGGGCAATCCCCAGCGTCACGAGGCCGGCACCGCTGCGCAGAGCTGCCATACAGGCCATTGCCGCAGCCCCCGTTTTACCGGGAGAGCCGGCGATGACCAGCAAATGGCCGGTCGTACCCTTGTGGGCATCCGGTGCGCGGGGGGCTAACCAGGATTGGATGAGATCGCCGGTTAAAAGCCGCTGGCGGGGCTTTACCGCCTCGACGATAGGCAATGGGATGCCGATATCGACGATGCGCAGTGCGCCGGTATGCTGAGCCCCGGGATAAATCAGGTGGCCGGTTTTGGCAAAGGCGAAGGTTGCCGTGGCCTTGGCCCGGATGCAGGTGCCGCAAACTTGGCCGGTGTCTGAATTCAAACCCGATGGAATGTCGACCGCGAATACGGGCTTATCGAGGCCATTGATAAATTCGATGACGGTTTTGAAAAATCCTTTGACATCCGATTTTAATCCAGTGCCGAGGATGGCATCGATGTACACGTCCAACCGGGCTATTTCGGATTGGTGTTTGGAAAATGCGGCTTCATCGGAAAGCTCTACCAGCGGGATATCAAGCGGTTTGAGGAATTTAAGATTGGCCGCGGCGTCACCCTGAACGCGGCTGGCGGTACCAAGCAGGTAAACTTTGACGGAAACGCCTTGCTGCTTCAGGTAGCGCGCCATCACATAGCCATCGCCGCCGTTGTTGCCCCGTCCGGCAATCACACCAACCTGATGGTTTTCGATATCCGGGAATTGCTCAAGAAAAAAACGGGTCGCGCCCCGACCGGCGTTTTCCATCAGAACCATGCCGGGTATGCCGAAGTTTTTGATCGTCCGGCGATCCATCTCCTGCATTTCGTTGGCGGTAACTAGATACATGGGGGCTTCTCCAGAAATATTAGCCAAATAAACGTTTAGGTTGCCAGTTACGAGCTAATTCGAATCAATTGCGCGTTGCGTGTTGCGGGTTACGCGGTGAGGATCTGTATCCTCCGAACGCGCAACCCGCAACACGTAACATGCACCCCGCACCCCGCAACGCGGAACGCGTCACAGCGCCCGTATCAAACGGACCATTTCCTCGACGGCATCCCGCATTCCCGTCATCAGGGCCCGGGATATAATGCTGTGACCGATGCTGAATTCGTCAATTTCGTGAATGCCTTTGAATGCTTTAATGGTTTTATAACACAACCCCCGCCCGGCTTTAACACTGAGTTTAAGTTTGTGGGCCAGTTTAACAGCATCGATAATGTTTAAAAAGGCTTGATGCCTTTTTTGAGCGGTCTTGGCTTCACAGTAAATGCCCGTATGGATTTCAATGATGCTGGCATTGCTGCCGTGGGCCATCTTTATTTGTTCGGGCTCGGGATCTACCAGAAGGGCCACCGGGATACCGCTGTTTTGCAAGGTGGCCACCGTTTCAGAAATATCGTCCCGGTGAACAATCAGATCGAGTCCTCCCTCGGAAGTGAATTCTTCCCGCCTTTCCGGTGCGAGGGTAACCAGGTCCGGTTTTATGTCCAGGGCGACACCAACCATTTCGGATGTCGATGCCATTTCCAAGATAAGTTTACTCTGGACCACGCTGCGCAAGATGCGGACATCCCTATCTTTAATATGCCTGCGGTTTTGATACAGGTGAACGATGATACCGTCGGCACCGGCAAGCTCTGCCACAACAGCGGCGGTTACCGGATCTGGAATCTGACTCTTGCGCGCGGCTCTCAAGGCTGCCACCTGGTCAACTTTTACGGCCAATCCAGACATACTCAAGATCTCCCTTTCGTTGCTGAGTTATAATTCGAATTCTGTAAATTCGAAATCCGAACACCTGCCCGCCCTGGCGCGACTTAATTGGTTGTGACTGCCATAACCCCAATATTCATTATTCAGAAAACTAATAGCATTGAGGATGGTTATTCGGTCTGGGCCAGGGATTTCGTGTTTCGGATTTCTAATCAATGTTGCCTAAGTTTCATCAAGTAGAGCCAAAATTTCCCTGCTCTTATCTTCCATCTTCCGTGCATCATCTTCTGTTGTTTCGTGATCGTAGCCCATCAGATGCAATATGCCGTGCACCAGCAGCTCGTTGAATCGACGCTGCAGGCTCATAGCGGCAATCCGAGCTTCGCGGGCGGCCGTGTCCATTGAAATGACCACATCACCCAGAAGATGGGGGCTTAAATCCGGGAATTCTCCTTCACGCATGGCAAAGGCGATAACATTGGTCGGGCCCTCGCGGTTAAGATACTGTCGATTTAATTCTGCTATTTGGGGATCATCCACAATGAGGATGGAAATTTCGCTGTCAGGACAGTCCAAGGCGTCTAAGATGACCTGAACCGTTTGCTTTATCGTCTTCGATGATATTTTGTGCCTGCTTTGCCTGTTGTCTATCAGCACTTCCATTTTTCAGTCTTCCTTTGCCGTTTTCGCCGGCTGATGGCCGCCTTTCAGTGTATTCGATCCGGTGATGGTGGATGCCGTACAATATCTTGTTGAAGCTTCTGGCGATCTTGTGCAGGTCTTTTAGGGTCAACTCACATTCATCCAGCTGACCGTCTGAAAAGATGTTATTGATGAGGTTCTGGACCAGTCCCTGGATCCTTGACGGCGTCGGATTGTCAAGGGTTCTTGACGCCGCCTCGACCACATCGGCCAGCATGACCAGGCCGACTTCCCGGGTTTGTGGTTTGGGGCCGGGATATCTGAAATCATCTATATTGACTTGATCTTCTCCTTTCAACTGTTTGGCTTTGTCGTAGAAGTATTTGATGAAGCTGGTACCGTGGTGTTGCCTGATGGTGTTGATAATATCCTGACCGAGTTTGTGCTCTTTGGCGATTTCAACGCCCTCCTTGACATGGGCAATCAGGATCAGGCCGGACATGGAAGGTGCCAGTTTGTCGTGTTTATTTTTGCCGTTGGTCTGATTTTCTATGAAATATAAGGGTTTGTTAATTTTGCCGATATCATGGTAATAACCGCAGACTTTGGCAAGCAAATGATTGGCGCCTATTTCAGATGCAGCTGCCTCCACCAGAGATCCCACGATTACCGAGTGATGATAAGTTCCCGGCGCCTCGAGCATGAGCCTGCGCAGAAGCGGGCGGTCCAGATTGGCCTGCTCGAGCAGGGAAATATCCGTCGTATAGCCGAACGCCATTTCCACCAGGGGAACAATGCCGGCGGTCACGATGCCGGCGCCGATGCCTCCCATGAAGCCGAAAACCCAGTCATATAGAAGCTTGGAGCCGGACAGATCGGCCCGATAGAAATCGATGGCGGTCACCAGTAAAACATTGAGCAATCCAAGCTTGGCGCCGGCAGTTATGAAGACCTTGCGCTCCCGGCAGTTTTGGATCCAGTAAGCTGCCATGCTGCCGCTGATGAAAAAAAACAGAAAATAGGGCAAACTGTTACCGAAAATGACCGCAAAAGAGACGGCCATTACCATGGCAATGGGCACGGCGGTCCTAATTCCCAGGAACACGCACACAATCATGGCGCCCGATGCCAGGGGGATGCCGAACCAGGTGGAGCTCATTTGGATGGGAAGGGTTGAGTTCAGGGTCAACACCTCGGACAACTTATAACTGATTTCAGCCAGCAGGCAGAAGGTTATAAATACGCAGGCCATAAACAGCAGGCTTTTGTTGTGCTCTGCTGAAAAGCGTCCGGGTCGACCCAGATGAAGGATGTAAGTAGTGATCAACAGGCATATCAGCATCAGAGCCGCCCCGACACTGGTGAAAAGATCCCGCTGCTTTTTGGTCTGCGTGACAAGGGCCTTGAGTTTTAGCAGCTGGACTTCGGTGACGCGTTCACCCTCGCGCAGGAGCATCTCGCCGGCCTTGATTTTATGGAGAACGGGTTTGATCTGCGAGCTAGCGGCTTTTCTGCGCTCCTGGGTCTCGTTGCGGTTCAGGGTGATATTGGGCTGGATCAGCCGTTGCACAAAATCCACCACCAGGTTCAGCATGCCATAATCCAGGTCGTTGAGCAGGGGTTGACCGACGATGCGAACCATTGTTTTGGCCTGGTCGAGGCCGTAAAATTGCTTTAACTGGTGTACCGTTTCCTCCTTTTGGGTGCTGACATTTCTAAGAACAATGCCTTTTTCCGCTTCTTTAAGCAAAATCTCTTTATTGGTTACGACCCCGTTTTCCAGGATTTTCAACAGTATCTGTTTGATAAGGTTGGCGGTTTCTTCCGAAAAGCCGGCGGTCTCCAATGCACTGAAAGCGCCCCGGGTCACCATTATGCCAAGCTTCTCTTCAAGGTATTTGCGTTTGTCGGTGATGACATTTAGCGAGGGTTTCGGTGTCTTGGCGCTCGTCTCATCGGTGTTTTCAGCCGCCGTCGGAATCGGTGCCGACGTTATGTCATGCGCCGCGGAAGCGGCTCTCATCTGGGCGAAAATCTCTTCGACGTTGAGGGCTATCTGGGGGCCAAGCTCTGCATCGTAATCATAAACCGTTAGCACATTTTCTTCGGCCAGCTGACGATTTAACTCAGTTGCGACCTGATCTTCGATAAAAAAATCTCTCGGCGACTTGATATCCCGCTCAGCGACATCTCCCAGATCATATTCATGTTTGGTTGTCACCAGACTGGGAAACAGGATCAGGCTGAAAAGGATCGTCAGGCCAAATAAGATAACCCAGCGAAAGCGCTGGTCCGAATTGAGTATTTTCCCGGCGGGCTCTTTGCTTTTCTCTTTGCTCATTTAGAATTATGCTTAACTTTGGCTGCTTCAAGCTCTTCATAGGCTTGAATTATTTTCTGAACAAGTTTGTGTCGGACGACATCCCTTTTGGAGAAAAAAACGAAACGAATGCCACTGATATCCTGTAAAATGTTTTTAGTTTCAATCAGCCCGGATGTTCTGTCAGACGGCAAATCAATTTGGGTGATATCACCCGTGATGACCGCCTTGGAATTGAATCCAATGCGCGTCAAAAACATTTTCATCTGTTCCGAGGTTGTATTTTGGGCCTCATCCAGAATGATAAAAGAATCGTTTAAAGTGCGTCCCCGCATGAAGGCAATGGGGGCCACCTCAATAATGCCCTTTTGCATCAAATTGGCTGCTTTTTCAAATCGCATCATATCGTGAAGGGCATCATAAAGGGGCCTGAGATAGGGGTCAACCTTTTCGGCCAGATCCCCCGGCAAAAACCCGAGGGCCTCTCCGGCTTCCACTGCCGGCCGCGTCAGAATAATGCGGCTGACGATACCTCTGGATAGGGCCGAGACAGCCATTGCCATCGCCAGATAGGTTTTGCCCGTTCCGGCCGGGCCGATGCCAAATACAATATCGTGCGTGCGAATGGCCTCGATATATTCTTTTTGGGCCAGGCTTTTAGGGGTTACAGCGCTCTTTTTCGAGCTAATGTACACCCGGTCCAGAAAGATTTCCTTTAACTTGATGCGATCGTCGCCGCTTAACAGTCTTACAGCGAAATCGATGTCGTTGGGGTGAATGGGGAATCCTTCTTTTAAGATCCCATAAAGCTGGTTGAGAATGTTGGCGGCCAGAGCGGTGGCAATCTTATCCCCGTCAATAAAAACCGTGTTGCCCCTGGCATTAATGGTAACATCCGTATCCTTGGCTATTTTTTGTAAGTTACTGTTATGTTCGCCGAATAATTGTCGGGCAAGTTCAATTTCGGCAAAATCAATGCTGGTTTGGGAACCTTTTGCGTCATCTGTCATGCGATCAATATTTCCATTTTATGATTATAGACCTAACACCCATAACTATCATACCTTTTTTAGCGATTGCAAATGTTTTAGCGATTGCAAATGCCAAATTGCTTTTGGCCCCAAAAGAAAAATGGCTTGACTCCATAAATCTGCTTTGTTACTTCAACCCATTGATTCCTGGCGCGCTCAATCCTGCTATGGTGGGGCCTAGAAGTGGTTCTAAATCATGAATCCATTTGATATTTTAATAATCGTTATCCTGGGGTACAGCCTGGTGAGAGGCCTTTTCAGGGGCCTGGTCAAGGAGCTGTCGTCCATCATCGGTGTTTTGGGTGGCTTCTATGCTGCTTACACCTACTATCAGGTACTGGCCGGTTTGCTGGCGGGGTTGATCCATGACACGGCATACCTTAACATATTGAGTTTTTTGGCCATATTTTGCGGTGTGCTGATCGTGGTCGGTGTCCTGGGCGTCATCATAAAATATTTGCTGAACATCGCATTTTTAGGCTGGGTCGACCGTATCGGCGGTTTCGTCTTCGGTGTCCTGAAAGGCGTATTGATCGTTTCCATCCTGTTTATTACCCTCACCGCGTTTCTCCCCAAAGGAGCTGCTTTTATTAAAAACTCCGAGCTGGCGCCCCATGTGTCATGGGTTTCAGAAAAAATGGCGAAGGTGATCTCCAAAGAAATGAAGCAAGATTTTAAAGCCAAGCTGGGGGAACATAAAAAAGCGTGGAAAATTCCAAACTAAATCATTCCGAATCTCATCTAACTGCCCTATCGAGACTGGTGGCAACCCTGCGGGGGAAAAAGGGATGCCCCTGGGATAAAATGCAGACGCCCCGCAGCGTCAGTGTTTATTTGATCGAAGAAGTCTTTGAGTTGGCTGAAGCCATCATAAAGGGAGACCCCGGTGAGATACGTGAAGAGCTTGGCGATGTTCTGTTCCATATCGTCTTTATCGCCAGAATGTTTCAGGAGGACGGGCAGTTTGACCTGCAGGATGTTGCCGAGGCGATTACCACGAAGATGATTCGGCGCCATCCTCATGTGTTTGGCGACCGGACGGTCAGCGACAGCGAGGAGGTCGTCCAAAACTGGCATAAGATAAAGCGCGACGAGAAAAAGTCATCGCCCAATTCTTCCAGCCTTGATTCAGTGCCTGCCGGCATGCCATCCCTGATGCGGGCCTATCGAGTATCAGATCGCGCCGCTAAAAGCGGAGTTGAATGGACCGAAATGAAGACGGGATTTCAGAATCCGGACGAACTGCGGCAAAGATTAAAAGCTGCGCTGCGACAGCAAGACGAAGAGCTGCGTTTCGAAGCGTTCGGCCATCTGTTGTTTGCGCTGGTAAATATCTGCCGCCGGGCTAAGATCCATCCGGAAACCGCGCTCGCCAGCGCCGTTCATAAATTCGAGCAAAAGGTCAAAAAGATGCAGGATCTGATAGCGGACGGCGAACAGGGTTTGGAAGATCTCACCGCCGCGCAAAAAGCGCAGATCTGGCAAAAAATCGATCCTGCATAACGGGCCGGGATGCTTAAGCGGGATTGGGTGCGAGGGCGTGGCTATCCGTCTGAGGTTGAATCTGTTACTCGGTGCTCAAAACCTGTTGTTTCGCAACCATTGATGGATTTAACCACCGGGCCTTGAAACAGCAGGTATCCAGCATCGAGTACAGAGGCTCGCTGTTATAAACCAATGTTACGCAATATCGTCAATGAGCGGCTGGCCATTTATGCCGTTTGACCCGGGAGTATGTAGCCGGGAGGCGTTACCTTGACCAGTCTGCCGGAGTCGTCGTATTGTTCGACGACTAGTTTGCCGTCCTCAAGGTTGTTGCGGGTTTGCATCTGTTCTTCGGATTTCAGATCCATGCCGGGTTTGTGTGCATCCTCACTTTTTTCCACCGGACGATGTTCCTTGACCTTCTCTGTCTTCTGAGCCTCAAGGTCTTTGTCGTAGGTCTCACTGTTGTAGTTTGACCTTACGAACTGCTGCATTGTGGCTTCCCCAATTGCGTTAATCATTTTAACCCCCTTATAACGCTTAGCCGTTTGTCATTCGAACAGCTGAAACTTTCCTCTTTTGTTCTGGTTGCGGGTAATTGGCCTTCTGCCAATCATTAAACCCAAGATTCCGTCTTTTTCTCGCCTACCTTCTTGGACAACTGCTCGAGCCGTTTGATCAAAAAGCCGGAATCCTCCACTGAAAGCGTATTTTTTCGTTTTTGATTGATGGTATCAATGACATTGAAAACAAAAGTTGTTTCTTGCGACTCCTCCGCGGCGGTTTCCGTTTCCACCCCATCCTTTTTGGCCTGTTCCGCTGGCAGCTGTCGGTCACCGTTGCGGGTTCCCAGTCGGGAAATTTTTTTAATTATGTCTTCTGATACCTTTTCCATTGTTGCCAGTCTTTTTCCCTTCGCAGTCAAGCTTACCTGATCAGTCGGCAATTTTTCTGACAGGTTTTTCCTGTTGGCAGATGCGATGTTTTGTCTCAGCTGCTTGCTGTAGACGTTTAAAACATTATGCATCTGATAGCTTGGTACAAACATTCCGAAATCCTCCTGACTTGTATATCGGAGACTTTATCGCCAGACTTTAGGAAAAATTGAGGGGCAAGGAGAAGAAAAAGATGATTTCCCCAATAAATTATTGAATTTAAAGAGAATTTATCGCAGAGGATTTTGGCTGGCCTTTTCCCACAGAGGGTGAAAAAAGGCCAGGATAATGAATCTCCAGCATCCGATGTTGCATCGATGCCGGGCGATGATCAGCTTTTATGCCAATTAAATCCGGATCGGGTCGTTAGTCGTCGAAATCCCCCTCCGGCCCCTTGTCGCTATCAATTGCAGCGGCCCGCGCGACGATTTTTTCCGGGGTCCACTCGGCGGGATCTTCAATCCTTTCGGCTTTCGGAGCCGCGTCATATGATCCGGCGCTGAGAATGGCTTCAACGGCGAGCGGCGCTGTATCCCTGGTGTTCAAGACGTTAACCAGCATGTTGTAGACGAAGTCTTCAACCCGGCTGATCATCCTTTCTCTTACCTTGGCTGTTTGGCCGAGCAGTTTGTTTTCGAAGGGCAAATTAAGTTTTTTAAAGTTTCCGCCCTGCCAACCCTGAGCCTGCGCATAGGCCACCATTTCGGTCCACAGCGCTTCGGTGACACCTTGATCTTTTACCTTGATGAAATTGCCCTGGCCGTCGAGCTGGGCATTGCCGAAATCGTTGACCTCCAGGCCCCATGAGATCATCTGAAGGGCGGTTGCGACATTGGCCTTGGTGGTTCTGGTTCTGGCGGCAATTTCTCGTAAGCGGTCGGAATTATTACCGGAGGTGCCGTGTTGCGCTCCTGAGACATTGTACTTGGTCAGGGCCGCATGAATCTGAGCGGTTAGATCGACCTGGATGCCCGTGTCGCTGGCTTCAATACCATGGGTCGTGCCGTTATTTAAGGCGATCCAATTCGGAAAAATATCATGGGCGTTTAGCCCCTGGATGAGAAATAGCGCTTCTTCAACGGTCGACAGACCCTCTTTACCCTTGATTTCACCGATTTCCGTCTCGAGTCCAGCCCATGGCGGTATATGAGGATTGAGTTCCAGATTGGCCAGCAGGTTTTTGTCATCCGGCATGTGCGAGGCATCGATGGCGATGGAGGTTATGCCGGCGTCGAAAATAGAGGGTATTTCAGTTTTGGCGTCTTCCACGTCCTGATCGTTTTTTAGACCATAATGATCGGCATGAATGGCCACGGGAACCGTTATACCCATTTCGTTGCAGGCAGCGTCTACTATTCTGGCGATGTTCCAGTAGTTCACCGCACAATAGGCATTGGCGCCGCCCTCTGATTTGGCGATTTCGATGATCAGGGCGGCATTGGCTCTCTGGGCCGCTTTGAGTGCCCCGCGAATGACAAAACTGCTCCGGCCATTGGCTGCCATGGTAATGGCCTTTCCTTTGGCAAGCATGGCCAGGTCGATAAATTTACCACTGACAATCAAGGCTCTGGAGTGCGGGAAGAGCCTGGCGATGGTGGGCGGACGACCGATCTGCAATGCCTTTTCAAAATCCGGACTGGCGAGACCTTGTGACGGGTTGCTGATATTCGTTGGTGACATGGCTAATCCTTCTTTGACATTTAGCGGTTAATAAGGACACGTTTTCTTTGCGACGACTTTCTGTCATTCCTGATCGAGCGCTGATTGCGAATGTAAGCGCAGCAATATGAGTCCAATTTATACATAAAAGTCAAAAAATCAACCAAAACATCTGAATAAAACCAAAATTCCCATTCGGGTCTACTTGACTTCAAACAGATTCATTACGTTATGGCCTATTTTCGAACCGGGGGGGTAAACTTTGGCTGCCACCGTCACCCCCGGGAAGATGAGGGATGACCTGCCAACCAGGGTGCCGGGATTACAGACGCAATTGCATCCCGTCTGGGTGCCGTCTCCAATAATTGCGCCAAGTTTTTTCAAGTCGGTTCTATATCTTTTGTTTTCAGCAAGGATGATGATATTGATGTCTATTAAATAAATATTGGCAAGCCGGGTCCCGGCGCCGAGATTGACATCGTTTCCCAGGATGCTGTCTCCCACATAAGCAAAATGAGCCGCCTTGGAACCGTTTAACATAATGGCGTTTTTCATTTCAGTCGCATGGCCGACAACACAATTGTCGCCACTGATACAATTGCCCCTGATGTAGGCCCCCTGCCTGATTTCAACATGATTGCCAATAATGGTCGGTCCTTTTATCAGGGCACCGGATTCAATTATAGATCCCTGGCCAATTTGAACATTTTCATCATAAATGAAGGCGCCGGCATCGATGACCGATGCGCCGGCGACTTTTTGGCCCTCGCTTCTGACCTCCAGTCCGCCTTGGGAGATTTTCCCCCGCTTGATTTCACACGAAGCTTTAAATTCGCTTCCTTCCGA
>JAFDCJ010000493.1 GCA_019312835.1 Deltaproteobacteria bacterium
ACACCGGTATTTCGAGGATTTAAAGCGAGCGCCCAACAAAGAGTTTGGGCCAAAAGACTTTTTTGAGATAGCTTCTAGTTAATGGTTTCAGGCGCACCGGCCGATAATATAAAATGAGGCCATTTACCGTTCTAATAACAATTAACGTATAACGAATAACGCCTGCTTGGGCGATTCTCGCCCAAGCAGGGCAGTGTGTGAATTATGAAAAAGCAGGAGATCGATCACATTCTGGTAAGGATGCTTGACTTTCATCGGGATGTTTCCGACCTGAATTTTACGGTGGGAAAACCCATGCAGGTTGAAAGCGCCGGTGAGCTGATCCCCGTTGACATCAAACCGTCCTTTAAGGCCCTGACGCCTTTCCAGAACGAAATTCTGGCCCTGAATTTGATCAATCAGGACCGACGGTTGACGGAAAGCCTTCTGGCCACCGGATCTTGCGACTTGTCCTACAGCCTGCCGGGCAAGGCGCGCTTCAGGGTCAATATCTTCTCCCAGGGGGGCAATCTTTCCATCGTTCTACGGAAACTCGAGTCGAAGATTCCCACGATTGAGGAGCGGGGGCTGCCCAAAACAATGTATAAGATTGCCCAGGAAAAAAATGGTCTGGTATTCGTGACCGGTGCTACCGGTTCCGGTAAGACGACCTCGCTGGCGGCAATTCTGGACCAGATCAATGAAACCAAATCCGTCCACGTTATTACCCTGGAAGACCCGGTCGAATATCAGCATCCCCATAAAAAATCCACCTTCAACCAGCGGGAGCTCGGGCTTGACTTCGATGCTTACTCCAGCGGACTGCGAGCGGCCCTGCGGCAGGCGCCCAAGGTCATTCTGGTCGGCGAAATGCGTGACCGCGAAACAGTCGAAATCGGTCTGAGCGCCGCCGAGACCGGCCATCTGGTTTTAACCACCCTGCACACCGTTGATGCCGGCTCTACCGTCAACCGTATCATCGGTATGTTCCCCAATGAAGACGAGCGCCAGATCCGTATCCGGCTGGCGGACTCGGTTCGCTGGATCGTGTGCCAGCGGCTGTTGCCCAAAATCGGCGGCGGCCGGGTCGCGACCTTTGAAATCCTGGGCACGAACCTGAGAGTCCAGGATGCTATCCTGCACGGCGAAAGTGAGGGCAAAACCTTTAATGACATCATGGAAGCCAGCACCGCCTTCGGTATGGTGACCTTTGACCACCATCTGGTCGGCCTGTATGAAGAAGGGCTGATTACCCAGGAAACTGCCATGGCCTATGCTAGCCAGCGAGGAATCGTGGGTCGCGGCATTGACGCCATCAAAAGCTCACGCGGTGAGAAGACCACCGATATTGAAAAACTGGAAATCGATCGCGCCTACAACAAAGCGTTACGATAACGGTACGATCCAACCATTACTATTAATCTTCAGGAAAACCCATGGACATCATTTGCAGCAGCTGCTCAAGCAAATTCAGGATTCCGGACGAAAAAATTCCGGCCGGCCGGGTAACCACCCTTCCATGCCCCAAATGTAAAACCCGAATTGCTCTGAATTCGGCCAAAACGCCCGGTGCTGCGGGTGGGGGGGCCAACGCCGTCTACGATGCGGCCGACAAGCCCTTTGATTTTATTGAGGAAGAAGGTTTGACCGCCCTGGTATGCGAGCAGAATCCCATTGCCCGCAAAACCATCGAGACCGCGCTTAACTTGATGGATTACCAGATTACAATTGCGGAAAGTGCGCGGGATGCCCTCAAACGCATGCGTTACCATATCTACGACCTGATTGTCGTAGATGAAAATTTTGACACCAAAAACCCGGATGCCAACGGGGTTTTGATATACCTTGAACGGCTGCAAATGTCGACCCGCCGCAATATTTTTGTGGCCATGGTCAGCAGCCGCTACCGTACCATGGACAACATGATGGCCTTTCATGCCAGCGTCAATTTAGTGATCAACATAAAAAATATTGAAGACATCGGCAAAATCCTGGGCCGTGGAATTACCGATACCGAGCTGTTCTACCGAATTTACAAAGAAACCCTCAAAGAGACCGGCCGTATCTAACCTCACATGCCCCAAGCTCCCAAATATACCTGCAATGACTACCGCGAAGAAATGCGTCTGCTGGGATTAAAAAGGCGTCTGAATGAAAACGATTTGAATCCGGTCGAAAAGCGGCGCCTCAAAGCGGAAATTTCCAGGCTGGAGAAAGCCCTCCAAATGGATTAGACGGTATACCAGAAAACGCACCTTTGACAAATAAGAGCGGTGCGCCTTTTTTAGACGGCTTCCAGTAGATATGACCTCCTGAGAAAAAAGTTGCCATTTCCCGCAGGAAAATATTGATAGCACCTATGGTCGATACAGACGTCAGCTACACGATTATTGCCATCGTCTTCCCGCTGGTGGAACTGCTCGGAATAGCCGCTGCTGTCCATGCCGTGATGTATGCCCGCACCTCCCAGGGAGCCATTGCCTGGGCCATTTCCCTGATCACGTTTCCCTGGGTGGCACTGGTGCTGTATGCCATTTTCGGTCGCAATAAATTTCACGGCTATGTATTGCTGCGCAGCGCTAAAAATTCGGATATCCATCATTATATCGAAAAAATTCAAACCGAAGCCGCTGACCGGGGATTGGTTCGGGAGAACCTGCCGCTGTCGAAGGTGGCGCTTAGCCGGCTGGCGGAGATGCCGACAACGCGTTACAACAAAACCCGTTTGCTCATCGACGGCCGCGAAACCTTTCGCCGCATTTTTGAAGGTATCGAATCGGCCCAACGGTACATCCTGGTTCAGTTTTTTATTGTTAAAGACGATGCCATCGGCCGGGAGCTGCAGTCCAAACTGATTCAAAAGGCCCAAGAAAAGGTCAGGGTCTATTTTCTGTATGATGAGATCGGCAGCCATAAACTGCCGCAAAGTTACCTGCGCGATATGCAAATCGCAGGGGTGACCACCTCGGCTTTTCACTCGACCAAAGGCAAAGCCAACCGGTTTCAGCTAAATTTCCGCAACCATCGTAAAATCGTGGTGGTGGATGGCAAAACCGCCTACATCGGCGGCCATAACGTCGGCGATGAATATCTGGGCCAACACCCCAAATTCGCTCCCTGGCGTGATACCCATGTCAGCGTTGAAGGCCCTGCGGTGCAGGCCATTCAATTCTGTTTTGTGGAGGACTGGTACTGGGCCACCAAGAGCATTCCCGAACTGACCTGGGAACTGAACAAAGCAGCTGATGGGCAGGAAGATGCCCTGGTGATTGCGTCCGGGCCGGCTGATCGCCTTGAAACCTGCGGGCTGATGTTTGTCCAGGCCATCAATGCGGCCAACGAACGCATCTGGATCGCCAGTCCCTATTTCGTCCCCGATTTGCAGACTATCAGCGCGCTGAAACTGGCGGCATTGAGAGGGGTGGATGTCCGCATCCTGCTGCCGGAAAAACCGGATCACCGCACGGTTCATCTGGCGTCGTTTACCTATTACCAGAGCACCCTGCCCCTGGGAATTAAACTGTACCGCTATACGGCCGGGTTTATGCACCAGAAGGTGTTTCTGGTTGACTCCTGTTGTGCGGCGGTGGGTACGGCCAATCTGGACAATCGATCGTTCCGGTTGAATTTTGAAATTACCCTTCTAAACTACGACCCCGCGTTCGTAAAAGCAGTCGACACCATGCTGACCGATGATTTTTCCCGCAGCCGTCCGGTTTCGGTGGAAGATTACACCCAGCGATCCTTTTTTTTCAAACTGGCCGCCCGCTCGGCAGGGTTGCTGGCGCCGATTCTGTGATTCGATCGGGGCAATTTAACGGTCTTGGCGCAATTCACGTAAACCTGTCTCACTCAAGCACATGAATATTTTTGGGTGTACAGATTGCTTTCAGCTGTTCCGGCCAGACAGAGACACTGACTTCACCGAGGTGTGCGGTGCGCAGCAGATACATATAGGTTCTGGATTGCCCGATACCCCCCCCGATCGACAAAGGGATGCGGTCGTTGAGAATCGCCTGGTGGTAGGGCAGGTTCAGAAAATCCTCTTGCCCCGCAAGTTTGAGCTGCAGTTTCAATGATTCTTTCGTTACGCGAATGCCCATGGATGTGAGTTCATGACGCCGGCGGGTCACCGGATTCCAAACGAGAATATCACCGTTCAAACCGTGCAGGGTTTCTCCATTTTTGGTGATGGTTTCAGTTACCCAGTCATCGTAGTCAGCCGCACGCATCTCATGGGGATAGCCGTCTTTGAGCACCCAGCCTATGCCGATGATAAAGATGGCCGGTGCGACTTCCTTGAGCATGGTCGTTTCACGTTGTTTGCGCGGCAGATCCGGATAGCGTTCCAAAATTTCCTCGGCGTGGAAAAATTGCAACTCCTCTGGAAAATCGGGATAGGCGTCGGTTTGCAGAGCCGGGAAAAGCGCCTGGACATGTTTGCCGGCACCATAGATTACTTTCCAGATCCGGGTGACGATATCTTTAAGGAAATCCAGATGGCGGTCTTCTGCGGTAATTGCCCGCTCCCAGTCCCACTGGTCCACATAGGCGGAATGGTCGTGGTCGAGGAAATAATCTTTGCGCACGGCCTTCATATCCGTGCATATGCCCTCACCCACCTTGCATTCAAACTGTTTTAAGGCCATGCGTTTCCATTTCGTGGCGGCCTGAACGACTTGGGCTGAAAGGGGTGTCTCCAAGCCCAGTCCACATGGAAACTCAATGGGTGTCCGTGAGCCGTCACGGTCCAGGTAGTCATTGACGCCGCTGCTGGCGTCCACAATCAGAGGCACCTGGACCATTTGAAGATTGAGTTCCCGGCAAAGGTTTTCCTCGATGTAACGTTTGACTTCAAACAGGGCCTGCATGCGCTCCATAGGATGCTGTAGCGGTTTGTAATCATTCGGTAAAATCTTTGACACCTCTTCATAGGTGCTTACCCCTGGGCCTGCCAGATCAGCTTTTTTATCCATTTTGGTCATTGGTGATCTCCTTCGTTTCAAAAAGGTAATTGCCCAACATGGTTACCCCTTGCCGTGGCGCCCGCAGTTGCCAACTTGATAACAGATATAAAAAAACAATCTATTTTGCAACTATCAGATTCCCATCTCGAAAAGGAGCTTCCGGGTTTTCGGTGGGTAAACATCATCAGCTGTTGCTCTTTTGTCATGCCGGACCCGATCCGGCATCCAGGTGCGGAAAGCGGCTAAACAGCCCTGGATTCCGGATCCGTCATCCCGGACCTGATCCGGGACCGGAATGA
>JAFDCJ010000494.1 GCA_019312835.1 Deltaproteobacteria bacterium
AACGAGCTGGATGGGCACCACCCGGTTTGTGCGTGCAGAATTTCTGTCGTTGCGGGAACAGGACTTTGTGGCTGCCGCCCTGGCGCTGGGCCTGAACGATTATCGAATCATCTTCCGCCATATGATGCCGAATGCCGTTGCACCGGTTTTGGTATCCGCAACGATCGGTATTGCATCCGCGATTTTAACCGAAGCCGGCCTGAGTTTTCTCGGATTCGGTGTCCCACCCCCACATGCCACCTGGGGAAATATTTTATCAGGCGGTAAAGGATTCATTTTTGACGCCCCCTGGCTGACCTTCGTGCCGGGATTGGCCATTTTGATTGTGGTCCTATCCTTTAACCTTTTTGGAGAAGGACTGCGCGATGTACTCAACCCAAAATTGCGAGAGCGAAATTAGGGGTACCGCAAGTAAACGCATGACCACCATAAAGTTGCTAAATACCATCGGTCCTTTGCCAGTTGTCCGCTGTCCGCTGTGGTTTTAGCCGCTATTTTAAAATCTGCAACGGACCCCTGACAACAAACAACGGAAACGTATATTAGCGCCATACGGAAATGAACTGCATAAAATGCATGCGAAAAACAATATATTGCTTTCAATAGAGGATCTAAAAGTTTACTTTCGCAGTGAGGATGAAGTGGCACGGGCTGTGGATGGCGTCAGCTTTGATGTCCGCAGGGAAGAAACCGTCTGCCTGGTGGGTGAATCCGGTTGCGGTAAAACGGTAACCGCCCTCAGCGTAATGGGTCTTGTGCCGATCCCGCCCGGCGAAATTGCAGGCGGCAGGGTTTTATTTCGCGATCAAAACCTGCTGGATTACAATGATAACGAAATGCAAAAAATCCGCGGCAATCAGATTGCCATGGTATTTCAGGAACCCCTGACATCCCTGAATCCGGTCTTTACCATCGGCGATCAGATCGGCGAGGCCATTCGGACGCATGAAGACGTACCCGAGAGCGAGGTCATCGGTCGCAGTGAGCAGCTATTAAAAGACGTTGGTATCGCTTCACCAGCAGAGCGCCTAAACGATTATCCCCATCAACTCAGCGGCGGGCAGCGGCAGCGCGTCATGATTGCCATGGCCCTGGCCTGTGGCCCGGACTTGATCATCGCTGATGAACCCACCACAGCGCTGGATGTCACCGTACAGGCCCAAATTTTGCGCCTGCTGGGCTCAATCCAAAAGCAACGCTCGATGTCGGTCTTGTATATCACTCATGACCTGGGCGTGGTCTCAAAGGTAGCCGATCGCGTGAGCGTCATGTATGCCGGCATCATCGCAGAACAGGGCAACCGGCAAGATATTTTCAATGATCCCAAACATCCCTACACTCAGGCGCTGCTGGCATCGCTCCCCAATCGAGAAAAAAGGGGCCAGCGGCTCTACAGCATCCCCGGAACGGTGCCAAATCCGGCATATAAACCCGGTGGTTGCCCATTTCATCCGCGGTGCCAATACGCAATTCAAATCTGCCGTGAACAATACCCGGCAATGTGTGGTTATGGAAACGGACACAACGCGCGCTGTCCGGTAATTTTCGATGGCGGCCGGAAAAACTGGGGTCGCTAGACGTTTTCGAATTTATACAACTGAATGAGAATACAAGGTGATATTGATGCATGCGTTTTTTTTCTTAATTATGGAATAATGGAATGCTGGAACGATGGAATAGTGGTTTTTCAAAGGAGATTCTCTATTTTAAACTTTATGGCCAGGCTGAATTTTGCCAATTATCCAATATTGCAATATCCGCTCCGAGCTTTACTCTCTGAATGCCGGAGGCCAAGACCCATTTTTCCAATATTCCAGCATTCCACCATTCCAATTTGGGCGAAGCCTATACCTTGGTAAAGAACTGGATTCGATTATCTCATGAATGAAATTCGTTCTGACAACAGCACCATTCTTCAGGTTGAAGATCTGAAAAAATACTTTCCCATCCGGAGAGGATTTTTCCAACGGATAGCCAGCTGGGTCCGGGCGGTGGAAAACGTATCCTTTATGATCAAAGGGGGTAAAACGCTGGGACTGGTGGGTGAAAGCGGATGCGGCAAAACAACGGTTGCCAGGCTAATCTTAAAACTTTTAGAAGCTGATGAAGGTAAAATTATCTTTGCCGGGCAGGATATCACCGATCTTAGCGAGGCGGAAATGAAGCCCCTGCGGAAAGAAATCCAGATCATCTTTCAAGACCCTTACGGCTCTTTAAATCCAAGAATGACCGTCGGCCAATCCATTGCCGAGGGGCTCAAAATTGCCGGCATTGATAATCGCTCAGAAATGCAACAGCGCCTTGAAGAGCTTTTGAAAATGGTCGGCATGTCACCCGCCGCCATCGATCGCTTCCCGCATGAATTCAGCGGCGGTCAGCGCCAGAGAATCGGCATTGCGCGCGCATTAAGTGTGGAACCGGCCTTGATTATCTGTGACGAGCCCGTATCGGCACTGGATGTATCGATCCAGGCCCAGATCATTAACCTTTTAAAAGACCTGCAGACACAGCTGAACCTGAGTTACCTTTTTATCTCCCATGATCTAAATGTGGTGGGCTATCTTTGCGATATGGTGGCGGTGATGTACAAGGGCCATATGATGGAATATTCACCCGCCGATGCGCTCTTTGACAATCCCGTACACCCCTATACCCATCTGCTGCTTTCCGCCATTCCGGGCTCCGCACGAAGCCCGATAAAAGGCATGAATGCGATCGGAGATGAGCCTGCGAACACCCTGAACCCACCCGCCGGCTGCAGCTTCCAGGATCGTTGCCCGATCAGGGAG
>JAFDCJ010000495.1 GCA_019312835.1 Deltaproteobacteria bacterium
ACCATGAGGTGTGTCATGACGGGGCAGAGATATTCACCGGGCTCTTCTAAGAAATTTTATTATATAACAGATGGTTAACAAAAAAAACGTCCTATCCCAAATTTTGAGTTGAAAATACAGCCTTAAGCAATTATAAAGACACAAGGCGTATCAAAACAAATACATGTAGCGTAATTGATACGGGAGGTCGCCATGAAGACCGCTGCGCGTACCACGATTGGAAGCGCTGATAAGCGCCAAAAAATCAAACCAAACCGCCGACAGCCCAAAACAGGATTGCGCCGGCAGTTGGAGATGTTTGAGCGCATTTTCGACTGCATCTACAACGGCATCATGGTGACGGATGCGAATGGTTACGTTACCCATTTCAACAAGCCCTACGGTGAATTTTTGGGTCTGGACCCCGCCGAGCAAATCGGCAGACACTGCACCGAAGTGATCGAAAACACCCGCATGCACATTGTGGCCCAAACCGGGAAGGCGGAGATCAATCAAAGCCACCTGATCAAAGGCCAGAATATGGTCGTCCAGCGCATCCCGATCTGGAGAGAGGGAAGGGTCATCGGGGTGTTCGGCCAGGTTATGTTCAAAGATGTCAAAGATGTCGGCAAACTGGCCAAAGAGCTTTCCCTGCTGGAATCCAAAGTAAAACTCTATGAGGAAGAGCTCCTCAATCTACGCTCAACCCGTTACACCTTTGACAGCATTGC
The DNA here is from genome assembly GCA_019312835.1 of Deltaproteobacteria bacterium. Lineage (GTDB taxonomy): Bacteria > Desulfobacterota > Desulfobacteria > Desulfobacterales > JAFDCJ01 > JAFDCJ01. The sequence goes on from JAFDCJ010000495.1 coordinate 711, forward strand.
CGGCCAAAGCGACAGCATCAAAAGGCTGAAGCTGGAAGCCCTCAGGGCAGCCGCCAACCAGTTTCCGGTCCTCATAACCGGCGAAAGCGGCACCGGGAAAGAGCTTTTCGCCCAGGCGATCCATCATGCCAGCCCGCGTAAAATGAACCCGTTTGTCAGGATCAACTGCGCCGCCATTCCCAGAGACCTCCTGGAATCAGAGCTGTTCGGGTATGAAAAGGGGGCCTTCACCGGTGCAAGCAAGGGTGGCAAACCCGGCAAGTTCGAACTGGCCCGCCAGGGGACGGTTTTCCTGGATGAAATCGGTGATCTTCCGCTGGAAATGCAGCCCAAACTGCTGCGAGCAATAGAAGACAAAGAATTTGAACGCGTCGGCGCCACCAAGATCATCCAATCGGATTTTCGCATCATTGCGGCCACCAACCGCAACCTGGACGACATGATCAGCGCCGGAGCATTTAGTAAGGATCTTTTCTACCGCCTGAATGTGATCCCCCTTGATATCCCGCCGTTGCGCGAGCGCAAAACCGACATTGTACCGATAGCCGGTCATTTGTTAAACCTGATGGTGCAGGAAGCAAATTTACCGGCCGTCAAGATGGATAAGGAGGTCGAAAAGGGGTTAAAACAGTACGGGTGGCCCGGGAATGTGCGCGAGCTTTCCAACGTTCTCGAACGCGCGCTGTCGGCCATCGATGGGGACACCATCTGTTTGCAGGATCTTCCGTTCTATCTGCAACGCAATCGCCACACTACCCTCGACGGCAACCTGCCTTCCTTAAAAGACGTACAGTCGCGAACCGAAAAAGAGGCTATTCGCTATGCCCTCAAAGCAAGCAACTACAATAAAGCCCGCGCCGCACGTGAGCTCGGGATTCATCGGACGCTGTTGTACAAAAAAATGAAAAAATACCGCATACCCCTGGCACCGGAGCGCTGACGCCGTTAACTGTAGCGATATTGATACATAAGGAAAATATCTGTAGATATATCGGTCTTATTTTAAAGTATTTCGAAAAAATTCGAGGGTTCGTTCCCAGGAATCCTGATGGGCCGCCTGGTTGTATTTATCGCCCGGCCAGATAAATGAATGGTTGACGCCGGGATAAAGCGTATAGTGGTGATCGATGCCGAATTTTTGACACGCTGTGTCGACCTCGATGGTGTTGGATGCCGGTACGACTTCGTCGCTTTTTCCGTGAAAGGACAAAACCGGACATGCCAGGTGTCTGATAAAGTCAAGCGGATTGGATTTGTTCAGCGGCAGATGAGCGAATTCCTCCAGACCGCCTGTCCAGCTGGTCAGTCCGAAGTAATTGACGACCGCCCTGGTTTGGGGTATCAGCGACGCCATCACCATGGCCAGGCCGCCGCCCCGGCTGAAGCCGATCAGGCCCAGTCTGTCCGTGTCAACTGCGGGCAGGCGTTTCAAAAAAGCAACCGCCTGCAGAATATCATCAGCGCGAACCTCGCCCCACACGGAGCGTGCCGAATCTCCGCCGAACCAGGTCAGGGCCAGGGCGGCAAATCCTTCCATGGCCAACTGATGCGCGATCATTTCGTGGTTGGGTTTAAAACCGTCACTGCCGTGGAAAATAATCACCGGTGCACAGCCGGAGTTCTCTTGTGGTAAACACAAATAGCCGGGAACGGTTACGTCCCCGGCCGGATAAGATATCTTTTCCTGGAAATAGCGCATTTATCTTCCGGTGTACATTTTTTCTTTGATGTGAAGCGTCGAAAAATTGTATTCGCCGGCAAGGGTGATAGCTGCCACTGCGGCGGCATATGCTTTGGCGCTGTGGATGCCGGCAATCTTCAGTGCTTCCCTGGCCATCGGGGATATGATGCCCTCGGGACTGGAGGTAATACCCACTTCTACATTGGGCAGTTCGACGCCGAAAATCACATCGCCGCCGCGGGTTTCAGCATACAGTTTCTGATAGCAGGAAACCAGATAAGGCCGGGGGTTATTTTTCATGGTGCGGTAAAAAGCGGGGATGATCTCTCCACCCATACCGGTATAAGCCGGCCACCCGGTTTCTTCCTGAACACCCTGGCGGTCTAATTCGATATAGGCCAAAAATTCATCGATCGGTCGTCCGATGTTTTTCTCATAGTCTTTAATCGGGATCCGCTGCCGGGCAGATACATACCGTCCCCTGCGATTGCGCGGCGATGGTTTCAGATCCCCGTCCCGACCCATGCCGACAACCGATAGGCGGCAGTGGATGGCGTTTTGCGTGAAAAGATCATCGATTATATTTTTGGCCATCCCGACACTGTGAGATGTCTGGCCGTGTCCACGGTGGTTTTTGAATCGGGTATAGAAACAGCTATGCAGGATGCGGTCGGCGTGATGCTGTTTGTTTAAAAAATCTACATTAAACACCTCGCCATCCCATTGTGCAAGGTGCGCCTCGGTGATTTTGGGGATAATGTCGGGTAGCCTGGCTTTTATCAATTGCATGGCTTTTTCGCGTTCGTTTTCAGTGTCGAACACAAAGGCTAAATTTCTGGCAGCCACGGCCCAATCGGAGACCTTAATTTCAATCGGGCCGTACTTATTGAGTTGAAAGCATCCGGCCGAAATGCCCAGATGCCCGACTCCCGGGCCCCAGCAGAGAATGTTCTGGAAGGTCTGGTTGACTTCACCGCCCACGGTGACTTCACCCGCATAACTATAGTAATCTTCGACACCACCGATGTAATTGTTCACCAGTTGGCTGTAACGCTTTTCTTCTTCTACCATATCAAGGGGCGTGCCGCACAACCCGCAGGCGATATAGGTATCGTCCGCGGCCAGCGTCCATTGTGTGCCGTCATTGGGGCACCGGTAGGTGATTTGATAGGGCTCGGGTGGCAAAACGATATGGTGAAATGTATGGCCGCTTCTTTCTTCGATAAACAATCGCCGGGCGCTGGCAGCTACCGCCAGATGAGCGGGTGCCGGCACCCCTTCTTTTAATGCCACCTCCTCGGCTTTCCAGGGTGCCATGTCATTGTTGTCAATCATTTCAGCAATTTTTTTTGCTATGTCGTCATAGTTCATGCAATCCTCCATAGACCAAGATCGTTGCCGGCAACACGCCTGTTTCACATAATGATTTACATAAGACCCCTTTGGCCTCTTGGCAACGGTTGACATCTTTTTCGGCTTGAATCCAGTTTCCAAAACGTTGACATTGGGGCCTTTTTTCGTTAGCATCAGGTTCATCTCTTTAGCATTGCGGTCAGGATAAATCAATGATCATAGGATTAGACGTAGGCGGCACTCATACAGATGTTGTTCTACTCGATGAGCAAAGGCTACGCAAAGAAGTTAAAGTTCCCACCGACCCTGCGGACCTGTTTCACTCGGTATTGGACGGGTTAACGGCGGTCACCGAAGATATCGATCCCGCCTCGGTCGAGCGCATTGTCCTGAGCACCACCCTTACCACCAACGCCATCGTCCAGGGTAAAACGCCCCCAGCTGGAATGATTGTCTCGGCCGGCCCCGGCATCGATCCGGAATTTTACCGCACCAACGCTCGCTATTATTCAGTGGCAGGTTCCATCGATCACCGCGGTCGGGAGGTCGAACCGCTGGATGCCGACGAAATTAAACAGATCGCTTCTGACTTGAAAAAAGACGGCATCCGGTACGTGGGGGTCGTGGGTAAATTTTCGGTACGCAACCCCAGCCATGAACTGGAAATGGGCCGCATACTGAGCGATTCCTTTGAAAAAATTTTTTTGGGTCACCGTGTATCCGGAAATCTGAATTTTGGCCGCCGCATTGCCACTGCCTTTCTAAATGCATCCGTCTATCCGCTGCACAAAGAATTCTATCAAGCCGTTCAAAAATCGCTGCAGACCAGGGGCTTGACGATACCCCTGCGTCTTCTCAAAGCAGACGGTGGCAACATGAATTTTGCCACCTCCATCGAATACCCGGCCCAGACCATTTTATCCGGTCCGGCGGCCAGTGTCATGGGCGCCACCGCCTTCGGCTCGGAAGCAGAAGATACCCTGGTAATGGACATCGGCGGCACTACCACGGACATGGCGGTACTGATCAAACGGGCCCCGGTACTCGACCCGCTGGGAATCAGTCTGGGAAAATACAAAACCCTGATCCGTTCCCTCGACACGCTTTCCATTGGATTGGGCGGCGACAGCGCCGTCAGCGTGATCGATGGCCAGCTGGTCATCGGCCCCGAGCGCAGGGGACCGGCGATGGCCTACGGGGGGCCGTCACCAACCCCGACCGATGCCCTCTGCATTTTAGAGGATATTCCCGGAAGCAGCCGCCAGAAGGCGACGGCAGGACTTGAGCCGCTGGCCATCCAACTCGGCGCCTCGGTCAAAGCTCTGGCGGCTGAAATCATCGATATCACCTGTACACAGATATTGTCTGCGGCCCGGCACCTCCTGTACCGCATCAACAGCAAACCGGTTTACACCGTGCATGAGCTGCTCGACGGCTACCAGGTAAAGCCGCAAAGCATCTGCGTACTGGGTGGTCCGGCACCGTTTTTTGCAAAATATCTTGGGGCTATGTCTGACTACCGGATCCGGGTGGTCCCCAAGTGGACGGTGGCCAACGCCATCGGGGCGGCCCTGGCCCGGACCACCTGCCAGGTCATCTTTTTTGCCGACACCGAGCGACAGGTAGCCGAAGCGCCGGAAGAAAATTTCAGCCAGGGGGTTGACCGCGGGTTTAATGCCGAAGCCGCCGTCCAGCAGGCCCTTGACCTGCTGAAAATCAAAGCCGTCAATCGGGGCGCCAATTCGGATCATTTGGAAATGGAAGTGCTGGAAAAACTGGAATTCAATATGGTGCGCGGATTTAACACCACCGGCAAAAACATCCGGGTCACGGTGCAGGTCAAGCCGGGGTTAATCC
>JAFDCJ010000496.1 GCA_019312835.1 Deltaproteobacteria bacterium
AAAAGTCAGCCAAAGAAAGGCAAACCCGCACCAAAGAAGAAAACATCAAAATCTGCCCCAAAAAAAGCGGCTGCAGCTAAAAAATCAACACCGCCCAAAAAAACGGCCAAGGCGGCCGCAGCTAAAAAGTCAGCACCACCCCAAAAAACGGCCAAACCCGCCGCAGCCAAAAAATCAGCCCCGCCGCAAAAGACCAAACCGGCCAAGGTGCCGGCGGGAAAAGGGATCCCACTGGACGAGTTCGTCAGCATGACCTACCTGACGGCCAGCGGGGTAAAAAAATGGCTGAAGCAGGGGCGCCTGACAGGGTCGCAAGATGGATCGGGCCAATGGATGATCGATGCGGCCAACCTCGAGGTTCCGGACGTCAAGCGCCTGGTGAGATAAAACGCGCCGTGACTGGTTGAACAAAACCAGATGCTTCAAGCAATAAATGAAGCGGCAGAATCTGCCTTGATTCTGCCGCTTTCGTTTGCGCCTCTTTTTAAAAATAAGTTTTAAGATACTGAAGGATGGTATAAGTGGTTATGGAAAAAAACGTTTCGAAAACGGAACGTTTTTTTGCAACCACTAAAAAGATGGCTTCCCGATTTGCCGTTTTTCTTGCACGGTGTGCTTACCCTAGAGTAATACTATCGGAAGCTGCCGGAAGAAGATGCACGCGCATTCGCGAAGCCAACAGGCAAGTCTCCGGACTATATATCTTTAGGACTACATAAATAGTATGCAAGATATGTGCAACACGGCGTCATAATTTAAATATCATATAACTTTAAATATTTATGATAGAATCTGGCCGCAGCGACCTGAATAGCTATGAACCAATCTTCCCATCAAATGGGTAAAAATTTTCTCAGTTTCGATAAAAAACTGCGAGTGTTCATCCCCTTCGCCCTGGGCTATTTTCTCTCCTATCTCTACCGGGTGGTGAATGCGGTGCTGGCACCGGATCTGGCCTCTGAGCTGGGAATCGGGCCTTCGGAGCTGGGCCTTTTGACGGCGGCCTACTTCATCACCTTCGCCGCCTTCCAACTGCCCCTCGGTGTCTTGCTGGACCGCTTCGGCCCGCGTAAGATTGAATCTTTTCTCCTTATTTTTGCTGCCGCCGGGGCTTTCATATTCTCCAGAGCCGAGAGCGTTACCGGGCTGGTGATCGGAAGGGCCCTGATCGGGTTCGGCGTTTCGGCCTGTCTGATGGCCGCATTTAAAGCCTTTGTGCTGTGGTTTCGTCGAGAGCAATTACCCCTGATAAACGGCTTTCAAATGGCTGCCGGCGGCTTTGGCGCCCTTACGGCGACCGCACCGGTGGAAGCCGCCCTTGGAATTACAGACTGGCGGGGAATTTTTTTCATCCTGGCGATCATCAGCCTGGCGATCGCCGCGGCAGTTTTTCTGGTGGTGCCGGAAAAAAAGATCGAGCAAAACGGAGACAGCATCCAGGAGCAGCTTCAGGGAATCATTCAGGTTTTTTCGAGCCTGACATTTTGGCGCATTGCACCCCTGACCGTTATGTCCCAGGCGGCTTTTCTGGCCATCCAGGGACTATGGTCCGGTCCGTGGCTGCGGGATGTGGCCGGTTTCGATCGGGAGGTGATTGCGCAGGTGCTCTTTATGATCGCCGCGGCGATGGTCACCGGTTTTATCCTGATGGGTGCTGTGGCAGAGAGGTTGAGCCGTCGGGGCATCAAGCCGATCTTCGTTGCGGTGGCAGGCATGGCCGCCTTCATGATCACCCAGAGCCTGCTTATCCTGGAGGTCACTTCGTGGGCCCGGTCCCTGTGGGTCCTGTTCGGCATCTTCGGCACCACCGGCATCATCCCCTATGCGGTATTGTCACAGAGTTTTCCGGTTCACCTGTCGGGGCGGGTGAACACCGGCGTCAACCTGCTGGTGTTCGTTTGCGCCTTTGCGGCCCAATGGGGAATCGGCGTCATTATTAACCTGTGGCCGGGTACCGCCGCGGGTGGCTACGCACCGCCGGGCTATCAGGCTGGCTTTGCGATGATGCTCGGCCTGCAGTTGATGGCGTTGCTGTGGTTTTTCATCGCCAGCATCCTACGACCAGAGGACGGAGGACAGATGACAGAGGACAGAGGTTAGAGGACGGAGGACGGAGGACAGAGGACAGAAGACAGATGACAGAGGGCCCTGCTGCGCCTGAAAGGCTGCGCGGGGCAGGCAGGGGACAAGGGGCAGAAAACAGAAACCTTTTTATCTCGATCGCTCTAATTCGAATAAATTCAGGAGGGATGAAAAATGACCGATCTTCAAACGATTGCCAGCGACCTGGTCGACAAACTTCAGCTTCAGTATCAACCGGCAGGCATCCAAATCTACCGGGAGGCCGACCCCCTTCCCGAAAATATCTCACTGACCGAAAGAGAGCTAAAAAGCTATTGCCAGGCCGTCATCCTGGCCGGCGAAGGCGAAACCCTGCTTCTGGAAAAAGAAAAAATGGGTTGCAAGCTGGGGACCTCGGTGCTGGGTTTTGAAAAGGATATGGAAGCCTTCCTGGACGATGGCGTGCTGGAAAAGTACGGGGTTGGCCTGTTCGAAACCGAGGAGGCTTCCGCCGAAACCATCCTCAAATCCACCTATTTGGAAAAGGGTAAAACCCGGGCAGCATTGATCGCGCCCCTGCCGGCGTTTGACCAAACACCTCAGGTGGTCGTATTCACGGCCAATAGCGAACAGATCATGTGGCTGCTGTATGCCGTCAATTATGAAAAGGGGGGGAGGATGGAACTGCCGCAATCCGGCGGTGCGCTGGGCGGTTGTGCGGATATCACCGCTTTGCCCCTCTTGACCGGTGAGCCCAATATCACCTTCCTGGGACTGGGCTGTCGAATGAAATCGGCCATCGGCCCCTGTGATTTGATGATGGGTGTCAACGGCCAGGATTTGGGTCGGGTTCACCAGCACATTCAAGACATGGCCAAACCCATTGCGATGTTAGATAAACAAACTAAATAACTGTTTGGGGAGTTAATTCAATCCAATCTCTGTCATTCCCGCTAAGCAGAGTGTGTCGGAATTGAAAGAACCACGAATACCTTTCTATCGTCATTTCGGGATTGACCCGGAATCCATAACATTAGAGCGTTTGAATCAAGCCATAAACGTCAATGATTATCCAAAGAAGATTTGTGAAACCACCGAATATAGGGATGCTTCTATGGCAAACGCTCTATTCGACTTTGATCTTGGTCATCTTACGCCCTGACTTGCCGGATCGCATCTTTTCGAGGTGATCAATACGGGTATCCAGCAGAGAACGGATGCCTTTCATGAATTCAAGCTTCGACTGGAGCATATGTTCAAAAAACGGTGATTTTTTCCCCAAGGCTTTTTCCAGATCTTCGAAGAAATTGCCCACAGGACAACCAGTGGTTTGCGGTTCACTCTTTTTCTCGGCCATGCTCATCTCCTTCAAACACGATGTTTAAATGCCTGCCTTCCATTTTGGCAGTTACTGAGTTCAAAGATGCCACCTGCCGGGGAAGCAGTATGTGCCGTTTAAATCCCCCGATACGGATCACCAGCTCTTCATACAGCTTGCTGAGCTCCACATCTTCTTTTGAGATGAACGGCAGTTTCAGCCGCAGGCGGTAGCTGCTGTTTTCCTTGAGCAGCTGATAGGGTTCCTCTTTGTAAAAGCGTTCCAGTGGATTGCGACCGGCATAAATCTGATCGGCCAGATCCCGCAGATGGTCATAGCCGATGATTTCACCGGAGAACAAATTCACCGGGAATATGGGGACCGGATTAAAGAATTCAGCGGCTTTTTCAAAATTGCGTTGCTGGCCCTTAAGCCAGTTGCTGAAATAGGCATCGGTCACGGTCTCGGGAAGGATGCGGTTCATAATGACCGCATCGATGTTCATTTTGTACAGGCAAAAATACATAAAGGCCCGCTGGGTCTCTTTTAACACCACTTTTTCGGGATTGGTCACCAGGCGGACCGTGGTGATCTCCGGGTCCACGAGGACCTGATCCACCCCCTGGAGCTTTTCAAATAAATCGGCAATGGCCTGAAAATAGTTGTCCTCCGGCAGGGGTATATCCGTCACCCGTTTGGCCACCGGCCGTATATATTTGGCCAGGGTTCTTTCCCATTTGAAAATCTTCTTCATGTACCAATCCAGGGTGGTGGGGATACTGATGAAGCGCAGCGATTCCCCTGTGGGGGCACAGTCAAGCAAGATGACGTCGTATGCTTTTTCGCGGATGTATTTGTTGATATACAGCAGCAGGCTGACTTCCTCCATCCCGGGAAAAACGGCCAGTTCCTCTGCCAGAACTTCATCCAGCCCGGTCCGGTTCAGCAATCCGGAGATATACATGTGGATATCACCCCAGTAACGCTGGATCTCCTCCTGGATATCGAGTTCCTGAATCCACAAATTATCAGCCACTTCGATCGGCAGCCCGCGGTTCTGATCGAGCAACCCGCGGTCGAGGTCAAATATATCCGCCAGGCTGTGAGCAACATCCAGCGACATCACCACGGTTTTGCAGCCCATTTGAGCGGACTTGATCCCGGTCGCGGCCGCCACCGATGTCTTTCCGACCCCGCCTTTTCCGGCAAAGAAGATGATTCGCAACTGTTGGCTCCCCTGTTATTTTTCTTTAAGCGGCTGGTTCGCTCGCAATAAGTGTTTAACCTAATTAAAAGCTGTTTTGTATTTAGTTTTTGGTGTTTGGTGCCGTCTCAAATAGCAGAGGTTCTGTTTTTCTTCAAAACACAACATACCAAACACCAAACACCTGAAGACTGCAGACTGCTATCAATCGTATAGCAACACCTCGTGTAACCAGCTCTCAAGGCATTCCGAGGTAGAACGCCATCCGCTCCCGCCAGAGCTCGTGGTCCATCACACACACATCACCGCCGTCGTCACGGGTTGCCACCACCGTGCCGAAATCTTCGGGGGCAAAGTCCGAACAGCTGTCTCCGGACCAGCTGGCAAACACCGGGTCCACCGCAATAAAAGATTCCATGTACTGGGGGGTCACCTCGACGCTGCAGGCCCTGTCGGGCAGCACGATCAGATCCCTCTTCTTTTTACGGTCGTGTACAAAATAAGCGATCATTTGGCCTCCTGCCGGGATTGGAATTTTATGATTTAATATAAAACAGCTTTTACCGGATTTCGAGCAGAAATTTTCAATGAGACTTGAAGCCGGGATTTGAATGCTTAATCTCTATGAAAGTTGGGGGTCACGCTGATTGGAATACTGGAATACCGGGATGTGACCGCCGGGTCGGCAAAGATACTGAGGTGCCGGGTGTTTGGCACATTAAAGGCTTGATCGAAATTTTGAAGCGCATGGTCACCGACCCGGAAGAATTCATCGAAAAAATGAAAGCGCAAAGTTGATTTAGACTTGCAAATATGCCAATAAATAACCCCGGCATTTCGCCGGGGTTATTTATTGGTTGAAATTACGAGGAGGGCTGCATGCCGATTGCCGACAGAATGATCAAAATGGTCGCAGGGATGGAAATGGTTAAAAAGATGTTCGAGGAAGGTGCCCGGCTCAGAGCCGAACACGGCCCGGAAAATGTCTTTGATTTTTCGCTGGGCAACCCCGATGTCCCGCCGCCGCCGGAGTTTCACCGGGTACTCAGGGAGCTGGTCAACCGTGACGACCTGGGGCACGGCTACACCCCCAACCCGGGGCATCCCCAGGTGCGCGCCGCCGTGGCCGAATATCTTGGAAGCGAGCACGGCGTTGAGTTGACAGCGGACCTGATCGTCATGACCGCAGGGGCCGCCGGCGCCTTAAATTCGGCCATTGGCGCTCTGGTGAATCCTGGTGAAGAAATTCTGGTACCTTCGCCCTATTTTATCGGCTATGATCACTATGCCTTTATTGCCGGCGCTGTCCTTAAAACCGCACCGACGGATAACCGCTTTCATCTGGACATCGCCGCCCTCGAGGCCGCCATCACCCGGGGCACCCGGGTGGTGCTGATCAACTCGCCCAACAATCCCACCGGAGCCGTTTATTCGGCAGAGGAGCTGACCGGGCTGGGCGCGATGCTGGAGCGGGCCAGCCAAAAATTCGGCCGACGGATATACCTGATTTCGGATGAGCCCTACCGCAAGATCATCTATGACGGAACGGTGCCATCGGTGTTTCAGGCCTATCCCCACAGCATCGTGGTAAGCTCCTATTCCAAGGAGCTGTCCCTGGCCGGCGAGCGCATCGGCTATCTTGCCGTGCATCCCGATGCCGAGGATGCGGCGCTGGTTACCGGAGCGGCCATCGTGATCAACACGATGATCTGCGTCAACGCCCCCAGCATGCTGCAGCTGGCCGTTGCCCGGCTGCAGGGCGTCACGGTGGACGTCTCCATCTACAAAAGACGCCGGGACATGTTCTGCCGGGGCCTGGCCGAAGCCGGCTATGAATTCACCGTGCCCGAAGGGGCGTTTTATCTGTTTCCCAAAAGCCCGATGCCCGACGATGTTCAGTTTTTGAACATACTAAAAGAGGAGCTCATCCTGGCCGTGCCGGGGGTGGGTTTCGGGGCACCGGGATATTTCCGGTTGTCCTATGCCGTGCCGGAGGCTGTGATCAGCGGTTCGTTTAAAGGCTTCAAAAGAGCCCTGGAAAGCGTTTAATCAGCAGATATGGCCTGTTTGGGTGATCGACCCGGGTGCCATATTTTTTTCCGCCCGTGAGCCCGGGAGCCAGAAACTGACCGCCAGGATCGCGAAAAAGACGGCCTTGTGGATGTTGTCCTCAATCCATGCCTCTATAGCGGACGTTACGACCTTGGCCTTCTTCCTGCTCAGTTTCATGCCATTTCCCTCTGGGTGTATCCCGGCTCGAGCGCACGCCAGAATTCGCCCCGGTTTCGGTGGCCTGGCAGCAGACCGCTAAGTTGGATCGCGTTGAGGTTTTCGCCTGCGCTAATAAGCGCCATTAAGGTGGAGAATATCGATTTGCTGGGTTACGGCACCGCGGCCGAAGGTGGCATAATAAACGGCAATCTCGCGTCCGGATGGTCCCCAGGCGTAGTCGGATGTAAGCACGCGCGCGTGTCCGGCCACCTGCCGGTTGAAATCTGTCAGTTGGACCGTAGCGCCCGAACTCACACGTCGAGCCCATAGCTCGAGGCGCAGGGTTCCGGCGGTATCCGGCGGGTGCTTCCAATCGAAGCGGCGGCTGGAATTAAACGTTATCAGAGATCCGTGCGGTGAAAGCTCTCCGTGTTCCTCCCACGTGCCGGGTGACCGGGTGATATTGACCCGCCCGGTTCCATCTGCCCGCGCGCGGTAGATGTCGTCGACCAGCGGACGACCGCCCGGGGTGTGGGAAAACCAGATCACGCCGTCCCGCAGCGCATGGGATTCGAAAAAGCCGCCCTCGCCCCGGTAGAGATCAACCCGCTGGGTCAGTTTGGCGGTTCCCCCGGCATCGCGATGAAACCGGGCGATCGCCAGATGCCAGCCGTCCCACGGGTTTTCCCCCCCGGGCGTTTTGTGAAAAATTCGCTGACGGATCTTGTGGCCGGTTGCCTCCCGAACGGTCCAGAACAGGTGATCGCCGGTATCTGAAAAATGGGGATGCAGGGAGGCTCCCAGGTAATCGGCTTCCAGCAGCCGCTGCCCCCATTTCCCGTCAGCGTCGATCAGCCACAGGTCGTTGTGAATCCCCCAGGCGACAAACTCGAACCGGCTGCCCCCGTAGTGCTTTCCCTGAACCTGGATGACCAGGAAGCGGCCACTCGGGTGCCAGGCGGGCTGACCCCGGATTCCTTCCGGCAGACCCGGAACACCGCACGTGACGCACCGTTGCCCGCGCCCGTCCGGTCGGATAACATAGACCTCGCTGGTGTCCCGGCCCGTCATGCGATCGAAGGCAATCAGATTGTTGGCGGCGCACCAGTCAACCCGGCCGCCGTTCGCTGTCAGCGTCCGGCGGGAAACGACGATATCCGCTACCGCATTGCCCGCGGCCCGGTCTGCCACCGCCGCTGGTTCTGAAACACAACCCGCCGCAAAGGCGGCGACGAAACTAAATGTAAGTGACAACCACTTGGTCATTTTAAATTCCCCTTCTACTATCCGGTCCGTAGGGTTATAAAACTGTATCGCAATTGTCAGAACTGAATATGTGGCTGTATTGTCATTCCGGGCTTGACCCGGAATCCAGTGTTTCTTCAGGGGGTTGCACTGCTGGATGCCGGATCAGGTCCGGCATGCCGGTCAGAAAATAGGCGCTTTTCTGAACGATGACGCAAGCTCAGGATGCGTGGGTATTTTGCCTGTCCATCTGCTCGTTGCGGTATTTCCGGATGCCGATCGATTTAGTCATACCGCTTTAATCCTTTGGGCCAGGACGAAGATTGGCGCCCATATCAATAAAATATCCATTTCAATCTTTGCCCCTGTTTTCAAAATGGACGAAATCCATCAGGAACACAGCACCCAGCGAGATCGCCTTCCATTTGACATCCCATTGAGCCGGAAACGTGACACCGAAGTTGTCTGCGTCCGTAAAGCCTTCCTTTAGCAGGCCGCGCCAGGCCCTGGTGGCCGATAGGATTTCATTTAGTGGCGACTGCATAGAATTCCACCCCGTACTTGCGCGCCGTTTCTCCGGGGTCAGCAGCATATGTCCAGCCTGATTCTTTTAAATATTCCCCGAGCGCTTCGGGCCGGATGCTCCAGGTCCACGGCTCGCCGGCTGTCCTCTGGAGCCACAGCATCAGCCCGGTCCATCGACCGGCATCCGGCCGGCCGTCCGCTCCGGTGGGAATATAGGAAAAGGCCATCCGGCTGCCGCTCCCGGCGACGGCGGCGCATTGGTTAAATAGATCCCGAACGGCTTCGGGGGGCAGGTACATCAACAGGCCCTCGGCGACGAAGACGGTGCCTGCACGCGGGTCCCACAATGCGTTATCCATGAGAACATCGGACAATTTTTGCGTGCCAAGATCTTCCGCGATCAGGCAGAGGTTGTCCCGCTGTCCCATGGCGTCAATTCCTTGAGCCTTGAGACGGGCCGTGGCCGGGTG
>JAFDCJ010000497.1 GCA_019312835.1 Deltaproteobacteria bacterium
GCCGCCTGTATCTGCTTAAAGTTCTCTGCGAGTTGAAAAAAGGAATTTGTGTTGTGAGCGAAAATCAAACGAGCACGTTTGCCAAATACCAAGAAGTTGCCATCCTATCCATTGTTCCCGTCACAGTCGGGATCCTTATTCTGGCAAGCTGGGCACTGACCTACTGGGAAATTGGCCCGTATTTTTTGAGTGCGAGCCTTGGGCTTGTCGCCACCTTTTTTGGCGGATTTCAGCGACTTATCGCAGGGTTTAAAGATGCCTACAGCCGTAAAATTACAGTCAATGTCTTTGTCACGGTTGCGCTGATTGCCACAGTTGCTGTCGGCGAGTTTCTATCGGCGGCTATCATCGTATTCATAATGGCGGTGGCCGGTGCCTTTGAATCCTATACCCTGGATAAGAACCGCAGGAGCATCAGGAACCTGCTTGATTTGACGCCCAAGACTGCCAAGATCCGGTGTCAAGGACAGGAAGTTACGGTTCCGGTGAGTGAAGTTCAGGTCGGTGATGTTGCGGTGGTGCGACCCGGGGAGCGCATTCCCGTGGATGGTGTCGTAAAGACCGGAGCAAGCAGCGTAAATCAGGCCCCGATCACCGGTGAGTCGATGCCGGTTGAAAAATTTATGGGAAGTGAAGTATTCAGCGGAACTTTGAACGAGACGGGACGTCTGGAAATTATGGCAACCAAAACCGGGCAAGACACCACCCTGGCAAGAATCGTTCATCTGGTCGAGAACGCCCAAGAAACAAAGGCACCGATTCAAAACATTGCCGACCGGTTCACCGTGTGGTTCCTACCCATTGTGCTGGTATTGGCTGTCATCGGTTTTTTCACATCCGGCAACATCAAAGTGGCGGTCTCTGTTCTACTGGTGGCCTGTCCCTGTGCCTTTGCCATTGCGACCCCGACAGCGGTGACCGCGGGAATTTCAAATATGGCCAGACGGGCTGTACTTATCAAAGGCGGGATATTTTTTGAGTTGGCCGGGAAGATAAACAGACTTCTGGTTGACAAGACAGGCACCTTTACAATGGGTAGACCGAAAGTGGTCGAAATGGTCGCTTTTGACGGTATGCCGGAAGATGATGTTCTACGCCTGGCGGCGATTGCCGAAAAATACTCTGAGCATCCGGTAGCCAGAGCGGTCATGGCGCTCTCAAATGAGCGCGGCATCACCGCGCCTGAACCGGACGGATTCAGAGCCGAGGTTGGTATGGGAGTAACCGCTGTTTGGAGTGACAAGGAGATATTGGTCGGCAAAGACACATACCTGCAGGCCAATGACATTTCAATTCCCGAAATCATTTCGAAAGCGGTGTCAGATCAAACCGAGCAAGGAAGAACCGCCATGCTTGTGGCAACCGACATGAGACCGGTCGGTTTGATTGCTATCGCTGATGAGGTTAGGCCCGAAACACCCCGGATCATTTCGTCGTTAAAAAAGGATTTCGGCATAGAAAATATTACCATGATCACGGGCGACAACCAAAGGGTGGCCAAAGCGATTGCAGCGGAGATCGGTATGGACGATTTCCAGGCCGAGCTTCTTCCGGAACAAAAACAAGAATTAGTAAGGGGACTGCAACGTGAGGGACATCTGGTAGGAATGATCGGAGACGGCATTAATGATGCACCGGCGCTGGCACTGGCGGATATTGGTTTTGCCATGGGGACGGCCGGTACCGATGTGGCCATTGAAACGGCGGACGTGACCCTGATGAATGACGATCTTTCGCGGGTGGCGGAGTTCGTGTGGATGTCACAAAAAGTGCTGCGGCGTATCAAGTTAAATATCTTTTTTTCCATAATATATAACGTTGTGGGACTCTTTTTGGCCAGTTTGGGGATGCTCACCCCGGTCCTAGCCGTGATCTTTCAAGAGGCAGGGTGTATTACTGTCGTTTTCAGTTCAACTCTGCTGTTGTGGTCGAAAACCGATCTCTACAGTCATTCAAGCAACCAAGGAATATTAGATGACTAAATTGCAAAAAAACTTCAATACCAAATGTACCGCAGAGGAATGCCGTTTCATCGCCAAGAAGGCCCAGACAAGGTTTCGCGTCCTATCCAATAACAGACGGATTAAGAAGCGCGCCAAATTATTCCAGGCCCTTGGAAACGAAACACGCCTGCGCATCGTAGGGCTGCTTTCAATGCAGGAGATGTGTAGCTGTGAAATCGTTGACGCCCTTGATGGATCAGCATCTACTGTCACTCACCACCTGCGTATGCTAGAAGATGCGGAGCTGATCGCATCCCGGCAGGTTGGCAAGTTCACCATCTACAGCCTCAACGATACGCCACTGACAAGACACCGAATCTTTGATTAAACTTTACCATACACCACGATCATTCAGGTATGATGATTAAGCAAGGAGGAATTGATGAACAAAAAAGAACGGTTTCAGGCGGTTCGAGAGCGGCGCGCCCCGGATTACATGCCCCTGTGGCCGCGGGTGATGTCCCAGATGATATTCAGCCATGGTTTGCTGCTGCCGGATGTCACGGGTATCGATTGGTATGATGCGGACAAAGTCACAGAAGCCGTATTGGCGAGTATTGAATATAATGACTATGACGTCGCCATTCCGACCTATATCGACCACGCATTCGGTGTTCCCCCACTCGGAGGTGAAATTACCATCCCTGACAAATTCGGTATTGCCGCGGGCCCAACCGACAACAAACCGGTCTTGTCCAAGGAAGATTGGCCACGCGTTAGACAAATTGCCGAATCTTTCGATCACAAGACGACCGATCCCCGCCAGTCAGGCGCCTTAGAGGTAATCAAAAACGTCTCCCGGAAAATCGGGGACGATACCCCTTTGGTCACGCATGCTTACGTCAGCAGCGTGGCGGCCATGCATCTGTTCCGACCCAACGAAGCGATCCTGGATGACATGTACGAGGATCCCGAATGGGTTGAGGAAATGTGCGATGGCCACAGGGATTGCTTCGGTGAGCGGAATTGCCTATAATCCGGTCACGCAATGTTCCATGGTTTGCTGTTCGATTGGGTGGAATCATGAACGCAAGATCTCTGGCCGCCGCATTGACGGCACTGCTGTTTGCGGGTTGTGCGTCGAGCCGGAC
>JAFDCJ010000498.1 GCA_019312835.1 Deltaproteobacteria bacterium
ATAAGAAAAAGTGTTACCCATGTCTCCGCACGGATATAACCCGGGTTCTCGGTCTAAACACCTTTTTAGATGGAACGACTTGCGGGCATATCCTCTATTCTTTTTATAATGGGAATCTTCCACACAGGGGATCCCTTTTTCGAATCAAACTCTGACTCTCAGATTCCCCCCTTTGAAAAAGGGGGGATCGAGGGGGGATTTAACTCCGACTCTCTCCTAAAATCGGCCGAATCTACCCCAGGTTCCCACCCTCACAAGGAAAATTCATAAATTGAGAAATGCTTAAATACAATCCCCATCTAAAAAGCAAAGCCCGTCTTCTGCGCAAAAATATGACAGACAGCGAGCGTAAGTTATGGTCCCAATTGCGAGATAAGCAACTTCTGGGCGTCCAATTTTACCGTCAAAAACCTATCGGAAACTATATCGTTGATTTTTTTGCGCCAAAAGCTAAATTGGTAATCGAGGTGGACGGATCACAGCACAAAGAAAACCGTCAGGCGGAAAAAGATGAAACTCGTGACGGGTTTTTAACAGGTGCGGGACTTATGGTACTGAGGTTCAACAGCATCGAGGCATTGAAGCGAGCCGATGAAGTAGTGGAGGTGATTTATCGAACGATGGTCGAGAGGCTTAAATGAGAAATCCCCCCTAACCTCCCTTTTTCAAAGGGGGGAGCCCATGGGGGATTGATCACCTAGTTCTCGCTTTTTCTTTCCTGAAAGGATAAACCAATCAGAATGTAACAAAGGAGACCACCATGCAAGTCATCAAAATGAATGCCGTGGCCAAACAGAGTTTTGAAAGCCCCTTGTTCACGGGACCGGATGTCAGCCGGCAGACCCTGCTGCCGGACAGCAAGGAATTTAATGTGAATGTTGTCAATTTTGGCAAGGGGGTTCGCAACAAGTTCCACGCCCATGACAGCGAACAGGTCCTCATCATCACAGCGGGCAACGGCTACATCGCCACCGAAACCGAAAAGGTCGCCATTACGGTCGGCGATGTGGTGTTGATCCCCGCCGGTGAGAAGCACTGGCACGGCGCGGCCGAAGATTCTGAATTCTCCCACATCTACGTGTCGCGACTGGGAAGCGAACTGACCCAGCTGGAGGATTGATACCAATTGAGCGCGAGTCGCTCAATTGGCGTTATGTGTTATTGGTTAATCGTTACTGGAATCGGCCGAAATCCTGCCGTCAGGATTATCCAGCATAATTTCACAACCTAAAGGGAGAGCCATCATGTTTTACCAACCTTTAATGACCGAAGCGGAAAGGGCACTTCAGCAAGAGGTCCGCAAGTTTGTCCGTGATGAGGTTTCCCACGACTTTATCCGGGCCCTGGATCGCGACGAAATCCAATACCCCCGGGAATATGTCGAAAACCTTGCGGCCCACAACCTGTTGGGTCTGCGCTTCGATCCCAGGTGGGGCGGACGCGGTCTGACGTGGACATCTGAAGTCATTGCGGAGGAAGAAATCGGGGTTTTGGGCAACACCCTGGGCTGCGCCTTTGTGATGCCCTCGATTGTCGGCGAGGCATTGCATATTTTCGGCACCGACGAGCAGAAAGAACGCTTTTTAAAACCAATCCTGCAGGGCAAGATGATCAGCGCCGAAGCGCTGACCGAGCCCAGGGGCGGATCGGACTTTTTCGGGGCCACCACCCGGGCGGAAGACAAAGGGGATCACTTTGTGGTCAACGGCCAGAAGCGTTTTGTGGTCGGGGCCACCGAAGCAGACCTGTTTTTGGTATATTGCCGCACCAACTTTGATGACAACGCCCACAAGCACCAACGCATCAGTGCCCTCATCGTCGAACGGGGCCCGGGGGTGGAATCCGAATATCAATACGGCCTGTTGGGCACCCGCGGCGGCGGCACCGGCCGGCTGGTGTTCCGGGATGTCAGGGTCCCCAGGGAAAACCTTATCGGTGAGCTGCACGGCGGGGCACTGGTATTCAACCAGATGATGATTCCGGAGCGTCTGACATCGGCAGCCGCCAGCCTGGGCGTGCGCGCGGCTTTAGAAGTGGCGGTCAGGTACAGCGAAAAGCGGCATGCCTTTGGCCAGGCCATCCGGCGATTTCAGGCGGTCCAGTTCATGGTGGCCGACGCCATCACCCGGCTGGATGCCGCCCGGGCCCTGGTGTACATGGCGGCCCGGGCAGTGGATACGGATGCCCCCAATGTACGCCGGATCGTCAGCGAGGCCAAACGCTTTGCCACCGACGCCGGCTGGGAAATTGCCAACCAGGCCATGCAGATCATGGGCGGCATCGGCTACACCGACGTCTACCCAATTGAGAAAACGGTGCGCGACATCCGCCTGTGCCAGATCTGGACCGGCACCAACGAGATCATGAACCTGCTGATCCAGCACGAGTACTACCAGGAAGTTTTGAAAGGTGCAGGCGAGGTGCGCAACGTTGAGCTGGATGCCGCCAATTACCAGGATGTGGCTGAGAAGTGCTTCACCGATGAAGATATGTGGAAGGTGCATCAAACCCAGCGGCGGTAATGGGCAGCGGCCAACAAAATGGCAGGGCCATAGCGGCCCTGCCAACATTTTGCTGACTTACCTTTCTTGAATTTTATAGACGATCATTTTGAAAAACAGCAATTATTGAATGTTATGTTGCGGCCGTTTTTGTAGATGTCGCCTTTAAATTTGATGTTCCGAAAAGTTGCATTATTTCCATTGATTGTCACATCACCGGAAAGTATCGTCCAATTAGTGTCGACGGCACAATTGTTTCCAGCCTCACCAAAAAGTGAAAAATTATTGCCATTCACTGTTACGGTTTCATTGTAACGACCAGACGCCAGACAGATATTTACATCATTATCTGTTATCAAACTTGGCAAATAATCGTCTCAATCCGTTGATGAGTCGTTAATCAATGCAATAAAGCTGTAGAACTGAACCTCACGGGGGCCCACACAATCCGAGAGACCAAAAAGGGTTAGCCGATCACCTACTCTAATTGAATCAAAGTCAACCGGAACATCGAAGTATTTTGTATTCAACAAAATAGTCGCAGCGTCCTGAATTTTGACCAATTTAAAATTATCCAGAAGCAAAACCCGGTCATCAAGGATGTCTAGCACCTCTCCATATTCGCGTTCCTGCTGGAGGCGAACTCTTTTGGCCGTTGGTTCCGGTATTTCCGGATCCAAATCCACGGTCCCGCGCTTGCTACCACAATTTGTTATCAACTGATTTAGCAGCCTGAGTTCAACCTCACCATCGCCCTGCAGATAGACCGGACCCGGCTCGCTCTCATGGCTATCGATCGCACCGCCAGTAATTCCTTCCACCTCCTCGTTGTCGATGA
>JAFDCJ010000499.1 GCA_019312835.1 Deltaproteobacteria bacterium
CACGCGTATTTGCCATTTATCTGAATACATCGGAACCCCGTCCGGCGCGAAGATCCGTTTGTTTGCGGGTAGCGGATCCCGCTGTTTATCACATACCAGGATGTCATCTTTTTTCAGGGTGCGGCCGTTAAAGCCCCCGAAGCCGGAAGGAAGGTTGGTCGACCGGCTGCCCATGACGAGCGGCACACTGATTCCGCCGCCAACGGCGATGTAAGCACGAAATCCGCTGACGGCACTGCCAAAGGATAAAACGTCATTTTTTTTAAAGACCTGTGATTGCCACATTTCGATGGGCTGTTTGTTTCTTTTAGGTTCGAGATTTCCGCCCGTGACGGCCACAACCACCTCGGTTAAAAACCTGATCCCCGGTCCCAACAGCATGGTCTCGAGACAGGCTTGATCCTCAGGATTTCCCACCAGCAGGTTGGCAATCCTCAGCGCAAAGGAATCCAGCCCGCCGCTGGGCGCAACACCAAAACGACCGTACCCGTAACGGCCGATATCCTGCACCGTTGTCATAATTCCCGGAGATATGATCTCTAAAGTCTTTTTGCCTGCCATTGGAATGCTTCCTTTAGGGTAATCGCTTGAAAACGGACCCGGTCTCCCATCATCAGCAGGCTGGGAGGCTGGGCTTGCGGGTCAAAAAGATTCACCGGCGTCCAGCCGATGATCTGCCATCCACCGGGACTGTCCACCGAATAAATCCCGGTTTGTTTCTGGGCGATTCCCACCGAACCCTTGGGCACGAGAATCCGCGGGGTTGTGCGGCGGGGGGTGGCAATGGCATCCGGCACTTCGCCCAGATAGGGATATCCCGGAGTAAATCCGATCATGTAAACACGGTAGGTCGGCCGGGTGTGATAATCGATGACCTCTTGCGGGGTGATGTGATGATGTTGCGCGACGTACGCCAGATCCGGTCCCTGCTCGCCACCGTAGACAATCGGTATATCGATGGTTCGTGGTTCCGGCAGTTCGGTTTGATTCAGATGGTCATAGGTGTCGCCGATGGCACGCTTCAGATCGTCCGGCGAAATTTTGAGCGGTTCATAGATTACCAGCAGCGACCGATAGCTCGGCACCAATTCTCTGACCCCATCAATCGGTTGCATATCCAGCGCCGTAAACAATTCCTGGACGCACTGGTTGACGGCAGGACTGATGTCATCGCCCAGCTCGACGAGCAGGGAGCGGTCGCCCATGAGGCGAAATATAGGTGTGTCATACAGCATCAAGCGTCCAGTGCTTTATTGACAAAACTCTGATTGCTATTGGAAAATATATAAATCCGCAATTCGAACATCGAAATCCGAAACAAATTCGAATCACCAAAATTTTAAAATGTCAACGGCGGTAATACAGAAAAACGCGCATATCAGATGTTTTGATATTTTGAACTTTCGGATTTATGATTTGTTTCGAATTTCGTATTTCGTGCTTCGGATTTTTAGTTTTATTAAATGATATTTAGTTGTTAGATAAGATCCAATACCGATGAACCCTCTTCGCTACAAGAAATCAGCTGGTGGCGCAATTTCAACACCTGCAGCCTCGAGTGTTTCCCGAATCATTTTAACCAGTGCCAACGCAGACGGATTATCACCGTGTACACAGATGGTATCGGCTGCCAACTCAATTTCCGAACCGTCTATACAGACCACTTTGCCTTCCTGGACCATTTTCAACACTTTTTCAGCCACCATCTGATGGTCATGAATCACCGCACCGGGTTGCTTGCGGGAGACCAGCGAACCGTCGCGATTGTAAGCCCGGTCGCCGAAAAATTCAAAGCCAATTCGAATCCCGTATTTAGCCCCAAGGGCTTCCAGCTCCGAACGGTTGGCCCCGGCCAATACGAACAGGATAAGGTTTTTATCCAAAGCGGCGACCGCTTCAGCCACAGCTTCCCATATCGCCGGATTTTGCACGGCCATGTTATACATGGCACCATGGGGCTTGACATGCTGCAATTGCAGCCCCCGGGCGAAGGCAAACGCCTGAATGGCGCCCACCTGGTAGGTTACGTAATCCCTGATTTCATCCAGCGAAGCATCCATGTTGCGACGCCCGAAACCAAGCAGGTCCGGAAATCCCGGATGGGCGCCGACGGCAACCCCGTGTTCATGGGCAATGGCAATGGTGCGTCGCATCACCGCGGGGTCCCCGGCGTGAAATCCGCAGGCGATGTTGGCGGAGCTGATCAGCGGGATGACCTCTTCGTCCATTCCGAGTTTATAATTTCCAAAACTTTCCCCTACATCGGAATTAAGGTCAATTTTTAGCAGCGACATTGTGTACCTCCATGCATTTTGGTTAACAATCAAAATGCTTATGGCACAATTTAATCCCGAATTCAAAATAAAAAAGGGAACAGGCAATTGCCTGTTCCCTTTAAAAATCGTCAAAAAAACAATTTTACCGTTTGGAGAACTGAAACCGGGCCCGGGCACCTTTTTGGCCGTATTTTTTCCGTTCTTTGACCCGGGGATCACGTTTGATGAACCCGGCCCTTTTGAGCGTGAGGCGGAAATCGGGGTTAACGCTAACCAGCGCCCGTGTAATTCCGTGCCGCACGGCACCGGCTTGACCGGCAATGCCGCCGCCGACCACCGTCGCTCTGACATCGTAGCTGCCAAGTGTATTGGTAAGTTTAAACGGCTGAATCATCTCTTCACGGGTGGCCTCAATTGGGAAGTATTCCTCCACAGGACGGTTGTTGATGATGATTTCACCGCTGCCCGGCTTTATCCATGTTCTTGAAATGGCAGTTTTGCGCCTGCCGGTGGCATAATAAACATTTTCCTGGTTCATTTAATTCCTCAAAATTCTGTATGGTTTATAAAGAGATTACCTCTGGATTCTGGGCTTCATGGGGATGCTGATCACCAGCATATACTTTTAATTTTTTAAACTGCTTTTTGCCCAGCCTGTTTTTTGGCAGCATGCCCTTGACGGCAAACCGAATAAGGTCTTCCGGCTTCTTTTCTTTGAGATCCTTGGCTGACGTCGTTGTCAAACCGCCGATGTATCCACTGTGGCGATAATATTGCTTCTGGTCCAACTTCCTTCCGGTGAGCACAATCTTATCCGCATTGATCACGACGATCCAGTCACCGGTATCGACATGGGGGGTATACATGGGATTGTGTTTACCCTGAAGGCGGGAGGCAACGGTTGTGGCCAAACGACCCAGAACGGCTCCGTCAGCATCAACCAGGCACCAGCGGCCCTGGTTGTCCGATTTTTTAGCACTGTAGGTATATTTTTTCACTTTTTACGCACTCCTGAGTTTAATGAATCCGGCATTTCTAAACAATTATGGGGCATGTGTCAAGAGAAAAATGCGATCACATGCCCTTAAAATTAGCTGCCATCCCTTTACAGAAAATGCCCAGGTGCTAATATAAGAAGAATTCCGACCGAGTCAATGAGCACCCGCATAGCGGGTGACTTGGATTTTCGGCCAGCGGCGGGGAAAACAACCGCACGTCAGTGCTTTAATGTTGCGGTGGTAATCGGCCTCAGGCGGATTTGAAAACAACCAATCAAGGTGAAAAAAGGGATTTAGGGGCCTGGCCCCTTTGGAATCGGGTCATGCTGGAATGCAGGAAAGAATGCGAGGTGTAAAGCCGATGGAAAAACTGGAATCAGAGGTCAAATTTTTACTTGCCGACATCCGGTCTCTGCGCCGCAAAATCCTTGACCTGGGTGCCCGGTCCCAGGGAAGATTTTTAGAACAAAATCTCCGGTTTGAAGACACCAACAATAGCCTGAAAGATCGTAAGTGCCTTTTGCGACTGCGTCATGACCAGAAATCAACCCTGACCTTCAAATCACCTCCGCCCGAAGACAGCCGCCAGGTTAAGGTTTTAAAAGAGCTGGAAGTTGAAATCAGTGATTTTGCGACCATGAGGCGCATTCTGGAATCGATCGGGTTTCATTGTCAGCAGGTATACGAAAAATGGCGTGAGACTTTTACCTTCAAAAATGCCCTCTTCTGCCTGGACACCATGCCGTATGGGAATTTTCTTGAAATCGAGGGGGCCGAAAAACATATCAAGCAATACGCCCGGCGCCTGGGACTGCCATGGGACGGACGAATCCTGGGCAATTACCTTGAAATATTCGATATCATCAGGAAAGAACTGGATCTGAAATTTACAGACGTTACCTTTGACAACTTCAAGGATATCGACGTTCCAATCCAGAATTACTTACACTTGATGGCTGCAGGCCCATGTTAGAATGTGTGTATAGTCGATTACGTTGATTGCGAAGCAGCTGGATAGTCGGACAGCCTGCAAACCTCCAACCAAATCAACTCTTCAACTTGTTAGCTTATCAATCAATCCTGGCATTTACGGTGGAGGCGCATCCTTGAGTACCTCCTTGAAGGCGTCCTTTAGTGAAGGCGGTGGAGGTGATGCCTCCGTGGGGGCAGGAGGTGATGCCTCCGCAGGAGCAGGGGCTGGCGCTCCAGGCGGCTGGGAGTTTTCCGCCGGCAGGGCATGCACCCCGGGCAACGGCCTGGCGGTTTGCCGCTTGTTTGGTGACAGCTCGACCGGATACCCTTGTTCCAGCAACAATTTCCCTTTGCGTGTAAAGACGTATACCGAAGCGGTTTGAAATTTCTCCGGATGCTTGGGAGACGGCGCCGAAAGTCGCATGGTTTTAAAATAATTAATGCCAAAAGAATGACCGCGTTGCTCGCCGGTCGGTCGTCCGTCGACCAGAGGCATCCAGGGAATGGGCAGCCAGCCGGTCTGCTCCCCTTTCAAGACAACAATCACATGACCGGATACCCGCTGGGAATTCGGACTGGTATTTTTTATCTTAAACAGAACTTTTAATTGATTATCGTCGGTGTGGTTGAGGATTTGAAAATTTTCAACCGCCACGCTTAAGCCCGCATCGCTCGGCGCATCGTCTGGCGGCGGCTCAACCTTTTGGGGGGCGGGCGCCTCCATTTTCCCGGCAACCGCCGGGCTGGACTGGGCAGCATCGTCGGAAGCAGCTGACGGCTGATCGGCTAATGGGTCTGTTTCCGTTTCTTCCTTTGGGCGATTTATACTTTCCTGGACCCTGGATTCAGCCACCACCAGCCGGGTCAGCAGGATGTCCTTGTCATGCCGCAGGGCGTCAAGGCGTTCATTTAAAATTTTCAATTCATCTTTAAGCCCACGGTTGTCCATGATAATTTTCTGATTCCAAATAAAAAGGCCGGCAGTCACCGCAACGGCAACCGTCAATACAAATATGGACAGTATGACAATACCCTTAAACCGCTTCAATGTTACCGTCCTGCCGTGATTTCCAATAAACAGCAGGGTCCAGCGCCGATCCTGCTTTGAACGTTTACCGGCTCTGCGGGATTGACCGGTTTGGTTTGAATTTTTCTTTAGATATTGCTTCATTGTAATTTAAAGGTATCCTGTATATCGAATTTTTTCAATTTTTATGGCACCACCCACACGTCATCGCCTATTTGAGCATCTAGAAACCGGGCGGCATTGTCTTTGCTGATGGCGATCTCGAGATATCCGCGACTGCCGATCAGGGCCGAGGGAGTTTGGGCCGGCATGCTGGCATAGGTTTCGACCAGGCCCCCAATAAGTCTGGATCCGAGCCTGATCCGGGTATTTGCCCGCGGGCCGGCAGGCAAACATTCGGTTAGCTGCTCGGATTTGATGTTGGTTATCAGATTACCGAAATGATCGATCGCCACCACTTCACCCTTAAGTTTGCCCGTCTCGGTGCACCGCGCCTCAAGCTGGTCAAGACAGACGGCCGTTGACACATCCATTGCAGGACCCAGCTCACGCACATCGACCCCGTTGGTGATATGGGCACCAACCGGCGCTATGATATCCCGCCCTTGGAAGGTTCGGCTGACGGCAGCCCTGAAATATTTCGGATTGGTAATCTGGTTCAGGGATGAGATATGCTTATGACCGAGCAATAGGGAGAGAACACCGTTATCCGGGGCAATGAAAACATGATCTTCCAATCGGAGGGCCAACAGGCGCCGCTGGGTGCCGACCCCGGGGTCAACGACAATCAGGTGCACCGTTTGTGCCGGAAAATAATGATATCCGGCGTAAATCGTATAGGCCGCCTGAGCGATGTCATGGGGTCTGATCCCGTGGGTGACATCTACGATGGTGGCCGAGGGGTTGATGGACAATATAACCCCTTTCATCAACCCCACATACTCATCGTCTGTCCCGAAATCCGTTAAAAGCGTTATAACTGACATAGCTATACAAAAGGTTCAAAGGTTCAGGGTTCAACGTTCAGGGTTATAAAAGCCGGAATAAACTGAAGAAGGAACTAATCTTATGGAAACGTTAGCCTACACCTTAATCAACGTTTTCAACCTCTGAACCCTGAACCTTGAACCCTGAACCCTTCCCTGTTAAAACATCTGCGTTTGCCGGGTTTGAACTTTGAATCCCAGATGTTTGAAGGCGGCCTCGGATGCTTTTCTACCGGAAGAGGTTCGTGTGATGAACCCTATTTTCAAAAGGTAAGGCTCCACGATATCCACCAGGGTATCCGACTCTTCCTGAAGGGTGGCCGCAATGGCTTCGATTCCCACCGGCCCGCCATGGTAAAATTTAATAATGGTCTTTAAATAACGTCGATCCAGTTCGGTGAGGCCTTGCTCATCCACACCTTCAAGTTTTAAAGCAGCGGAGACTGTAGATCTGGAGATGACCCCATCAGCCCTTACCTGGCTGTAATCTCTAACCCGTTTGAGCAGCCGGTTGACGATCCTGGGGGTTCCCCGGGAACGTTGGGCAAGGGTGACGGCACCGTCATCCCCCAGGGTAACGCCGAGCAACGCCGCTGAGCGCTTCGTAATTTTGACCAGATCAGCTTCAGCGTAAAAATCCAGGCTTCTAAAAATGCCAAACCGATCCCGCAAAGGCGCCGACAGCAGACCGACCCGGGTTGTTGCCCCCACCAGGGCAA
>JAFDCJ010000500.1 GCA_019312835.1 Deltaproteobacteria bacterium
AAGGCTTCCGTCTTTTCTACGGTTGGTGGTTTCGCCCTCCCACACTTTTTTGGAAAGGATGGTTGACCATAAGTTCCGGTAAAACGATTCTTCATGTTTGCCGGATTTAAGGATACCCAGAGTTCTGCCATAGACATCTTCCAGGGTGTAACCGGTCAGCGCCGTAAAGGAACGGTTGACCCACATCACTGCGCCCTCTTTATCGGTAATGGCGATGGCGTTGGCCGCATGATGCAGTGCGGCGCTTTGAAGTTTGATCTGCTCCAGGTTTTTTTCCTGTGAGATGTCCCGGATAACAATAACGGCGGATTCCTGGGCGCCCGGCATTTCCAGGTATCTGCCCAGAAACTCCAAATAAGTGGTTTGCTCGTTGCGGATGTAATCGTAATACCCGTCTATATTTTCTTTTCTTTGCAATATCAGGCTGACCGGATGCCCCAAATAAGGCAGCAGGGTGCCGTGTTCCCACACGGGTAGAAGTTCACCAAGGGGTTTGCCGAGGTTGACGATGTGGGGGCTGCCGACCAGCTCATCAAAAGCCTTGTTGCACCACTGGATGCGTCCTGATTGGTCCGTCCAGACGATGGCGTCGGAAATCGCACCGAGGGCGACTTCTATCTTGCCAAGGGTCGCGCGCAGCTCTCTCAACTTGTTTTTTCTGTTTTCGGTCATAGCGATCGTCAGGAATCGGCACCACTGTCGTCCAGCGGCTTGATCGTGGCGCCGAATACCCAATGGCCGTCAATCTCTTCGGCAACAATATAATGCTCGGCAGGGGTCTTTTGGCCGTCCGCTTTCAAAATAATCAGCTCGAGCGCCTGATTCAAAATCGTGGGTTTGCCGGTTACCGCAAACCTGGAGAATCCCATGTGATGGGCATCCCTGAGATTGTCCGGTATGATGGTGGTCAGCGATTCGCCGACCAGCTGGTCTTTTCGCCAGCCCCAGGTTTCTTCAAAGACCTCATTGATGTGTACAATGGTGCCATCGCGATCAACGATGATAGCCGGGATGGCGGTTTCAGCTTTGAGTGCGTCGATTGTCAACATGGAAAAACCCTCCGTTAACCGATGGCGCCTGGCCGTTAAAGTTAATTGAAGAATCGCTGAAGCAATCGCAAGCGGGGCGGCATGAAAGCATTTGCTATTGCAATCTATTTGTTTTCAAACGTTTATTTAATACTTTATTTGTGTGCCCGTGATCAAGCTTGTTTTTTGAATGCCGCTCTTACCCCCCCCCAGGGGTCATGTGCGCTTCCGGATAGTCCAGCATCGGTTGGAATTTGCGATACATGGTTGAGGGTTTATCGGAAGTGATGACACCGAAGGTGATACTCTCAGCATGCAGTGGCAGGCTGAGGAAAAAACCGCTTGCGCAAATTGCCCGCAATAGGATTAGTCTGCTGTTGGTGATCATTTTCTTCGCCGCCCATTTGATTCTCAAATCCGATGTTATCATCGGTTTAAAGCCGCCGGTCACGCCTCCTGCACCTTGGCACGTTTCGCGGTCCTCGAAGATTTCAGCGGTATGCTTGGGTTTTGACAGGGTTGATATTTATGTGCTTGCTGTGTCCGAAAGGCCCTCTCCAGAACGCTGTCATAGCAGTCATCGAAATGCTCATATGAGCCCAAAAAGAGCAAACCGGCGCTGCGCATGGATTTCTCTATTTGCCGGGATGTCCGGTCGAACAGGCACAACAGCCCGGCACGGGGATGAAGGGATCTGAGACTTTCAAAAAAATGTTGATTCAACCCATCCCCCAGGGTGTCCGTAGCCACAATGAGCGCGATATTATCATCAGCCTCTGATTTAAGCCGCCCTGGGTCGGTCAGCAGTTCAACCCCGCCGAAAAATTCAGCCAATCGGTACATGATACGTTCGACCCGGGGATCGGTTTTTCCAATGATCAACGCCCTTTTCTTTGAGTTCGGCGACGGTTCGCATCCATCAGGCATGGGTTCGGGTCTCCAGATTATGGCGATAGTATCCAGTTTAGGACGGAGTTGAATTAACTGCCATTCGACCCGGTTTTGCGTTCCTATTGCCGTCAGGCTCAGACACAATCAGCTCATCCCCGTAACAACAGAAGCGTTGAACGAAAACCGGGTGGTGATTCGCAATGAATTGGCAGGCGGCCGGGTTGCAAAAAATATTTTCGGATTCACCCACCAGCAACCAGGGTATTGAACAGAAACTATCTAGAGCCAATATCATGCCAAAAATCATAGACGGCTCTATACAACTGAATTAATTGTTAATTAATTTTACTATGCGATTCTTAACCGATACGAGGATATCAAATTGATAGGACATCTCATGCCAAGGCCTATCCTTTTGAGGGTCGGTGAAAATGATAAGGCGTTCGGGCTGTAACGGATTGGGTCCCGCTAAATCAGGCTAAGGAAGCACGGCAGTCCTTGCCGGGAAGAAAAGCTGGCCGTTTCATAGGCAGTGGAAGATACGCTGGGGATGGCGTATCCACACGGCGGTCGATGCGTCAACGACCGGCGACTCATCCAAATTTATAATTTCTTACTCAGATCGATCCATTCCTGAACGTGTTTTTCCATTTTTTCCACCTCGGCTTTCAAAAAGGTCAGGGTGTAGACATCGGGCACCTTGGCTATTTCCACTTTCTGTAAAAAGTTGTCAAAATGCTCTTTCAAGGCGTCCTCCCATATCAGGCGATCTGTGATCATTTAATCCCTCCTTTTGAGTGGCGTGCAAAATGCTCCAGTTTATTTGGGCATTGCTACAAGCAAAACCATTCTTGATACGCCGGGATGCGGGGGTTATCAGTCTTTTGTTTGCAGATAGTATCCATCCTACTACTTAGCGAATTCCATACCAAAAAATTAAATTAAATCTAACTAACTGGATTAAATATTAATATTTTATTTATTGCAGATGGGTCGGATTCGATCTCTATCAAATTGATAGTCATTTCATCGGGTGCTTTCTGTGATAAATGCTATGTTTTGGAAGGACCCGGATAAAGGGAGCTGCCGGTAGCTGCCATCGGAGCGGTTGACCCTGTACCAGGCATCACCCGAGAATCGGGGCAGAAGACCAGGTTTCGGTTCAAGGGTAATCCGGAGAGCCGGTATCTTCATTGCCCATCAGGACCCGGTCTCGTCGCCAGTGACTGTTTTGGCGGCCAGCCCATATTTGGCGATCTTCCGATAGAGAGTGGCCTCGCCAATGCCAAGAATCTGAGCGGCGATTCTGCGGTTATACCCGCTTTTTTTCAGCGCATTCAGAATGGCCGACTTTTCGTAGGCGGAAATGCTGTCGCCTGAAGGCGTTTCGACCGGCCGAGGGTCATCCCCGGCGGGTGCAAAAATGTTGACGGGCAGATCCTCCGGTTCGATCCGTTCGTTTCTTCCCAGGGCAATGGTCCGGCGGACCACGTTTTCCAGTTCGCGGATATTTCCCGGCCAATCATAGTTTTCCAGGCACAGGTAAGTTTGTCTGGCAACTTCCCTGGCGGGTGCCAGATCGGTGGCAAACCGTTTGAGAAAATAGTTGGTCAGCAGCGCAATGTCTTCCTTGCGCTCCCGCAGGGGCGGCACCTCTACCACCACCACGTTTAATCTGTAAAAGAGATCCTCGCGAAAATTGTTCTCGGCCACCTCTTTGGCCAGCTCCCGGTTGGTTGCTGCCAGGATGCGAATATCCACCGGATACGCCCTGTTGCTGCCCACCGGGCGCACTTCACTTTCCTGTATGGTCCGCAGCAGTTTGGACTGAATGGCCGGAGACAGTTCGCCGACTTCATCCAGAAACAGCGTTCCCCCGTCCGCCGAGCGCACCAGACCCAGGGTCGACATGTGCGCACCGGTAAAAGCCCCCTTCACATGGCCGAAAAGTTCGCTTTCGATCACGGTTTCACTGATAGCAGCGCAATCCACCGGCACAAAAGTGCCGGCCGAACGGGCGCTGTGGTGATGAATGGCCCGGGCAACCAGTTCCTTACCCGTCCCGGTTTCCCCCTGGATCAACACGGGCGCATCATTGGGCCCGATCTGGGCAATCAGTCCTTTGAGTTTCAGCATGGCAGTCGAATGGCCCACCAGCCGCTCAAATCCGAACTGGAATTCGATGCGGGAACGCAGCCGGCGATTTTCTTCTCTGAGATTCCAGATCTGGTGCAGCTGGGCGATGCGGGCACGCAGGGCTTCAGGTGCATAGGGCTTCTCAAGAAAATCGACCGCTCCCAGTTTCACGGCCTCCACGGCCTCCCGAATGCTGCCGTGACCGGTCAGCATGATCACCATGATCTGCGGATAATCCGTGTGCATCTTTTTCAAAAGCGTCAGGCCGTCCATCCCGGGCATTTTAAGATCGATCAGGGCGGCGTCGACTTTGGCCTCGGACAGCAGCGCCAGTGCCTGATCACCATTACCGGCGGTATGGATCTTATAATCGTCTTCAAAAAAAACGCGCTTCAGGGAGGATAGCACCGAAGGTTCGTCGTCCACGAGCAGGAGGCTGAATGTAGCTTCAGGTGGGTTCATAAGGATGAACCTACCAGATCATGCGGAGGAGATCAACGATAAAGTCTATCAATTTGATAGTTTCAGCGGCAAACGCCGCTGGGAAAATACAATCGATCGGTTGCGATGCCTCAGATCGGACCAATGTGCGGCTGGCAGGATGGCTTTTCGATGTTGTTCAGAATTTTGCCGGTTTCCGGGGTTTAATGCCGGCAAGCGTCGATTCGTCCGCCTCGGCCGATATAAGTCAGGATGGGTTTTCGAGGGAGACGCTTGCTGTCAGACCGCTTTTTGTAATCG
>JAFDCJ010000501.1 GCA_019312835.1 Deltaproteobacteria bacterium
ATCAACATTGTGAGTGAATGGAGCCTTATGGATGTACATCTCGAAAAATTTAATCTTCCATCCGCTAATCCTAAGTTTTTGGCTCACATCTAACGATTCGATGCAGGCACGAAGTCCATAATTAATTAAGGCTCCAAATAGTGTATATTTGCCTGGCTAATGTACAAATCCGTTAGCTACTGATAAGGCGTAGTTTTCCTGAATCGGAAATGCGCAGCCATGTATGCCTGGGGAAATTTATAAGGCGCTTTATACAATAATCAGCCCATGGGAAGTGTGCCCGGCTGAGGCTCGATTGCAATATCGCCGACTCCGTTGATCCAAGCTTTATGCCCGGCGTATTCAAGTACTTCCACGGCGCGGGCAGGGTACCCATCCTCTTCAAGTTGCTGCCAGATGGCGGCATTTTTTTGAAAATACTCCGCCAGAGGCATTTCTTTCGCCAGAGCCTGCAAAAACCCGTCTGATCCACGGACGCAGATTCTTTGGGTTTTCAGCAGCTCGTCCAGACGCCCGCTGAAAGATGGCCAAAATTGCCCATCCCCGCGGATGGTCCCGGCCAGCTCGGCCAACAACATCGCTTCCGGGTCGTTTTCATGCATGGAAAACCATGGCATAAAAACGATATGCCCGAGGTTGTCCAGGCTGAAGGCAAATTCATCCACAGATAGGCCCTCACCGTTTTTTCGATAAACAGCGTAGCGTGTCTGGATGCCGTAACCGTTGGTCCCCGCGATCAGCATGCCCCCATCAGCAAGCAATTTGCAGGTGTGGGACAGCATCTTTTTCCTGCTCTGAAGATCGAAATAGATCAAGATGTTCATGCAGCGGATAACCGTTGCCGGCGGGAGATCGAGCTGCATCAGGTCCTTTTTGATCAGGATCAAATTGTCGGTCTCAAAATCCCGGATGTGGTTTTGAATGAGCCGGTTTCCGTCTTTTTCGATGCTCTGACTCACCTTGCCATCTGATTCCGGCAATAGGGTGAAAAGATAGGCATATAGCGATTCGAACCGGCGGCGGGTGGTCGCTGGGTCTTCGTAAAGGGCCCGTCCCGAGGGATCCATGGATGCCTGGAAGTACTGAAATTCTCCTTCTTGATCAAAGCATGCGTAATGGCCGGCCTCATCATACAGTACAAAGTCGGCAAATGACCGGTCGACCCCGTAGATCTGCCAGTCGGCTAAAGCCCGAGCGGTATCAGCCGTTGTCACCGGTGGAAAACCGCATCCGATATCCACGTATACAGGCACATTATCAAAAGGCGGGCTGTACGCATCGGCAACATAGGTATCCAGTTTTTGATGTCGGCCCGGCAGGGTGATGGGTGGAATCCGGCCGCCCCAAGCCCGCGGCAGCATGGTGGGGATGGTGACCGAGAGCCACCGGATCAAGGCCGTGTTGAACTGCTCGACGCCATATCCGGCGCGCTTCATCAAGACCAGCATACGCTCGATAAATGTCCGCGTGTCCGGCGGAAGCTTGGTCAAATCAACCGATGCTGCCAGCTGTTGCGGAAGACGTGCGCCCAAGTGTTGCTCTACCAGGTCGTTAAATTCGGTTTGCATGCTATCCTTCCGATCTTTTTTTTATACGGTTTCCAGATTATCCGATAGCTCTTATCCGTCCCGCCGCCGTCATTTATCCAGCCAGATGTCAAACTGGGTGCCTTCTTCTCCAAGCACCGGCGGGTTGATATTTTTGACATAATTTCTGACAAAAAAATAATATTGGCGGCCAAAAAGGTACAAAAAGGGCGCGTCTTGATTGACTTTCCGGGCGATATCGCACCAGGTCCTGGCCCGTATTGCCGGATCGGTGCTCAGTCGCTGCTGAATCAACAGCTTGTCGACTTCCGCATTGGCATAACCGGTAACGTTCCAGGGGCTTTTGGAGTGTAAGACGGCTGTGGTCGTGGGACCCATATCGTATCCGCCGCGAATGAGCCAGGAGATGCAATCGAAATTCTTAGAGAACAATTTTTTCATGATGCCGGGAAAATCCTGCGGGACCGGGTTTACCTTGATTCCGATTTCTTTCATCATCTGCTGCAGAATAATGCCGGCCTCTCTTCCCCGATTTGTTGCCGTGTGAACATATTCAAATTCTACCGGTTTTGCGACCTCGGCCATCAGCGCCCGGGCTTTTGCCAGATCGTGCTGCAGATACTCCGTGTCGCTGCAGTCCAGCGAATTGCCAAACCAGTTCTCTGTGTAAGGCGTAATGTCCTGGTAACTGGCACGGATATACTTTTTCTGATCCCATGCATGGGCGATGGCACGGCGCACCCTGACATCATCAAAAGGCGGTCGAGTGGTGTTAAGGGCCAGGATTCCAGCACCACGAAAGTGTACGATGTGTTTTTGAAAATCCGGATTGGCAGACAGTTTTTTGACATGCGCCGGCCGATCGGTAATCATGATATCGGCCTGGCCCGATACCAGAGTGGCGTAGCGTGATTCATGGTCCGGAATGGCGCGATAGACCACCGCGTCCAGATAGGGCCGATCCTTTTTCCAGTAATTCGGATTCTTGGTTACCGTGATGCGGTCGCCGCGTTTCCACTCTTTGATCATAAAAGGCCCCGTGCCCACCGGTGCCCGGTTCTGGGTATCTTCCTCGACCGCTTTGGGTGATGGGATCAGGGCGGTAAATCCGGATGGGTCGGTCAGAACAGCCATAAATGGCAGCCAGGCGTGCTTCAAGCGAAACCGCACTTCGTATTCGCCGGTCTTTTCGATCCCGATGATGGGCCGAAATAGCATTCGCTGGCGGTAGCGGTTTTTGGGATCCAGTAAGCGCCGCCAGTGATGGATGACAGCATCGGCGTTGAATGGCGTGCCATCGTGAAAACGGACACCCTGGCGAAGTTCAATCGTCCATGCTTTGCCGTCTTCAGAAGAGGTGGCCGAGATCCCCAGGAGCGGAATGATATTGTCATTTTTATCCCGTGCAAACAATTTTTCCATCACCAGACTTCCCGCCGCCCTGCCGCCGCCCACCGCG
>JAFDCJ010000502.1 GCA_019312835.1 Deltaproteobacteria bacterium
ACCCAGACCGAAGCCCTTGGGCGTGTCAGTGGGACAGAGGATGCCATCGATCAGGCCGGCCTCAAACCGCTCGAGCGCCACACTCATGGGGGCAAACAGAGTTTTGGCTCCCAAAGCTTCAATACACGCCACGGATGGCGGGTTGGCCGCTCTGATGGTCTTACCTGAAAAGTCAGCCAGCGTTCGAACATCTTTACCCGGTGTCATAAGGAAGTAGCCCGGTCCGGTGGACCAGAAATGCATCAGCTTCATTTTTGTGCGGTCGAACTGTGCCTGCAGCTCGGGCATCTGATCATGAAGTGCCTGTATGGTCAACGACATCGTGTAAGCGTTCTTTCGGTGAGCTTCGCCCGGGTACTGCGGACCGGCCCACAAGGGAAAAACGCCAGGCGTGTACCCCGGACCGCTTGTCCCGACATCGTAGGTTCCGGCCTCAATACCGTCCAATACCTTCGCTGGATGCACGGTATAGAACTCGGTCCACTCGATCTCATAGTCGGTCTCGGCCATAACACGGTCCGCTATGGTCTTCATCCATATCTTGTGCCCCTTGGCCACCTGGAAGTCGCCGGCCGGCCAGAAAGTAGCGAAATCGAGCTCAATCTTCTCGCGAGCATTAGCTGGCGCAGACCAGGCCAGAACCACCATGCTCACAGCTAGCACTACTGCTAAAGCGATTAGGGATACTTTCTTCATTTTTTTCCTCCTTATTGTATGGTTTAAAGCTGCTGAATTGCCTCTGCCGAAATCAGTCCCGGTGACAAATTATCCGTTTTCACCTCCAAGCGGGTTTAACTTTCTTATCGTAAAAAAAAATTGCAGCTAAGTTCAATTGTATTTTTACTTCCCTGAAATGAATCCCACAGGGAAGTATGAGCAGCGTTATCAATAGCCTGTCAAGTTCTTGAGCTTCTCATCCCAGAATTTTTTATGATCTGCTCTCCAATTCGGACCTCGAAAATTTGTTCTTTTTTCAAAAAAAGGGCCGAGCCTCTCGAACCACCTGACCCACGGGTTCTTCTTTTTCTCTCTGGCCTCAATAACATCTGCAACATACAAATCAATATTGACTATCTCTTGCTTAGGAACATAGTAGGAAGCTCCCTCTTCTGCGGATTTCGTCAGGGTCTCTTCGCCCAAAGCATGAGCGGTGAGCATTAGAGCGGGAATGTCTCTTTCTTTTGCAATCTGGAGAAGTTTGAAACCTTGAACGCCCATGATATCAAGAACCGCAATGTCGTAGCTATATGTTTCAAGAAGTTCTTTTGCTTCCTCGAATGTAGTTGCGCGATCAATCATACAGGTGCTCAAAAGATCCGTCAAAGAATCAAGGATGTCGGGTTCGTCGTCAACGATCAATACCTTTTTCCCTTGAAGCAGTTTTTCTGTTTCCATTTCCCAGCCCTCCTTTGAAGAATTACCTTTTAGAAAGGGACAGTAGCGAAAATTTATGATTGTGGGAGGAACTGATGTAAACCGCAACATTTGGTAGCCTATCGGTTGCGGTAATTTCGAGATTCAGATACTAGAAATGCGCCGTGTTGTCAAGCGCGGTTTAGGTACTTTGTTTCAACGATCGGACGATTCTCTCTGATCTGGCTGCGGCACCGGTCGATCGGACCTCTTGCGGAACGCATAAATGAATTGACATGACGATAAGGCTGACTCCGGTTCGGACCGTCGAAAACTCACGCATCAGCAAGCGTAAGGCCGAAAAGGATCTACACTGACGCCCGGATGCAGTGAAACGAGCATCATCTCACGGCTTTGGGCGTCAAATCGCAAAATTCCGGACGTTGTAATAACCGCAGCAGGCCCACCGCACGGCAATCCGACTTCACGGCGCCAGCCGGCGCCTTTTGCCGTCGATCTCGATGGTGGTTTTAGAATACGTCAGTTTTTTAATGATTTTACCGTCCTGGAAATGGATGACGTCCACACCTCTTCGAGTTTCAGATTGACCTTCATAACCTTTTTCAAATGACGGCCATTTAAGCTCCCAGCGATAAAGAGCCTTCTGCTCCGCTTCATCGATGAAGGTTTCTTCGGGGTTGAAGCGAAAACCGCCATGATTTTCAAACCAGGGAGCCCAGGCCTTGCGCAAGGGCTCTTTTCCTTTAACCTTCCCGCCCGTCCAGTTCTCAAATATGACGTCCTTATGAAAAAGCGACATGACGCCTTGCAAATCGTGAGCATCCCAGGCAGCATTCCACCGCATGAGGGTTTCTTTAATCTGATGTCTGGAGAGTTTCATAAAGAATCAGAACGGTTCCGGCTCTTTCCGTATTCTGCCTATTCTTCCGATTTGATGGATTTCTCGAAGTCCTCGAAGAATTGATTGCGCTGTTTCCAGTCGGGCCCGAAGCGCTTATTAAAAAAATCGCCGAGTTTATCAAAGAGTTTGCCCCAGACCGGTTGACCGCCCTTCAGGACCACATCAGCCAGAAATTCGTCCAGTTCGCTCATTTTTTCTTTCGGCAGGAAGGAAACCGCGCCCAGTTTAATGGATTTTTCCAGGGCCTCTGGCGTCAATGCGTAGGCGGTCAGCATTACAGTGGGGAATCCGCGCTTGACCGAGGTTTTTAAAAGCTCAAAGCCGTTTACGCCCATGATATCGAGAATGACAATGTCAAACGTATAACTCATCAACAGCTGGCGGGCCGTATCATAGTCATTGGCTTTGCGCACGAGGCACATGTCCAGGACCTCTGCGACGGTATCGGTAACATCGACCTCATCATCGACTGCCAAAACGATTTTATCTTTCAATAGACTTTCAGAATCCATAATGGCGATTTTTCCTTTCTGCCGTAAGCTGCGATAGGCCGTAAAGCTGGACCGATTTGTCCAGGAACCCATTTCAATCTCAAGTGCGATGCTACCATGGCCTATACCATTATAAAAAACGACAAGTCAAGGAATGCATTGCGCTGATGATCTACGACGATCATCTGACGCTTTCATCATTTTATCCAAACCTAAACGGTGAATTTTAGCTTGCATTGCAAGGCATGCCGTATTAAAGATTGCGGATTTCACCCGCAAGTTATATTGGTTTGATTGATTTAATTCGTTCAATTGGTTAAGTTCAAACCAACCAATCCAACCAATGAGACCAATAAAACTAATTTAACAAATCCTTTAACCTTGAACCTCTGAACCCTGAACCCGGGATACGATGACACCTGCCGAAATAGAGAGATTCGCGGAACTGAATGAAAGCTTATCCCAAGACATCCAGGTTGAACTCATTGAGTCCGATCATGAGAAAAGCCCGGTTATAAAGCAGTTTTGCGACGAACTGGCTCAAAGGGTTCCGAAAATTCGAATCAAAAAGGAAGCGGGAGATCCGGATGAGGCTCCGTCTATCCGGATTCACGATGGGCTGCGATATCAGGCGATTCCCGAGGGTACCGAGATCGGGCCCTTTATTGAAGCCATTCAATTAAAAGATACCGGAGCCGCACGGCTCGAGGCGTCCACAGCAGCCCGGCTGGCAAAAATCGATCTGCCGACCCATCTGACAATTTACGTTTCGCCCCGGTGCACGTTCTGCCCGGGTGTCGTTCGACAGCTGCTGCCGCTGTTAACGCTGAACACCAACATTCGATTAACGGTTGTCGACACGATGCACTTCCCCGAATTTGCAGAAAAAGACAACATTCAATCCGTACCCACCTTGATTTTAGAAGGTCAATTCCGCTGGACCGGAACGATTCAAATCAACGAAATTATTGAAATGATGGTCAACCGCGATCCCGGCGTTCTGGGGCCGTCCTCTCTTGAAATGATGTTAAAGGAAGGCAACGCCGGTCGGCTGGCCGAAATGATGCTGAACAAAATGGAGATCTTTCCTGCTTTTTACGAACTGTTGCTTCATGCGAAGTGGCCGGTTCGTCTGGGTGCGATGGTGGCAATGGAGGAAATCATCGCGAAAAATCCTGATCTGGCCGTTCAGACCATTAAGCCCCTGTGGCAAAAATTTGACGAGGTCGATAATCGGGTAAAGGGGGATCTCGTGTATATTCTGGGTCAAATGGCACCGTTGGAAACAATACCGCTGCTGGAAATCGTTTTAAAAGGCGAATATGCGGCAGAAGTCAAAGAAGCCGCCAGAGAAGCGCTGGAGGATCCGTCGTAAACCACCATAACCGATATACAAAACATAAAGGATGAACAATGCCGATTCCGTTATGCTCGGGCCCGCTTAACACAGTAGACGAACATTTTATCGACAAGGCCAAAAAGTTTGCCGATGAACACTTAAAACCCCATGCGGAACATTGGGAGCAAACCCGCCATCAGCCTGAAAAAACGCTTCGGATGGCCATCTCGGAGTTCGCCGGTATCCGGATACCGAAAGAGCTGGGCGGAAACGGGAGGTCGGCGGCCACCATTGCCAGGGTTTATGAAGAATTGGCGAAGATTGATATCGGCTTTACCTGTGCCCTGGCGGTTCATAACATTGTGACGATTGCGGCCTCGCTTGTTGGGAATACATCGCTTCGGGATCAAAACCTGGGCAAATTGATGTCCGGTGAATCCATCGGAG
The DNA here is from genome assembly GCA_019312835.1 of Deltaproteobacteria bacterium. Classification (GTDB taxonomy): domain Bacteria; phylum Desulfobacterota; class Desulfobacteria; order Desulfobacterales; family JAFDCJ01; genus JAFDCJ01. The sequence continues at coordinate 4,553 of JAFDCJ010000502.1, forward strand.
CGTTCTTATTGACCGAACCCGACGTCGGGTCGGACGCAACATCTATACAAACGTCGGCCATTAAGAAAGAGGCGAAATACATCATAAATGGGCACAAAGCCTGGGTTACCAATGGGGTAAACGCAGACATTTTAGCCGTTTTCGCTCAGACCGCCCCGGGATCGGGGGCAAAGGGAATCGCCGGTTTTGTGATCAGGCCGGATATGCCGGGTGTTTCAGCAAAGCCGGCATACAACATGCTGGGAAATCACGCCATGGGCGTTAACGAAATAACATTTTCCAACTGCCCCGTGGAGGCCGAATCAATGGCATTCGCCCCGGGTGCGGGTCTCAAAGCGGCAATGGACGGCATCGATGTGGCGCGTTTCGGTGTTGCCGCCATGTGTAATGGCGCGCTTGAAGGCGGCTTGAACACTGCCGTCGATTATGCCAGAAAACGGAAAGCCTTCGGGCGCCCGGTCATTCATCATCAGGGTCTCCAGTGGCAGCTTGCCGAAGCCGCCACCCAGCTCGAGGCAAGCCGTATGCTGGCCTATCGCACAGCGCAAATCATCGACAAGGGAGAAAACGTTACCCTTATGGCTGCGCATGCAAAAAAATTCGCGACCC
>JAFDCJ010000503.1 GCA_019312835.1 Deltaproteobacteria bacterium
GCTCCCGGAGGCGTGTGCGTGGAGGATTCCATGCGGGTAAAATTTGCGCGGATCTGGCACTATTTTGCCATGCTTTACGTGGCGGGCTCCGGAACCTTCTGGCTGCTGAACGCCCTTATGGGCAGCAAGGGCAAAATCATCAATCTAATTGCGAGCCTGTTTTTGATTCCACTTTTCATCGGTCTGGATCAGTGGGTCCAGCGCCTGCTGAAAATCGCTTCCGGAGAGCTGCCAGAGATCATTGATTTTAGCAGCGAAGACAAATCCAAAACCTCCGCAGAGCCCCAATTCGAAACTGTCGGACAGGAACCCGAAATAGATCAGAAGCGGAATATTAAGCATTTTGCCCCTTTGATCCGACGGCTGTTCCGATTGGCTCTGGCGGCCTTGTTATTTTTCATCATCCTGGGGCTGTGGGGCATTGACCTTTCTATCGGCCGGGTATTTGCAGCGGATGCGCTGCAAATCATTATCGTCCTGATCCTTGGTTTCGTTCTCTGGGAATTTGCCAAATCCAGAATTGATCGCAAACTGCGGGAAGAAATGCCGGAGGCGGATGAGGAAAAGGAGGAAGGCGGGGCCGGCGGCTCCCGCATCGGAACCCTGTTGATGCTCTTGCGCAAATTTGTCATGGCCATCATGATTGTGATGGTGTCCCTGATCATCCTTTCCAATCTCGGTGTCAACATCGGTCCGCTGATTGCCGGTGCCGGTGTTATCGGCCTGGCCATCGGCTTTGGGGCCCAGACCCTGGTAAAAGACATTATCGCCGGTATTTTTTTTCTGATTGATGATGCTTTCCGGGTCGGGGACTATATCGAAACCGCCGGCACCAAGGGGATGGTGGAGCACATATCCCTGCGTTCACTGCGGCTGCGCCATCCGCGGGGCCCGGTGTTCAATATTCCATTCGGTTCCATGGGAACCGTGAAAAACAACAGCCGGGACTATATTATCACCAAGCTCGACTTCCGGGTGCGCTATGACACCGACGTCGACAAGGTCCGCAAAATCATCAAAAAGATCAACAAGGCCATCATGAAAGATGAAGAAATGGCTCCGGTGCTGCTGGGTAAGATCAAATCCCAGGGTGTCAGGGAACTGGATGACTCGGCCATGATCATGCGGGTGAAATTCAAAACGATCCCGGGTGAACAGTTTGTTGTTCGTCGGGAGGTATTCCGGATGATGCAGGAAATGTTCAGGGAAAACGGCATCGAGTTCGCCCACCGCAATGTGACGGTTTACCTGCCCCCGGAAGACAAAGACGCAACAATCGGTGAAGAATCGCAAGAAAATGCCGCTGCCGGCAAGCCCGGCAAGAAAGTGATGGAAGCCGCTGCTGCCGCAGGTGCCGCAGCCATGCAGGCCGAAGACGATGCCAAGAAGGCGGCGGAGTCTCAGAAGAAATAGTTCCCGGTTTCTGGTCGTTCGTCTCTGGTTCCCATTATCCAGTGCGTTAGCCAGTTTGAGCGCTTCCTTGACGATTAAGTTAACCTGAACGGGCATCAACTCACTTTTCCGCTGGCGGCTGAAGGTAAGAATCTGTCGCGCCATCCCCTTGGCCCGACTACCGGCTTTTAATACCTGTTGCAGGTTGTTTTGCAGCGCCGAGTCCTTGGGGATTTCAATCAACGATAGCTCCGTATATCCAATGATGGCGGATAAAATATTGTTGAAATCGTGGGCAATGCCACCGGCCAGTGTCCCGATGGCTTCCATTTTTGGGGCCTGGGACGGGCGCTTTTCCAGTTGCCATTTTTCAGTTACATCGATGCCCACGCAGAGGATTTCGCTGACCTTGCCGGCTTCATCATAAATGGGCTTGTTTCTTCAGGTCACCCTGACCCGCTCACCGTTGTGACGGATTCGGTGGCTGCTTTTGAGAAAAACTTCGTAAACGAGTCAAAACATTGTTTGGTGCGGGCGGACACAAATTTTGCAACCAGCAGGATAAAGAGAAGGACAGCTGCCAGGATGGCGGCAATTTCAATAAAATAGTTTTTGACCCTTTTTTGTAAGGCCGCTTTTTTGGCCTGCAGCACGGTTTCAATTCTATCCACATTAACGCCGGCACCCACGTACCACTGCCACTCTGGAATCGCCATTGTATAGCTTAATTTGTCATACGTGACGTCGCTGTCAAATTTCGGCCTGACATAGCTGACGTACCCACCGCCTGATCGAGCGGCTTTAATGAGCTGCTGAACGATCTTGATACCATGGGCATCGGTGACATCGATCATATTGCGACCTTTGGCAGGCCCTGAAAGGCTCAGTCCATCGTACTGCCCGGCAAATATACAGCCCTCATCTCCGAAGCTGATGGTTTCTATGAGAGCCAGCACCTCGCGCTTAATTTGGTTATCCAATTGCTCGGCGTATTGAGCACTTTCGATTACGCCGGCTTTTCGCAGCCGTTGCAAACGGTTTACAGCCTGTGATTTTTTGAAGGCGATGTAGTCAATGACTTTCTCAGTCTCATTTTTGATCAGCGCCTTCTGGGCGGCAAAATATTCTTCTGTGAGGGCGACCTTTTCCCTTTTAAACCTTTCGTACTCGCTGGTTATCCAGAAATAGCCAACGAGGCCGACGGAAACAAAGGCTAACACCACCATGGTCTAAAGGAATGTTTTTTGGTTAGGCCGTATCTGGATTTCATCACGGTATCTATCTGGTCCTGTCTTCGGCTGAATCGACCCCAAGCGGTAACAGTTTGCTGAATCTGGACCCAGTGCCGTTGCCGGCGCATTGGCTCCAATGTCGTCTATTTCAGGCAGGCAGGCTTTGATCTACCGCCGCCCGGTAGGTAGCAAAAATTTTCTTGGCCCGCTGACATAAACACCATAGCATATAAAACCACTCTTTTTGATATTTATAATTCGCCTGGCTGCCGGCCCAAAATTAATTCTGGCATCGGCTTACGGGCATCTGGTAAATCCCGGTTGGGTAAATATATGGAAGCCCTGTCTTGACATTACGGCTTTGATTCTTTAGTTTTTGTTTCGAAACGCGGTTGATATGGAATCGCATCGGCGTCAGGGTGCAAATATTGGAGAAGGGAGCCGAAGATGTTTTTTAGGAAGAAGAAATCATTGATGGGCTTGTCGCGTACCTGCGGGTGAGCGGCTAAAATCGGTCCGACGGATCTGTCGGAAGCGTTGCAGGGACTGGAAATATCAGATGATCCCAATTTGCTGGTTGGATATGACACCAGTGACGATGCCGCCGTATATCGTGTGGCGCCTGATATCGCGTTGATCAGCACGGTGGATTATATTACGCCGCCGGTGGACGATCCATACTGGCTCGGTCAGATTGCGGCAGCCAATTCCCTATCGGATGTATACGCCATGGGGGGGCAACCGCTGACGGCATTGAATCTGGTGATGTTTCCATCCAAGATACTTGACATGGATGTGCTCAAGGAGATTCTAAGAGGCGGCAACCGTAAGGTCAGGGAAGCCGGGGCATCGATGGCCGGCGGGCATTCGGTTGACGATAATGAACCCAAATACGGACTGGCGATAACCGGCAAGGTCCATCCCGACCGGATACTAACGAATAAAGACTGTCGATCGGGTGATGCGCTTGTGTTAACGAAGCCGCTGGGCACGGGTGTTTTGTTCAATGCCGGTCGCTCCGGGAAATTGCCTTATTCCGAACTGGAATCTATCCTGCCCCAGGTGGCTGCGCTCAACGGCAAGGCCATGGAGGTGGCCCTGAAGTTTGACATCCATGCCTGCACTGATATCACCGGCTTCGGCATCCTGGGTCACAGCCTCGAGATGGCGCTGGGCAGCGGGTTGCAGATTAATCTAACTTTTGAGCGGCTGTGCTTCTATCCGAATGCCTTGAAAATGTATCAAAAAGGCGAGAGCACCGGCAGCAACAAGGCCAACCGCCGACTGGCCCAGGGACGCTGGGAGGCGGCCGTCAGTTTGACCCCGGAACAAGAAGAGCTTCTGTTTGATCCCCAGACATCCGGCGGGCTTCTGCTGGCCCTGCCGGCGGAACAATGCGCTGATTTGCTGAATGATTTGAAGCAAGCTGGTATCGAATCCGCCGCGCACGTGGGTAGGGTTGTAAAAAGCCAGCGGCCGTTTGTAAAGGTGGTTTAAAGCGTTTAGATGGTCATGTTCGTTAAGATGGTTTCCGGGATTAACAACGCTTTGTGAACAACAGTATTTTGCAACTTTTCAACTATTTAACTTGTCAACTATTCGATGCGAAAGACATTATAGCGAATGGCATGCTTGCCCGCCTGAGCGACCTTATCTTCCCACCTATTTCATATTTTTTGCTATGATGGCTTTTGCAGGTATCAGGCCGGTGGCGCTGGCCGAAACAATGTTGCCGGCCACGCC
>JAFDCJ010000504.1 GCA_019312835.1 Deltaproteobacteria bacterium
CCCACCGAAGCCGGTGCGGCCGGAGTCCTGATTACCCTGATTGTCTCAATTGTATCACGCAAGTTGACCTGGAAGGGGTTTATGCGCTCCATCGGCGACACCCTAAAAATCTCCTGCATGGTGTACATGCTGGTTGCCGGAGCCATCATTTTCGGGCGGTTTTTGGCGGTAACCCGCCTGCCGTTTATTATTGCCGAATTTGCCGCCTCGCTGCCGGTTTCTCCTTACGTGATTTTAATCCTGGTAATGGCCATCTACCTGCTTGGCGGCTGCTTTATGGATTCGCTGGGCTTTCTGGTACTTACGATTCCCATTTTTTTCCCGCTGGGCACGGCGCTCGGTTTTGATCCCATCTGGTATGCGATCGTGTTGACCATGGTGACGACCATGGGGGCCATTACTCCGCCGGTGGGGGTCAATATCTATGTTGTTAAAGCATTGGCGCCGGATATCCAACTTAGCACCATTTTTAAAAGTGTCGCTTTTTTCCTGCTGGCATGTATCGGGAGTATCATGCTCTTGATAATTTTCCCCCAGCTGGCGCTAATTATTCCCAATGCGATGTTTGACTAAAACTAAAAAAGAACTTATTTGAAACTTGATTTTTTTCTAAAAAGTGCTATTGTTAGGTGAATTACAAATGCCGGCGTACAATGACCGGCTGGTTTCGTTCTATGAGGAAAGATCTATTTTTGTCATTGTGGCAACCTTAAGCATGGAACGAGGAAAATTTTTCGAAAGGAGGATGCCGCCATGGCAGAAGGTGTAGTCAAGTGGTTTAACGACAGCAAGGGTTTTGGTTTCATCGAGCAAGAAGACGGTCCCGATGTGTTTGTTCACCATTCGGCAATCAATGCAAGCGGATTCAGGTCTTTGAATGAAGGCGATCGTGTCAGCTTTGACATTGAGCAAGGCCAAAAAGGCCCTGCAGCTGCAAACGTAACTGTAATCTAGTCCAACCAATTTAAAAAAAAGGCATCCCGCGCGACCATGGCGGGATGCCTTTTTTATTTTTAGGTTCTGTCAGCAGCATGTGCCGCCAGGCAAATGGTTCTGCACCACAAGAATCCCCTGTCCCCCTTCACAAAAGGAGTCTCCCCCGCAAGTCCCCCCCTTTGAAAAAGGGGCAGGGGACATTTCGCGATTGGATCAACCGGATCTTATGACACATGATGCAGATTGTTTTTGGCACTGACGCTTGGGGGGTCAATGTATTCGGGTTTTTAAATTTTTCAAATCTTCCGGTGAATCAATATCGCAAAAACACAGAGGGTCTTTTATCTCTACAAACAGCACGCGCTCGGGAATCCTATTGATAAGGTCCCTGGCGCCGATGTCCCCTTCGACCCTCATTATTTCTTCATAAACTGATCGCCTGAAAATAGCCGGGTTGCCTCTGCGCCCTTCAAATACCGGAACGCATATATCTTTCGCCGAAGCATGAAATTCCTCCAGGAGGTAATCGATGGTATCTGAATTGATCATCGGCTGGTCGGCGAGCAAATACATGACCGCTGCAATGTCCTGTTTAATGCGGGAGAGGCCGATTTTAAGCGAGGTGCTCTGACCTTCATGGTAACGGTGGTTCACCACGATTTCCAGTTTGGGATGCCGCCCTTTGTCTCCCAGGGCCTTTATTATTTTCTGATGCCTGTGGCCCAAGACCAGAACCACAGTTTGAAGCTGGGAATTCAGGGCCGCATCCGCCACCCACTCAACTAAAGATTTATCCTTTAGTTTTATCAGCTGCTTGGGCGGCCCGAATCGCGTTGAGGCACCGGCAGCCAGTATGATACCGGCGGTTTGTGGTTGGGAAGACATGTATTCCTTCTTTTCGATTGCTTTTTTTCAAAGTTAACACAGTCAACCGTTGCAGGCTACTAAAATATTTGAGGAGGTTTTCAAGGCTAGAAGATCTGAGGCTGGTATAGTCCATTAGGAATTGGGAAGTTGGAATGCGGAATGCGGAAACAATGACATTCAGAAGTTCAGCTTTTTTTATTTCCACATTCGCACACGCATCTAACCTTTGACCTGCCTTGCAGTTGTCTGGTATACGTTGTAAAAGGATAGCGGTAAAAACTTCACACAAATGTTCATTAAATTTGCTCCCATTTAAGGTTTAGCTGTCAATAGATTTCAGAAGTTGCGTTTAAAAATCAATTTTCAGTTGCGATACCGGTTGCTTTCATACCTGACACCTGAACACCGACACCTGAAACCTTAACTCATAAACATGTTGCCTCACCGGGATATACTATTTGGAGATACCACCATGATTCAGCAGCTTGAGCAGTATCTATCCCCCACCGCAATTATTGACAGTGATCACCCGGCTGTCCGGGAATATGCGGCGGCCTCGGTCAAAGGTGCCGCAGACAACCCGGTTGAAAGGGCGGTCAAGCTTTACTACGCCGTTCGCGATGCGATCTGGTATGATCCCTATTTGCCCTTTTATCGTCCCGAAGATTATCGCGCCAGCAATGTTCTGAGAAGGGGGCGGGCGTTTTGCATCGGCAAGGCCACGCTTCTGTGTGCCCTGGGAAGGGCCTGCGGAATTCCCTCGCGGGTCGGATTTGCAGACGTGCGCAACCATCTGGCCACCAGGCAGCTTCTCGAATTTTTGGGATCCGATGTGTTTGCCTATCATGGCTTCACCGAGTTTTATCTGAACGGCAAATGGTGCAAGGCAACGCCGGCCTTCAACATCCAGCTGTGTAAGAAGCACAAGGTCATTCCGCTTGAATTTGATGGTTGCCGCGATTCCATTTTTCATCCCTTTAATATCGAAAAAAAACAATTTATGGAATACATCGCGGATCGCGGGACCTATGCCGATGTTCCGGTTGGAAAGATTGTTGCCGCCTGGACCGAAGCCTATGGCGAAGATCGGGTAAACCGATGGATCGCGGGATATGAAGCGTCAAAGGGTGCCTCTGAACGAGATTTTGATGCTGAAGACGTGGCCTAAAACGACAGTAGACAGATGACAGAAGACAGAAGACGGAAAACCTGAGAAAGAGAGCAGAAAACAAAGGACAGAACACACAGATATCAGGTGGCCGGCCACCGCAAAACATGCCATGGCGCCGACAAGCTAAACCGAAGATGCTGATCTTTCATCTGTCCTCTGTCGTCTGTCCTCTTGGATTGGGGTTATTCCCACTTTATTGAGATTAGGAATAATAGAGTGCTTAGACTCACCGATATAGTCATTGTCATCAAGGGCGCCGGAGAGATGGCCAGTGCAATTGCCTGGCGGCTCTACATGGCGCACTTCCAAAAGATCCTGATGCTGGATACTGACCATCCAATGGCTGTCAGGCGTCAGGTCTCATTCTGTGAAGCCCTGCACCGCGGCAGCCAATGTGTAGAAGGCGTTGAGGCGATGATGGTACGTAGCGTCCAAGACATTCATGCGGCATGGAAACAGGAGCGAATAGCGGTGGCAGCAGATCCGCGTTGGCTTCTAATTGATCAGGTCAGGCCACAGGTGTTGGTGGATGCGATACTGGCCAAAAAAAACCTCGGGACCCGGATAAGGGACGCTGAACTGGTAGTCGGGCTGGGTCCTGGTTTTACGGCCGGTCTGGACGTCCACATGGTCATCGAAACCAATCGCGGGCATGATCTGGGCAGAATCATCACCGCCGGCTGCGCAGAGGCCAATACCGGCGAGCCGGGAGCAATCGACGGCTATACCGGGAAGCGGGTATTACGGGCACCGGCAGCCGGACTATTCAAAACAGAACGTTCGATCGGCGATTTGGTTACGGCCGGTGAGATCATCGGTACCGTCGCGGGACAAACCGTGACCAGCAGGATAGACGGTGTGCTTCGTGGCTTGATGCGGCCCGACACGAAGGTAACCCGTGATTTAAAGATAGGCGATGTCGATCCCCGGGGCCGGGAGCAATTCTGTGATACAATTTCTGAAAAAGCGCGTGCTATCGGCGGGTCGGTTTTGGAAGCCATCCTGAGAATATTCAACACCGCCGATGCGGGTGTTTCGTCGCCGAAGGCCGGTCAGCAATGACGTCGCTGCGGCAAGCCCTTATGCTCGGAGACCGCGGGGTGGTCAGCCTGGTGGGAGCCGGCGGCAAGACCAACCTGATGTTCAAGCTTGCCCACGAACTTTCCCGCACCGGGGAATCCGTTCTAACCACCACAACCACCAAGATATATGAGCCACGGCCGGATCAATCACCCTGCGTGATCGTGTCGGATTCCGTCACGGAATTGTTGAACGAGGCTCAGCGTCTGGTCGGCAGTCATCTTCATATCACAATGGCTCACCAGCGGCTGCCCGACGAGGGTAAGCTAATCGGACTATCACCGGATGCCGTCGATGCGATTTGGAAGCGCAATCTTTTTCGATGGATTGTCGTAGAAGCCGATGGGGCGGCGGGCCGTCCCCTGAAAGCACCCGCTGACCATGAACCGGTGATTGCCGCCTGTACGAACTGGCTGGTCGGATGCGCAGGGCTGACTGGTATTGGACAGCCGTTAAATGACCAATGGGTGTTCAGGCCCGAGCGTTTCGCTCGTTTGACAGGTATCCCACCTGATTCGCGTATTAAGGCAAACGCGGTTGCCGATGTTATTGCTCATCCGGATGGTTTATTTAAAAGCGCCCCCAAAAGCGCGACGCGCATAGCCTTTTTGAATCAGGCGGATACACCCCAACATCATGCTGCCGGACAGCAAATCGCTCGCCTGTTGACTGAAAAATTTTGTCCCGGATTGAAAAGGATCGTCATCGGCCAAGCCCGGATGGATTCCCCGGTTTTGGAAATTCACGATCTGAGATCAAAAAGTCAGTGGTAGGATACGATGGGATTTATAGCGGCTTGTATCTACTATATAAATGATCTATGAAATTGAAGGGGGCCGCTGACCTGGCGTTACGATTAACCGATAACGAATATCAAATAACTGCTCCCCGGGAGTCATTTGGACAGTTCGCCTTTGACCGCCATGCCGATCTTTTCAAAAGAGTACGGTTTTCGTATATAGGCCCCGGCCCCGATGCTTTGGGCTTTTTTGACA
>JAFDCJ010000505.1 GCA_019312835.1 Deltaproteobacteria bacterium
CGTATGAGTCCGGGCACGTCTTCATCGGTAAGCTTGATATCCCCGCCATCGACCTGCGGGCCTACCTCGATCCTGTATTGGATATGCACCATGCCCAGCAATCCTTTGCCACCCGGCAGCGGATGATCGACGGTCAAGGCTCGACCGACAATCAGCTCATATGGTTCGTACACCCGGCCACCGTCTATCCCGGTGACCCTACAATGGAGGCGATCGAGCTGCTCGACGAGTGGCTGACGAGCGGAAGCAAACCGGCAGCTGCTCAGGATAAATGCTTTTTCGAAGACGGCACAACCTATGCGGGTGACGACGCCTGGGCCGGCATCCTGGACGGCGATCCTGCCGGACCCTGCACGCAGGCTTTCCCGCTTTTTTCCACCTCCCGCATCGTGGCCGGCGGTAATATCAAGGGCGATGTCTTCAAATGCTACCGCATCCCCGTGGCCGAGGCCATCGCCAAGGGGTTTTACGATCCGGTTGATATCGATGACGCCACCCGGCAGCGCCTCGAAGAAATTTTTCCGGGCGGTGTCTGTGATTACTCGTTAGGGGATATGGGCCGTCCCGCTGGGTGGTGATGTTGGACGATTGTTGATGGTGTCCGTGCTCCGTTGTCTGGCCCTGACAACGGGCCACACCCTCCAAGGCCTGAATGAAAGGGGGTGAAGCCGGATAGAGAATTGACTCGAGCCCTGAATTGAAGTTTTTTTATCAGATGGGAGGATAGCATGACTAATTTAAAAATATTCAAAATGGCAATAGCAATCTTGTTGACCATGAGCCTGGTGCCTCTTGCATTTGCGGGCGAACCCCGCTCCAAAAAGTTCCTGCCCGATATTCCCCAGACCTGGACAGAAATAGTACCCGAACCCACCGAGTTCATGGGCAGAGAACTGACGCCCACCTGCATCGGCATGCCGTTCACGGATCCGACGTTTTCTTTTTTTGTCAAAGGCGGTACGGTCAACAATCTGGTGGTTTTTTTCGACGGGGGCGGCGCCTGCTGGCACAGTATGAATACCATCTATGCACCAACCTGTTCCCAGGAAGTTGACGAATCGGTAGAAGAGCTTGAAATGGCCGGTGGCATCTTTGACACCGATAATCCGGCCAATCCCTTTAAAGACTGGAGCTTTGTGACCATTCCCTACTGTACGGGGGATATCCACTGGGGCAGTAATGATTATGATTATCCGCTTATCGGCGGCGGGTATGTTACCGCGCACCACCGGGGATTTGACAATTTTCTGGTTGTCTTAAAATGGATGACAGAGAATTTCAGGCGCCCGCACAAAATCTTTGTGACCGGGTCGAGCGCCGGCAGTTACGGGGCGACCCTGGGCTTTCCCTATATCCAGGAAGCCTTTCCCAAATCAAAGGCCAGCCTCCTGGGCGATGCCGGCAACGGTGTGGTCACCGAAGAATTTCAAACCAATGACATCAACAACTGGGGCATCCAGGACAATCTGCCGGCCTGGATCCCGGGCTTCGACCGGCCCTTTTCCGAATATGAGCTCGACGAAATGTATCTGATGATCGCCGACTACTACCCCCGCCGCAAGATCGCCCAATACACCACCGCTTGGGACTGGAATCAGACCTTCTTTTACAACGTTATGCTGAACGTAACTGATCCGAGCAAATGGGAAGAATGGCCTTTGGTCTGGTGTGACTGGCATGACCGTATGCTGGAACTGGTCGATTCGGCCGCCGACGCACCCAACTACCGCTACTACATTGGCGCAGGCGATGCCCACACGATCATGGGATACGATAAGTTTTATACTGAAGATTCGGCTGGCGTGCCCTTTGTGGACTGGGTGGGTGCCATGGTGCGAAACCAGGGCGGCACCGGCGGGCACGGCGGGATCCCCTGGGAAAATGTCGAGTGCGAAGACTGTGGTGATCCGCTCCCGTGTCCATGACCCGATTAGACGCTAATTGACAATCAAAATACCTAAAGGCAGAGCTGTCGCGTGCTCTGCCTTTTGCTGTGTGCGAGAGCCTGGTAAGTTTGTTCACAGGCAGCCTCTGGTTAGGCAAATATATGATTTATGGATTCCCCCTGCCGGAGTGTGGCGTATTTGTAAAAAGCCACATACTTCCATAGCGTCATTCCGGGCTTGACCCGGAATCCAGTTTGGTTTCAAGAAGTGACGTTTCTGGATGCCGGATCAAATCCGGCATGACAGCCAGAGAACAGGCGATTTTCTGCATTATGACACATTTTCCTGCGCGGGAATGACGGGCGGGAAGAAATCTTGGGGCTCTTGAATAGTTAGAACATCTTAAAACGGCCACAGCACCGGTATGAACAGCGTGCCCATTGCCAGCACCAGCAGGTTCAGAGGAATGCCCAGTTTCAGGTAATCGCTGAAGCGGTAGCCGCCGGGGCCGTACACCAGCAGGTTGGTCTGATAGCCGATCGGCGTGGCGAAACAGGCACTGGCGCCGAAACAGACCGCGACGATAAACGGTTTGGGGTCCACCCCCAGTCCCTGGGCGGCCGCGATCGCCACCGGCAGCAGCAGGATGGCCGTGGCATTGTTGCTCAATACATGGGTGCTGATGCTGGTCAGCAGGATCACGCCGCCCAGGACATACACCGGGCTGAGCCCGCCGAACAGGTCCAGAAAGGCCCCGGCATAAAAGGCCGAGGCGCCTGTTTTTTCCAGGGCGGCGCTCATCGCGATCATGGCGATGATAATCAGAAGGACCCGGCCGTCAATCGCCTGGTAGGCGTCGCGCAGCTGCAGGCAGCCGGTTAACAGCATCAGAAAGGCGGCGGTCAGGGCACAGACCAGTATGTCCGCCATTCCCGTGCCGGCCGCCACCACCATGGCGCCGAATATAATAAAAGCGCGATGGGCCAGACGCTTGTGCACCAGTTCATGGTGGACGTCCTCGGCGATGATGAAATCTGCGCCGCCGCGCAACCGGTCAAGGGACGACTCCGGCAGGCGCACCAGCAGGATGTCGCCGATCTGCAGGCGAACCTCCTTGACCTGTGGTTCGGCATAATGGAGTTCGCGGCGTTTGATGGCGATGATATGGATATCGGGGTCCCGCTGCAGGCGGCTGGCCACCAGGCGCTGGCCCAGAAGCGATGATTGGGGCGGTATGATCAGCTCCACGATGAGGGCATCATTTTTCTCGGCCTCGAAATTGATGTCCTGTTCGGCCAGCGGCAATTCAACCAGATCGTCGTGAAGGATTTCAACCAGATCCTCGGCCGATCCTTTTACCAGCAACAGGTCATCCGGTGCGATGGCGACCGTATCGCGGTCCGGGTAGTACACGTGGGAATAGCGGATGAGCTCCAGGACTTCCATGTCCGGGTAGCGGCCTGCGAAAAAGGCTTTGGGGTCTTCTCCGATGATCCGGCTGCCGCGGGGAACCTGGAGCTCGGCCAGATACCGGCGATGGTCGGCATCCTTCAATTCGCACACCGAGCTGTGCAGGTCGGGCAGCAGCCGAGGTGCGGCCAGTAATAGAAACACAAGGCCCAACAGGGCAATGGGCACACCCAGCGGTGAAAGTTCAAACATGGCCAATGCGCCGAAGCCATGGGAAGCGCTCAAATTACTGATAATGATGTTGGTCGACGTTCCAATCAGGGTGCAGGTGCCGGCTAAAATGGAGGCATAGGAAGCCGGGATCAGGACTTTGGACGGGCTGAAATCCAGCTCACAGCCGAGACTCAAAATAATGGGGATAAACAGAACCACCACGGGGGTGTTATTGATAAAGGCCGAGGCGGTGCCCACAATAACCAGAATTAAAAATATGGCCAGGGTTGGTCGGCCCCGGGAATAATCAGCCACCCGTTGACTGATAAATCGGACGGCCCCGGTGCGCATCATGCCCTTGCTGATCAGGAACATCGCCCCCACCGTTATGACGGCCGGGCTGGCAAAGCCTGCGATGGCCTCGGTGGGCGTTAAAATGCCGCTGACTGCGAGGGCCACGATGATACCCAGAGACGTCAGGTCCACCGGCACCTTTTCGGTAATCAGCAACAGCATTGCCACGACTAAAATCAGGGTCACCAGCCAGATGGTCATCGTTTTTCTCCACCAGATTATAACCAGGGGTTCAAATACACTATAATACCCTTGTCAAGCCCGGATAGCGATCATTTATTAATTTTTAAAAAGGGGGAAAAGGATATCATTCAGCGCCGGGGTGGGTAATCCGGACGACTGGCGGCGGTCACAAATTGAACCGAACCGGTGGCACCCTTGCATCATAAAAAAATGGGAATCTTACGATTAGCTGTGCCTGGTCTTCTTAAGATTCTTAAAATGGTTGCCCGGATTCCACATCGGCTGGCCGGCGTCGATAAATTTTAGAAATTTATCCACCTGCTCTTTCACACGCCTGGATTCGTCAACACTGAATTCGAGAGCAAAATCGTACTCATCGCCCTCGACCCTCACACAGAAATAATCTTCCGGGCCGTCCCGGAACCCGGGGCCTGATGCCCAATGAATATCCATCTCGGGATTATTTCCCAGCACCGTGGGTTTGCCGATTTTTTTGGTCAGACGAATCAATTTCATAATTTACTTTTTCTCCGGCCGCTGTTGATTCAGTACAGGGTCGATACCAACGCGGCGGGCCAGATCGGAGGTGAACAGACCTTCCGGATCCAGCTGACGTTTGATCTTCAACAGGTCCTTGTAGCGGGGATAGACGCGGTAAAACTGATCGGGCCGCAGGACCTGGTCCTTGGCGAGGTGAATCTTTCCGCCGCGGCGGGCGGTTGCATCGATCAGGCGGTCGACCGCCTCGCGGCTGGCGGCCTCGGAGTTTTTCTTCGGGTGAAACTCGAAGTTGAGGCTGTAGCCGTCCTCGGAAAACGAAATCAGGCAGTTGTCGGATTTGTGGGCCCGCAAAATGGTTGTGACCGGCGGGCAGGGTGAGGACTGGCAGATACCCAGCAATTCGACGATGGCTTCGCGGGCGCCGGACCGCGGAAAGGTCAGCTGGACGGTGTACCCCCGCGGACCGCAGACAAGGTGGGCCGGTGGAACCGTAAAACTGGCCTCGAAAGCGAATCGGAGGAACAGCTCGGTGTTCGAGGACCGCCCCGTTGCCGCCAACAACTCTCCGCCGGCGTAGTAGAGCCGGTTGAACAGATTCATCATGGGACGCTGGGCATGCAGCATGAGCGACAGGATGGGACCGAATCTTTCATGCAGGGCCAGACCGAACTGGCGGTGATTTTCAAGACGTTCGTAACCGGCTTTAAGAACATCACGGCGCTGGGATTCGGTCTCGTTGATTTCAAGCCATTTGGCGGTGTGGATCACCGCGCGACCGGTCCGGCGGCCGCGGGCATAGGCGTCCACCCACACCACGATCGCGTCGTAGGTTAATTCGACCCGCGCCATGGTCTCCAGCAGGGCGTCGACGTCGGGCACCGGGATGCGGTTGATCTCCACGTAAGGCGATGGGATCGGTTTAAGCTGAAGGGTTGCCTCCACGATAATACCGAGCAGCCCAATGCCGCCCACGACCGCGTTAAACAGCTCGTGGGAGCGGTCGATCGTGAGGATCTCACCGCTGGCCAGGAGAAGTTTGAGACTGATCACCTGGTGGGCGAAACTGCCCTGGCGCCAGGCATCCTTGCCGTTAACGTTGGCGCAGATGGCACCGGCCACACTGGAGTGCGATTCGGTCGGGCTGGCCGGCAGGGTGAGCAGGCGGTGGTGAACAGCCTGGTAAATATCGATGATCCGCATGCCGGCTTCGACGGTGATCTGGGCGGCTTCCTCGTCGAATTCGATGATGCGGTTCATGGCGCTCATATCCAGCAGGGCCTGGCCGTCGTTGAGCGCCAGATCGCCGTAGCCCCGTCCGGCCCCGCGGGCGCAGATGGTCATGCCGTTCTGCCGGCAATAGACCAGCGTCTCGAGGCACTGTTCGATGGAAGTTGGGCGCGCGACAAGAGAACGGGTCTTGATGGAGCCAACCAGGGATTGGATCTCCTTCCACGCCATGAAGCCCGGCGGTGTCTGGATTGCAGATTGCATCGATTATTTCCGGTGTACCAGCTATAATTAGGCGGTGGTTTACAACCGGGGTTCAGTTACAGGATGCCGGCTGTAATGTCAAGGAATCACTGTGTCAATGGCATGGATTGAACCTGCCTGCATCTGCCCTTACAGGTGACTTCCACCGGGGTCTCCAGGCTGAGCCTGGTGGGTTGACGGCCGCTCAGTCTGAGATTTATGTGTAGCGTTTCCGTTCCCGATCCAAATCCCTTTGTTCATCGCGGCGTTTGATAGCTTCGCGCTTGTCGTATTTACGCTTGCCTTTGGCCAGGGCGATGGTCACCTTGACCTTGCCCCCTTTAAAATAAAGTTTCAGCGGTATGAGGGAATGACCCTTTTCGTTGACTTTAGCGGAAATTCGTTTGATTTCGCGCTTGTGCAGCAACAGCTTTCTGACCCGGAGCGGATCGTGGTTCCCGTAGTAAGCAAAAGGGTAGGGCCCGATGTGCAGTTGATAGATAAACACCTCGCCGTTTTGAACCTTGGCATAGGCGTCCTTGAGGTTGGCCTTGCCGATCCTCAGGGATTTGACCTCGGTACCTTTGAGTACCAGCCCGGCCTCGTATTCGTCTACGATAAAGTAATCAAACCGGGCTTTGCGGTTGACGGCGATGATCTTTTTAGAACTGTTTTCTTTTTTATCGACCATTGATCTGGCTTCTTGTCGCTTGGCCCTGGTTGCTGGATACTTGATTTGCGAGGCTCGAGATTGCAATTCCGCAAATTCAGCGTTTTCTGTCATTCATCGAGAAGCGACAATCGAATATCGAGGATCTTTTCGTTAAAAGGCTATCAGCCAGTACCCGGAAGCCCGCAACAAGTTACCAGAGACCAGCAACCAGCCTTAATGATAGTCCAACTCCGCCAGTATATCGCCATAGGCTTCCTGGACTATTTCGAAGACGCCGCGGGCGGTTTTCTTTTTTAAAGCGTCCTTTACAATTGCCCGGGCATCGCTGACTTTCAGGGAGCGAATAACCCGTTTGGCCCTTGGAATGGACTGGGGATTCATGCTCAATTCGTCCATTCCCATGCCCAGCAGCAGTGGAATATGCTGGGCGGTGGCCGCCATCTCTCCGCACATGAAAACCTCGATTCCCTTTTCCCGGGACACATCCGCCACCTGCTGGATCAGCCTAAGAACCGCGGGATCCAGCGGCTGAAAAAGGTGGGCCACGTTCCGGTTGCCCCTGTCGATGGCGAGGGCATACTGAATCAGGTCATTGGTCCCGATGCTGAAAAAATCTGCTTTTTCCGCCAGCAGATCGGCCAGCACCACGGCTGAAGGAACCTCTATCATGATTCCGATTTCAATCTCGCGCGTGTAAGGCAGGCCGTCTTTTTCAAGGGACTCGGCGGCTTCGTCCAAAGCCTTCAGGGCCTCGCAGATTTCAAAATAGGCGGCAATCATGGGAAACAGGATACGGACATTTCCGTAAGCCGCCGCCCTTAAAATCGCGCGCAGCTGGGTTTTGAAAACATCGGGTTTGCGCAGGCAGTATCGGATGGCCCGCAGTCCGAGGGCCGGATTGGCCTCGTCCAGACCGGAATGGTTGGCGATGGCCTTGTCACCGTTGATGTCCAGGGTACGAATGGTGACCGGCATGGGGGCCATGACTTCAACCACTTCGCGGTATTTTTCGAACAGCTCATGCTCGCCGGGAAATTCCGGGCGATTCATATACTGAAATTCGGTCCGGTAAAGGCCGATGCCGTCGCCGCCGTAATTTTTCACCGAAACGATTTCTTCCGGAAATTCGATATTGGCCATTACTTGCAGTTGAACGCCATCGGTGGTTTCGGCAGCCAGATGGCTTTCGCGGGTGATGACCGCCCTGTATTCTTCATAATCACTTTTGCGTTCCTCGTATTCGACCAGGGTCTGTTCATCCGGATCCAAAATCACCGTGCCCGTATTGCCGTCAACGATGATCACATCGTCGCTCTTGATTGCCGTCGTAGCGATTTCAAGCCCGACCACTGCGGGAATTTCCAGCGCCTGGGCCATAATACCGGTGTGGGAGGCCTTGCCGCCACGGTTGGTGATGAATCCCTTGATCCTTTCCAGGTTGATCTGGCTGGTATCGGCCGGAGACAGGTCCTGGGCCACCAAAATAACCCGTTTGTCGATGGCGGCGATATTATGGGAGGGCGCTCCAACCAGGTTGCCCATGATGGCATCGGATACGTGCCCCACGTCCGCGGCCCGTTCTTTCAAGTATTCGTCGCCCATTGTCTCGAAGGTCGCTTTCAGGCTGGAGACGATTTTTCTGAGGGCCCATTCGGCATTGACACCTTCGCTTTGAATGGTTTCAATGGTCTTGCCGTAAAGCATCTTGTCTTTCAGCAGGGCCAGGTGGGTTTCGAGAATATAATCGCGCTGCAATTCCTCCGGACGATTCTCAAGGATGGTTTGAAATTCATCCAGGGCCTTTTTGACAGCCGCTTTGAAGCGCTTGACCTCATCCTGAAGCTTCTCATCCGGGATAAAATACTTTTCGACAACATCTACCCCTGCTTTATCGACCAGGTAAGCCTTGCCGATACAGATGCCGGGTGAGGCACTGATTCCTTTTAGTATTCTTTGTTGGGCAACAGGTTCCGACATTAACTATTTCCTCTAATTAGCATAAAAACCATAAACCGTGTTCAGTTATGCGTTATCCGTTAGTCGTTGGAAAGAAGACTCACTCTCGACTGTTCATCCAAGTTGTCATCGATGCCATTAACCATTGACACCCAACACGTAACTGCGAATTGCGCATTTATGCTCAATTCGTCTGTTTTTCACCGAATCCGCTGTCGACAAGTTCGGCAATGGCATTCAATATGGGCAGGTCCCGATTGTCTTCAATGATAATTTTGACCCGGGTTGCTTGCGTGCACGCCAGGGTCAGGATATCCAAAATACTGGATGCATCCGCTTTTTGATCGTCTTTTTGTATCCAGACGTTCCCGATTGAATTTTGGGCGATGTCTGCAATCAGCGCAGCCGAGCGAGCGTGCAGCCCGAGTTCGTTTACAATAGTTGCGATTCTATATTTTTTGGGATCCTCTGCGGTCATTTAGGTTTAAAGACTCAGGATATTTAGGTTCAAAGGTTCAGGTTTCCCGCCTTCGCCCGATGGGCTTCGGCGCGGCAAGCAGGGTTCAGGGTTGTTTTTGAACTTCGGGGTAACCGCCTGCGATAATTGAAGTTTACACCCACATATACTGCTTGACCTGCTAATTCCTGAACCTTGAGCCCTGAATGGCCATAAAGCCTTTAACTATCTAACAGTTTATACCTGTTTGTCAATTCAAAATTATTGACAAAGGCACGCATGCTTGCTACGGTCCAATTTGTAAATCGCCGTAATTATTTATAATTAAAATTTAACGGTCCTATGCACAAAATTAAGGTACAGGGAAAAAGCCTTTTTTATGTCACCCCCACCCGGCCTTTCCCGTCAAGGGGCAGGAGGTTTACTTC
>JAFDCJ010000506.1 GCA_019312835.1 Deltaproteobacteria bacterium
TGATACGCTGATTTTTATTGATAGGCGTTATATTGTGACCTGTAAGAGGTGACTTCTCTCCCACACGGATCGGGGTCTCTTTGGGCGGAAGCGCCAACTTGAACCTGATCGTGCGGCTGGCCGGTGCCCTGGCAGATCGCTATGGCGGGCATATCACGTTTATGAACATTCTGCCGGAAGGCTGCACGGCCCAACAGAAGGCACACTCAAACAAGATTCTAGTGGAAGCGATCGGATTGTACGCTGGTCATCGTCACGGTCGCAACGACAGTTAAAAAATTCGTGCCGCTTTGACACATAAAAAACTGCCGCCCAGCCATAGGGAGCCCCCCGAGCGCTGAAGTTGGGCGGATTTCAGCGCTTGACGATTTTCGGGATGAACTCGACCGAAGACATAACCACTTGTTAATCCATTCGTTTGCGAAAACGGTTCACCGCCGCCGGAAAAACAATTGCGCCTAAAATCGCCAGGCCCAGAAACTGGGGCCAGAGCACCGCGAGTCCTGTGCCTTTGAGGAAAATTCCCCTGACGATTACCAGAAAGTACTGCAGGGGATTCAAATACGTGAACCATTGAACCACCGTCGGCATATTGTCAATCGGAAACACAAACCCGCTTAGCATAAAAAAAGGCAGGATAAAAAAGAAATTTGTCATCATGGCCTGTTGTTGTGTTTTGGAAACCGTAGAAATAAAAAGTCCGATGCCCAGTGTGCTCATCAGGAAAATAAAGGTGGCACCGAGCAACAAGAATGCATTGCCGACCATGGGTATTTTAAACCAGAGGATGGCAAAGACGATCACCAGCACCATTTGTGCCTGGGAAATGAGAATAAATGGAATGGTTTTGCCCAGAATCAGCTCCATGGGTTTTAGCGGCGTTACGATGAGCTGCTCCATGGTACCGGATTCCCTCTCGCGCACAATCGCCATGGACGTGAACAAAAGAGAAAGCAACATCACCAAAAATGCAACGATACCCGGCACATAAAAATACTGGCTGTCCAGGTTCGGATTGTACCAGGTGCGTAAGCGACCATCAATTTCTCCATAATCAAGTCGTTTGGCATAAAGCTCGTTGATGAGCTGGCTATTGAAGCTGTCCAGCAGTGACATGGTGTAAGAGATTCGAATGGAAGCCATATTGCTCATGCTACCGTCGGCCAGTATCTGGATTTCAGCAGTCTGCCTTTTGCGAATTTGGGTGCTGAAATCCGGGGGAATGTGAACACCCAAATCAATTGCACGCTTTAGCAGCAACCGATCAAGATCTGCGGGATGAACGAGATAGTTCGTAATCCGAAAGGTTTTGTTTCCGTCGATGGCATCGATGAGCCGGCGGCTCTCCGGTGTGCGGGATTCATCGATGAGCCCCACCCGGATGTCGCGCACATCCGTGGTGACGACGTAGCCAAATACAATCAGTTGCACCAGGGGGGCGATGATCAAAAGCGGTCTGTTTTTTTTGTCTCTGAAAAGCTGAATGAATTCTTTTCTGATCAGCTCGCGGATTCTCAGCCCGCTCATTTCACAACCCTTCCCTCTTTAGAATGACCATGTTGACGGTGAACAAAAACAGAAACATCAAAAAAAGAACCAGGTAACTGGGCCACAGATATGAAAAGCTTAAATTCCGCAAATAGAGGCCGTTCAGGATATCGATATAGTAAGTGGCCGGGATGATATAGGTGACCATCTTTAAAATTGCAGGCATATTTTCCTTCGGAAATACAAAATTTGAAAGCAAAAGAGACGGCAGATAGGTCACCAGAATCGCCATCTGATTCGCCACCAGCTGGGATTTGGTAATTGTGGAGATCAACAGCCCGATGCCCAGCGCCACCCCCAGATACACGCAGGATGCTATAATCATCAACCAGAAACTTGACTTCATGACCACACCAAACAAGAGCTGGCCCATTAAAATTGCCACCAGCACGTCGACCATGGCGATAAAAAAATAGGGCAAGGCCTTACCGGCTAGAAATTCCACTGCCCGCACCGGCAGCGACCGGATGGTTTCCATCGTTCCATTTTCATATTCCCGGGCGATCACCAGAGAGGTCAGCAAAGCGCCAACGATCATGATAATCAGTGCAATGATACCGGGCACAATAAAATTGCGGCTTTCCAAATCTTCGTTAAACCAAACCCGGATACGACCCTCCACCGGGGGCTCTATTTTTTCCAAACCCTGACGGTTGAGAAATTCGACCAGTTGATTCTGATTGGCCTGGGAAATATATGCCGTGATGTATGCCCGGGTGCTGCCGGCAAAATTCGGATCGCTGCCGTCAATGATCAGCTGAAGCGGGCTTTTGCGGTCAGCCTTTAAATCCGCTGTCCAGCCGGGCGGAATCATGACGGCTAATATGGCCTCGTTTCGATCAAGGGACTCAATGGCAGCGGAACTATCCGCCAGGTGACCGATGATCTTGAAATAGACTGAAGCATTCAGTTTGCGAATAAAATCTCGGCTCTCCTGGGTCTTATCCTGATCAACGACCACCGTCTTAATATCTTGCACATCCAAGCTCAGCGCATAACCGAAGAGTAAAATGAGCAGCAGTGGAATAAAAAATGCCAGGTAAAGGCTGCGGAAGTCCCGGATAAGGTGAAAATATTCCTTTCGGGCGATGGCCTTTATGTTTTTGGCGTTCAAAGTGTCCCCCGGGCCATCAACTTGATAAATGCTTCGTTTAAATCCGCTTCCGGCCGATCCGGCAGAACCTCGCGAATAATTTCAGGGGGTGAGCCGCTGGCGACAATTTTACCCTCGTTGATCATGACCACCCGGTCACAGTGCCGGGCCTCTTCCATATAATGGGTGGTCACAAAAACAGTGACACCCTCTGAAGTCAGCTGCTTGATGAATCCCCAAAAGTGCCGGCGGATAATCGGATCCACACCGGAGGTGGGTTCATCCAGAAACAGTAATTTGGGCCGGTGCAAAAGTGCGCAACCCAATGCAAGGCGCTGGCGCCATCCCGGCGGCAACTCGCGGGTCAGGCGGTCTCTGACGTGGTTCAGGCGGGTGATTTCCAGGATTTCTTCTGTACGCGCTTTCCAAGAGCGCGCCGGGACATCGTAAATGCCCAGATAAAAACGGACGTTTTCAAAAGGGGTCATGTCCAGATATAAAGAAAACTTCTGGGACATGTAGCCGATGGCCTGTTTGATTTCTTCAGCCTGGGTGAATATATCATATCCGGCAACGCGGCCACTGCCG
The DNA here is from genome assembly GCA_019312835.1 of Deltaproteobacteria bacterium. Classification (GTDB taxonomy): domain Bacteria; phylum Desulfobacterota; class Desulfobacteria; order Desulfobacterales; family JAFDCJ01; genus JAFDCJ01. The sequence continues at coordinate 3,230 of JAFDCJ010000506.1, forward strand.
CCGCTGGGGGAAATAATACCGCAAAGCATGCGGATGGTAGTGGATTTGCCGGCACCATTTGGCCCTAAAAATCCAAAGATTTCTCCGGTTTGCACGGAAAAGGAAACCCGATCAACCGCCACAAATCGACCGAATCGCTTTTCCAGATCCAAAACATTTACAGCTTCAGGATCCAAAACCGTCCTCAGTCATGTTATTATCGATCGCCCGGATGCGGCGAATCATGGCTTCTTCGAGATCGAAAAAATCAGCCTGAATTTCATGAGGCGTGGCGATGGCAAGAATGCGCGCATTGTGCATCAGGATCAGCTGGTCGCATTTTTCACCTTCATCCAGATAGGCGGTGGAAACGAAAATGGTCATCCCGTTTCGCTTCATTTCGGCCAATATATCCCAAAATTCCTGGCGCGATACCGGATCGACACCATTGGTCGGTTCATCCAGGATCAGCGCTTTGGGTTGGTGGACAAGCACACAGGCCAGACCCAATTTTTGCTTCATCCCGCCCGACAGATCACCGGCTTTTCGATCAACAAAAGGCAAAAGGTTGGAAAACCCAAGGTAATAATCTCTGCGTCTGTTACGCTCGGTCCCCTTGATACCATAAATGTCCATGAAAAAATCAAGATTCTCAGCAATCGTCAAATCTTGATACAGGCCAAAGCGTTGCGGCATATAGCCGATGACTTCCTTCACGCTGGATTTCTGGTTTACGACATCGTGGCCGTCAACCAAAATAGTTCCGGATGTCGGACGCACCATCGTGGCAATCATTCGCAGCAAGGTGGTTTTGCCGGCACCGTCTGATCCGACCAGGCCGCTGATCGTTCCCGCTTCAATCGCGAATGTGACAGCCGAAACTGCGGTTAAGGATCCAAAGTTCTTGGAGACATCATGAACCTCGATGAGCGGCGGCTTGCGGCTGCGGGCAACGGCGCCGGCCGCCGTCTGATTATTTAAACCATGCATCGGCAGGCATCCCGGGTTTGAGTTCGAGATCCGGATTGGCGATCGTGATTTTGACCAGGTAGACGAGCTTTACCCGCTCTTTGTGAGTCTGAATGATTTTGGGAGTGAATTCGCCCTCCGGCGAAATAAACGTTACCGTCCCGGTGTAAGTCTTGGATGGAAAGGTGTCGGTTTTCACTTCCACCGCTTGACCGGGTTTAACCTTTCCGATTTCAGTCTCGCCCACAAAAACTTTCAGATCCACTTTTGACAAATCGGCCAGTGAGATCACTTCCTGGCCGGGCGAAACGACCTCGCCGGGTTCCACATTGCGGCTGACCAGAATACCGCTGAAGGGCGCGCTTAATTCGGTGTGCTTGAGCTGGATCTTTGCCAGCTCCAGTGCTGCTTTAGCGGACAGCACCTGGGCTTTAGCGGCTTCCACCTGCTGTTCGGCCACCTCGATTTTTATCAAATTATCTTTCGCCTGTTTGAGGGCCGCTCGGCCTTCTGCCAGTTTAGACCGCGCGATTGCAATGGATTCTTTGCGATAACCTTCTTTGAGAAGTTCATAAGCTTTTTGGGCGTGCTCATATTCTTTCAAGGCGGTTTCATATTTCAGATCCGTGGCATCCTTATCGTTTTCCGCGATAATTTTTCGTTCAAAAAGCCGATCATATCGGATTTTGTCCTTGCGTGCCTCTTCCAGGGCAAATTGCGTCTGTTCATAAACGTAGCGGGCCTGCTCGACTTCCTGAACGCGATAACCGGCCTCAAGTTCGGCAAGCTGGGAGCTCAGCGCCTCAACCGAAGCTTCGACTCTTTCAACTTCTGCCGGAAGCACTTTGCGATTGAGCTTCAAAAGGGTCTCAAGCTGCTTCAGGTTTTCCTGGGATCGTACCAAATCAGACTGGGCTTGATCCCAGCGTGCCTTGAATTCTTCCTGATCGAGTACGGCGATTCGCTGATCTTTTTCAACCGCTTGCCCTTCATCAAAAAAGACTTCGCTCACCCGGCCGCTGACCTGGAAAGCAAGATTGGCCTGTGTGGCTTCGATGGTGCCCGAATAATAAAGTTCGGCGCTGCGCTCTTTTCGCTGCCCCCAATAAACCAGACCCCCCACGCCCAGGAGCAA
>JAFDCJ010000507.1 GCA_019312835.1 Deltaproteobacteria bacterium
GCATCCTGGGAATCAACGGAACCATTCTGGTTCCGCTCAAGCCTCTGGGGGTCTGGAAAGACGGCGTCTATGAAGACAAACGCGATGAACTGCTCGAGAAACTCTACGCTTACGACTCGGATGGGGGAACACCCCTGCGGGAAGGATTGAATGATGTCGGCAAATACTACAAGGACAATTCACTCTCATTGACACACTGGAGAAGCAGCGTAGACAGTGTCGAAGGAGAGGAGCGCCCTTATGCTACGGTAGACGAAGGTGGGGCCTGCCAGCAGAGTTTTACCATCATCATGACCGATGGTTATTACAGCCGGTCTATCAGCAACCTGGGAGCCGACGATGCCGACGGCGATGACAATACTGCCTGGGATGGCGGGCTATACGGCGACAGTCTGGAGGAGACCCTGGCGGATGTGGCCATGAAATACTATGAAAATGATCTCAACGCCGGCCTGCCCGATTTAGTAAATGACCCCGTACTCTTAAATCCCAACGCTATTGACACGGCGCGGCACCAGCACATGGTCACCTTCGGGGTCGCCTTCGGGGTCACCGGCAATTTGCAACCCGAAGACTACGATGATGGTGTGTTATGTATCAACAGCGCCAACTGCACCCTGGGCCAACCCCCCGATTGGCCAGGCTCCATTGATGTCCGGTCAAAGGAAACCATCGATGACCTCTATCACGCCACTGTGAACGGAAGGGGCCAATTTCTGACGGCCAGGAACCCCCGGGAGCTTGCGGATTCCATGCTCGCGCTGATGGACAATATTTTATCCCGGCTCGGCTCGGCCGCGTCGGTGTCGATTAACGGGGACAACCTTTACAGCATGGTCAGTGCAGATGTGGTCATGTTTCAAGCCAGCTACAAAACCAACGACTGGAGCGGCGATGTCAAGGCCTATGCGATGGACAGCCTCACCGGCTTGCTTGTCGAAACACCCAAATGGTCTGCCGCCGATAGCCTCACTGCCATGGCCTGGGGCAGCCGCAAGATTCTGACCTATAACGGCAGTGACGGCGCCGCGTTCGACCCGGCTGAGGCAACCATTGACTGGGAAGCCCTCCTGGGCAGCAGCTATGAAGATATCATCAATTACGTCAGGGGGCAAAATGACATCCCCGGGTTCAGGGTTCGCAGCAAGCTGATGGGGGATGTTGTGCATTCCTCACCGATTTTTGATAATGGTATGGTCTATGTGGGCGCCAACGACGGTATGCTGCATGCCTTTCAAATTACATCCACGGCCGGGGTGATCACCGGTGAGGAAACGTTTGCCTATGTTCCCAGCTTTGTATATGAAAATCTCGAATATCTGACCCAAACCCCGCTGGAGCACAAATATTTCGTCGATCTAACCCCGACGATTATATCCGGCTACGAACTGCTGGATGACAACAACGACAACCAAACCATTCTGGTGGGTGGTCTGGGCAAAGGCGGCAAGGGCTATTTTGCCCTGGATGTCACCGATCCGGCCATTGTGGACAAATCCAAGGTCCTGTGGGAATTTCCCGATGACGATACGAGTGTTCATGCGCCGGATATGGGCTATTCCTTCAGCAGGCCCGTGGTGGTTCGAACCAACAGCAACAATGCCGATGAGGCCTGGGTGGTGATTACCGGAAACGGGTATGACAGCCCCAACGGCAAAGCGGTCTTGTTTATCCTCAACCCGAAAACCGGTGGGATAACCCAAAAGATACCAACCAATGACCAGACCGAAAACGGGTTGTCAACACCGGTCGCCGTCGACGTCAACTATGATCGCAAGGTCGATTTTGTCTATGCCGGCGATCTCAAGGGCAATATGTGGAAATTTGATTTGACCGCAGACACCGCCGCCCAGTGGTCGGTGGCTTACCATGACGGCACCGCCAACCAGCCCCTTTTCACGGCCAAAGGCCCCACCGGTGAGACCCAACCCATCACCACCAAACCCGAGGTCATGTTTCATCCCCAGGAATATCAACTGCGCAAACACGGCTTGATGGTCCTGTTCGGTACCGGCAAATTGCTGGGGGAAAGTGACTTTTCGGACAACAGAATCCAGTCCGTTTACGGTATCTGGGACTACGGCGACCGCGCCTGGTATCCCGGGATATGGGGCAACTACAGCCGGGACGACGACACTGAATTCCTGGGGGCCTTCGACCGGCCGAACCTGTCCAATCCCGACCTTGCCGGACAAAATATCACCCTCCTGGAACAGACGGCAACCCCGTACACTGTAACCGTCAGGTCGGCGACCGGTGAGCTTGTCGAATATGACATCCGGGTAATGTCCGCAAATGAGCCCAACTGGTACACCGAAGAAGATCCTGACACGGGTTCCCCACCCAGTCTGCCGGATATAGCCGAACAGGACGGCGGTGCCGTTACCAGCCATGCAGGATGGTACTGGGATCTTCCGCTAACAGGGGAGCGGGTCATCAGCGACGTGCTCTTAAGGGACGGACGGTTGGTTGTGATCCCGTTTACACCCAACCCGGATCGCTGCAGCGACGGCGGATCTTCCTTCTTGATGGAAATCGATGCCATCGGCGGCGGCCGTTCCGGCCAGATCATCTTCGATATCAACGAAGACAGTGTGATTGATGCCGGGGATCTGGTGACCATCGGCCTGGATGTCGAGGGTCGTCCGATAAAGAAAATTCCCGACGGCCTGAAATTGGCCGGAAATGTCAATGCGCCGGCTATATTGATATTGAACAAGGAAATCGAGGTCAAATACCTGAGCTCTTCCACCGGCGCCGTGCACACCGTCAAGGAAAAGGCGGTACGGCTGGGCGTGACGTATTGGAAGGAGCTCGAAAAATAAACCAGAAGTGTTTTCAAAACCCCATCTAACGCCCAAATACTGCGTTGCGATTTGATTTAAAATGCTCACGTACTTAACGTGTACGCTCCGCTTTTAAATCAAATCGGCGCCTTGCCTTTGGACGTGATCCGGGGTTTTGAAAACACTTCTAAATCAGTTTATTTCAATAGCATTCCCACCTTTGTAGAAATGGGAACGGGTGCTTACAATCTTACATATAGTTCAGAAATATGCTAACAAACGCCTTGCGGTTCTTCCGTAAGGCGTTTTTTTATGATTTATGAATGCTTAGTATTGTAGGAGTGGCGATTACGAATGATTCGACCCCATTGCCTCCGGTGTTAGGAGGCCACGAGCTGAACGCTCCATTTTACTGCACTTTCGCTTTGAGCTTTCAGCTTTGAGCTATGAGCTTCTAAAATCATTCCCAGCGATACGGATAGGGCAGGAAATTAATGGGGGTACGGCTAATCCTTAAATGATAGTCTCTTTCCATCCCTTATATGAAGCGGACCTGAACATCACCTGTGCCGGGCGCGGGCCCAACGCCGATGATCTGGCGGCTGTTCAGGCGGCTGATGCCGTCGTTTTGCCCCAGGGCTGCTACCGGTCCTTGTATGAAATGGCCCGTGCCAATTGCCGGCATGTGTTCCCGAATTACGACGCCCGCTTCACGTATCCGGACAAAATCGGACAAATCCATTTGTTTCGGGATTTCAATTGCGCCCACCCGGCCTCGGATATCTTTCCTGCGGTGGCGTCGTTTCGAGAAGGTCTGCGAACGCCGCCGTCAGGCAGGGCCCTGACCTATCCCCTGGTCTTCAAGCTGAACTGGGGCGGTGAAGGCGAGACCGTTTTTCTGATCGAGTCCGAAGCGGATTTAGGCCGCATGCTGCAAAAAACCGCTGACTTCGAAAAATCCGGACAATCGGGATTTTTGCTCCAGGAATATATTGAATCCCGCGGTCGGACGCTGCGGGTGGCCGTCATCGGACGGCGCTTCATCTCGTACTGGCGCATCCAGCATGAAGACGGCAATTTTTACACCAATTTGGGCCGCGGGGCGACCATCGATGCCCACATCGATGCGGCCCTGCAAGGCAAAGGGGTTGCCCTGGTAAAGCAAATATGCCACAAAACAGGCATCAACCTGGCCGGGTTGGATGTCATTTTTCCCGCGCAAGTTGAGGATCCGGATCCCATGCTGCTGGAGATCAACTATTTCTTCGGCCGCAAGGGTCTCGGCGGCTCAGAAGCTTACTATCAAATATTGCTGGAAGAAATCCAAGCCTGGCTAGAAGGATTGGATGTGGTTAAATAGTTAAATAGTAAATAAGGATTTCAATCTTTTTGACTATCGGACGCCTCTTCTAACTATTTTTCTAATTTTCTATTTAACTAATATGAATCTATTTAACTGTTTCTCTGATCAACTATTTAACTAATCAACGAGTAGAAACGGAAGGGCAGTCCACCCCGGCTGCCGTCTGCGCGGCCGGCAATATAAAATCACAAAATGAAAAAAAAGAAGCACATCCAACCCTTCGCCTACGACCTGGGTGAAGACGATCAGAAACGGGAGCGCCACAAGGCCCGAATGTTGCGCGAATCGCAGTGGTGGAAGCGCCGCCTGGCCAAAGGGGTTTGCCATTACTGCGGCCGACCCTTCCCGCCCAAAGATCTGACCATGGATCACATCGTGCCGATATCCCGCGGCGGCCAGAGCACCAAGGGCAACGTGGCGCCCTGCTGCAAGGAATGCAACAACGCCAAAAAGCAGCTGCTGCCCATGGAATGGGAGCAATACCTCCAGCAGTTCAATGAGGAAGGATAAATTTGACAAATCAAATTTATCCTGTGTTTTGTTTTTAGTATGTGGTGTTTAGTTGAATAACAGCTGACCGGGTCCAGGCGCTGACCAACAACGTCTACATTCCTCATCGCCCTGGCTGTCATCTGTCCCATGTTTTCCTTCCGTTGTTCGGATCTGCGTGGTTATTAATTTTAATTGGCTTTCTAAGCGCCAGGCTTTGTTCGATGGCAAGGCGTCACGCAAATTGAAAGCGGAGCGTACACGAAGTACGTGAGCATTTCAATTTGGGGGACAACGCGGCTATCGGGCAAAAGATGGCGCTTAGAAAGCCAATTTGAGAAAAATTTGATAGGGTTGGGATAATATGCGATAATTATCTCAAGTCCTGAAACCCTGAACTGTGAACCCAGAACCCTGAACCCACCAGATGAAAATCACCTGTTCGAACTGCCAGAAAAAATATCGTTTCAATTCAGCCAAAATCCCTGTCGGCGTCACAACCGCCAAATGCAAGGCCTGCGGTCATCCAATGCCGCTCAGGGGCAAGGCGCCGGCTGACAGGCCGGCCATCACGGAAACGGCAGCACCGGGACCATCGGCGGCAACACCTGTTATCAAACAATCCTGTCTGTACTGCGGACAAGACCACATCCTGCGCCGGGACAAGATACCGTCGGGGACCGCCTCCATTAAATGTAAATCCTGCGGGCGCCCGATGGCATTGAAACTCGGAGAAACAGCCGGGACCGCGCTGGTTCATTCCCTGAAAAAAGAAGCTTCCGAGACCGACACGGCCGGCAAACCGCTGAAGGCTGTGCCACAGCCGCCGCGGACACCGGAGGTTATCACCCTCACCTGTACAAATTGCCGGAAGCGTTATAAGATTCGGTCCCACAAGATTCCACCCACGGCCACGTCACTCAAATGCAGGGTCTGCGGCCACCGGATAAAACTTCCCGTCCAGAAGGCCGCTGCAAACGCGTCAATGACTGCCCCGCTGCGTCCGCCGCCGGTCACAAACCGTCCGCTGAGAAAAACGCGACTGTACGCGCTGGCCGCCGGCTTTCTGTTGCTGGCGTTTGCCGGGCTGTATGCCGGCCTTAATTTGTTTAAAGATCGAGGGCTGGAACCATTCACTCCCGGTGACCCACAACAGTCGGCTGCCGCTGCGGCGTTCTTACGGCAGGAGCCTTTTCTGGCACTGAATCTGAATCTGCCTTTAATTTTAAAAAATATCGATCAGCGCGTTGCCGGGGGTAAAAAGAACCTCAAGTTTCGCACCACGATGTCACTGGTAAAATCCTTGCGGCTGAAACGCCTGGAGGTCTACCTGTATGCCGACCGCCAAAACCAGATCCTGCCGGTCGTCATGGCCCGGGGCCACCAGGCCGGACAACTGGAAAAAATAGTCACCCGCCCGGAAGCCTTGGCAGATTATTTTGACCGCGAATCGGCGGGCATATACCGGCTCAAGCCGGAAGCCTTGGAGCAGCGGGAAGCATACGGTTTTCCCGATGAGCCCTATCAGATGATCGTGGTTGACAAAGGGGCGGTGTTCGCACCGGCCGCGGTTGCCGGTGCCCTGGCGTCGAATCAACGTCTGCTGCAAAAGACGGCTGTTGCTGAATTTGCGGCGTCCATTGCCGATCCCCGGGACCTGGCAAGGATAGCTGTTCGCATTCCCGAGGACCTGCCGGCCGGCTGGTATCAAGAAATTCAAAACAATCCCGCAGTGGTCGACAATCCCCAGGTGGCCATGATTGCGGCCATGGGCAGCAATATCCTGGCGCAATTGACCGACGCGCTGAAGCCGGTTGAAAGCCTGGCTTTGGGATTTCGATTTACGGACACAGACGGGCGAGCCCTGAGCTATGCCCAGCAGTTTCGTCCGGGCGTCGACGGCAATGCGGTCTACCAGAAATTAAACGCGGGTGATCTTGGGGACGGTGAGGTCGAGGGTATCATTCAAGCGCTGCTGGAATTTTTTCAGGACCCGCGCTACCAGCACGACCTCCAATTTGCGGACAACCGTCTGGAACTGGCATTCGGCTGGCTGAAAAAAGATGACACGGTCTTCTGGTCAGCCTTGTCAAAAGCAACCCTCGGGCATCTGTTCGCACAAAGCACGGCGCTGGCTCCCACACCGGGACCGGTGGTCGCTGAATATGCGGACGATCCCCAGCTGTTTACCACAGTTGACGGCCAGGTCCTCAAACCCAAAATTCCCCAGATTGTCAAACAGTGTCTTTTTCCTGGAAATTACCGCAATTTTGGCACCCATTCCCGGATGACCCTTGAATTGGATCCGCTTGACATACCCAATGCCGCCCTGGCGCAACTAACCTATGAGGTAGGCGCGATTCGTTCAACCGATGGCAGGGATATACTCGGCGGCGAGGAAAACCAATTCAAGCCTACGATCAAACCCGGCAGTGCGTTTCCCGGCCAGCTTATGTTACGGGTTCGAAACGAACCCCCGGCGGCGTCTTTGGGTACGGCCATCATTCAATTTAGATTGTCTTTGCCCGATACGCTGCAGATTTTTGAATTCAGGCGCGGAGAAGAAAAGGGGCAACGGAAAAAAGCCGGCGGCATCCAGGTCACGTTGGAACGTCTTGAAAAAGACGTCGCCGCAGTCACCGCCGCCGGGGGCCAGGGCCTGCACCTGATTGCATATGATAAAACCGGCCAGGCCCTGGCATCCAGGGAATCTGTAAGCTCGGCTTCTTCGGTGACCACACGGTTTCAGGGAGTGATTGACAAACTTAAAGTGGTTGCCGCCGTCAGTTTGCTTGAAATACCGTTTGAAGTTGAGGTGGACCTAAACGGCGGCCGGGAACTCAAATTACCGCCCAAACCGGTAATTTCCAACCGCATTCGTTACAACCACCAACCGTTAGCGACCTACCGCAATTTTTCAGAACAGGACGTGGACACCCTGGCAGTTGCCTGGCGTGAGGCCGGCGCGGGTGAGTGGGCCGACAAATTGGAAGTTCAGCTGCCCAAAGGTCCGTTCAGTGGTTATGCTGATTGGGAGGTTCACTTATTCGGCCAGGACAAGCCGCAGTTATTCCCCGGCAATCCCAGTCAAGGTACCCGGGATATCAGCTACAGAATGGAGAAAGGCCGGCTGGCAGACGCCAGTGCTGCATTTGGCATCGTTGCCCTGAATATCCGGACAGACATCGAGCGGTTGAGCTTCACAAAGAAAGACGGCGGCAAGATCCAAGCACGCCGGCTTGTCGGGGGCGACCCGGTCACAGTGGATTTCAATAAAAATGAAATCAGCTATGGTGCGGGCAACGCCCACGTCATCCAGGTGGCGGCTTACGACAGTTTCGGCAAGCGGCTCAAGCAGGGCAGCTACTCCAGCAACCAGGGCGGCCGTCGCAAACTATATTTCTGGGGGCAGCCGTTAAGGTTTGAAATGGACCTGGCGACCAGGACCCGGGTAAAGAAAATAAAATTCGATATCAGACAAAGACCCCTGGCGGAAGCGGCCTATCTGGCATACCAGCAAACCATTGAACACCATCGCAGTGTCGTCGCCACCCTGAAATCCATCGACCGGGCCCGCCGTCAAGACCGCACCTACTATGGCGATGATTTGGCCGGATTATATTACCTGTATGACCGCAAAACCAAACAACCCATGCAGCTGTTGTCTAAAGAGATTGCCCACTCGGATCCGGCCGGTCAAAATCGCTTTGATTATAAGGCCCAGCCCTTTAACGGTTATTATTTTACAATTCTCTCCGGCGTGGAAGTCAACGGCGTTAACAAGGAATACAAGCGCCGCTCTAAAAAGACCCAATTCGTCTGGAAAAAAGGACGGATCACCACGGCAGCGTTGACCCGGCATCCGGACCTGGTCGCCATACCCGCCGACACGTCCCAGCCGACCTTCTTTTTGCAGTGGGGCCAGGTGTTCATGAAACCGCTAAAGGGCGAGAGCCTCGAATATCTGCCCGGGAATTTTTACGAGAACGGCTGGGTGGAAGCCCAATTCATAGAGGGGTAGACCATGAATTCGAACGGATTGAATTGATAGGGTGTATAGGGTTTCGGTTTTAGTGTTTGGACGCCCCCGGGTCTGCCATATCTTCAGCTCAATCACTAAATACGAAACACCAA
>JAFDCJ010000508.1 GCA_019312835.1 Deltaproteobacteria bacterium
TCGATCGTCGAGAATGTTGCGAACCAGGCGCAACGATGAGCCGGGACTCAGGGTTTCCAGCCCCAGCCGTCGATAATGCCCCCCCTGGGCCCAGGATGGAGAACCCTCCGGGCGGTAAGCGGCAATCATCAGGATCGGATTTTTTGAAAATGAGCGTGAGAAATACGTGAAGAATTCCTCGGAAATTTTATCCATCCAGTGGATATCCTCCAAAAAAAGGACCAGTGGCTGCTGGCTGCTCGCGGCAAGCAAGATGCTTTTGACCGCTTCAAATGTTCCTAATTTGCGACCTTCCGGACTGAGCGCCTTGAATGCGGGATCATCCACCGGCAGCGCAAGCAGACTTCGATAAAAAGGAATCATGGGGGCCAGCTGGTCGATGGCCTGCTTTTCAATTAGACTTCCGGCTTCCTTTTCCGACATACCGTCATCGATCTTGAAAGCTGCCTTGACCACATCGGTTACCGGAAGAAAATTTATGTTGCGCCCGTATTGAATGCACAGTCCGGTGAAAAACGGCACATTTTGGTCAAGCGTTTTTTGAAACTCGAAAATAAGCCGGCTCTTGCCGACCCCCGCCTCGCCCACGACATCGACCACCTGCGCCTCACCGTTTGCGGCCCTCTCAAAGGCGGATTGCAAGGTGTTTATTTCCGCCCTGCGCCCGACCAGTCGGGTCATGCCGCGTAAAAGGCCTGCCTCGAATCGGGTGCGCACATCCGACTTTTCGGAAACCAAACGGTAAATGGATTCCGGTGCTTGCTTGCCTTTAAGCGACATCTCACCCAGAGATATATCCCGGAAATAGTCCCGTATAATGTTGTGGGTTTCCCGGCTCAGCCAGATGTCACCGGAATCGGCCCTTTGCTGGATGCGGGCGGCGAGGTTGGTGGTGTCGCCAACGGCGGTGTAATCCATCCGCAGGTCATCGCCGATAGAACCCACAATCACCGGGCCGGTGTTAAGGCCGATGCGGATCCTGAACGAGATCCCCCTTTCCTCTTCAATTTTTCGGCTGTAAGCATCCATGGATTTCTGGATTGAAAGCGCCGCCCGACAGGCACGCTGAGCGTGATCCTCATGCGCCAACGGCGCACCGAAGAGGGCCATGACCCCGTCGCCCGTGAACTGGTTGATGGTGCCTTCATGCTGGTGGATGTCATCCATCAGAATCTGAAAACACCCATCCATAATCTGATGAACGTCTTCGGGGTCCAGCTTTTCGGAAATGGCCGTGTAGTTGGCCACGTCGGCGAATAAGACGGTGATCAGTTTTCTTTCACCCTCGACCATGCCGCGATGGGTCAGAATTTTATCCGCTAAAAATTTTGGCGTGTAGGATTGTGGCCGGCTGTAATCAAGAGGGGGGGTAGCCTGGGGCTGGGCGATTTTCCGGCCGCATTCGCCGCAAAATTTTTTGCCCGGAGGAATGCTGGCTTTGCAGGCAGGGCACTGCAGTTCGAGTTTCGCACCGCAATCTTCGCAGAAATTGATCCCTTCACGATTCTCAGATTGGCATTCGGGGCATTTCATCGTTGCGCCTTCCTTCGAAACCGGAGCAAAATGCTCGTGCCGCCCGATGGCGCTGGGCGAATCGCAACAGAAAATCCTCGGAAAAAACCAGATCTTCCCCACAGGCTACAGCAGGAGGCCTTGCCAAAGGGCGCGTCGAACCGGGCGAAAGGTGGCTTCATCATCCGGGTGTCTTCCACTTCCGCCGCTTGCATAAATTTGGATTACACAATTTTATCAGGTGTTCAATTTGATAACATCCTCCAGCTTGCCCTTTTCCTGCAGCAGCCGCATGCCCATTTCCATGGTGTTGGCATGATCGATCATTTCATCAACCTTTTCATAAGAAAGAATTTCAGCATGGGACGCAATTTTCTTTTCAACCGGCGCAACCCGCAAGATTGAGCTGCTTTCTCCGCCGATCTGGGGGCTGGTTATGGATAGGTATTGTTGCCAGAGCGGCGTCAACCTGTCGATGGTTTCATCCCGAACGCCTTTGCGGCAGGGATTCTCAAAAATGCTGGTCATGTTCAAGAGGGCATACCCCCAGGTGCCGTTTTTTTGACGGGCAAAGACCATACCCTTGTCGGCCAGCGATTCCGAATGCATACCGGCGGTCTGTGCATCCACCCCGGCCCGGGTGGCAATTTCATCAACGCTAAAGGGACGAAAGCCGAGTCCCAGGGCTACGCTGGCCTCATCTTCGGTGAACAATATCTTAAGAATTTCAATAATCTCAGGTGCAGGCGGGCAGCCCACCGGGTGAACATCCAGCATTTCCCTCAACCTTTCATAGACCGCTTCTGACATGCGCTTCTTCTCCTTTTGCGAAAGTGTCATTTGGTTGCCGTAATGAAATCAAACATGCCTCGGCCGACCGGCCAGCGTTGAATATCCGTAAACCCGCTTGCTGTCAGCAATTGGTTTTGCTGCTCAATGGTCAGGTGGACGCGGCCGGCACAGATCTCATAAAATTGATCCAGGATGCCGTAGTTATAAATTGGATTCCGAAAATCCTCCAGCTTGCTCGGGTACGGAAAATCGAGTACCAGCAGATACCCTTGGGGCTTCAAGGCTTTGTAAGCTTTTTTAACCACTTTTTCTCGGAGCGCCGGGGGGATCTCGTGCAGGGTCACCACCATGCTGACCATCTCAAATTCGTCTTTATATTCAAGCTTTTCACCCCCGAGGTGATTTACGGATACACGGTCCTCCATCTCCAGCTCTGAGATAGTCGACCTGGCAGATTTGATACCGTTGGCATCCGGGCCGATGCCGACGAACCTGCTGTTGCCGAAGGCCTGGGCCAGCTGAATGATCAGGCTGCCGTTACCGCAGCCGATGTCCAGAAAGGAAATGCCTTTTTCAAGCATCAATTTCAAATTTTCGTGCTTCGGGAATATCATGAAAAGAAATGCCAGGGCGATATTCGTGGTGGGTTCATAGGCCAGCTCGGAAAACTCGGGGGATTGATAGATGTCCAGAGGCCTGCCGGTACGAAAAGCGCCGGGAGCCTTCGTGAAGCCGTCCCCGATCAGATCCACATCCATGGCAATGTTGGCCAGGTAGTTTCGAAAATGATTTTTGTCCCCCAGAATCTCATCCAGATAGGGTTGCAGCGTATAACGGCCCTCTTCATCGCCGTCCAGGATTTCAAAATGATAGGCGGTCTGGCACCAAATTCTCAAGTAGGGTTCATGGATACCCAGCTTGGAAGCCAGAATCGGCACAGTTAACCCTTTCTTGTTCTCATTGAGCGCTTCAAAGATGCCAAGCTTGGCGCCGAGATTGACCAGATGGGTGGCCATAAAACCCTTTTCGTAGGTGCGAATTTTCGCCATTTGGGTTTTTGCACTGATTTCTTCCATGGTTGACCTCCCTTAAAGTCAGAAAATAAATGCGGAAAATCAGAAATTAAAAACCTAGACTCAACCATTTGTCATCGGTACAGACAGTTCAATTTAGACGGCTTGATCCTTGTAGGTTTTATATCCTTTCCCTAACCACTCGACGAAGCCTTTCATAAGATGATTGAATAACGGAACCGGTTCTTTGCGCAAAACTTTTGTTACCGTTGTCATTGATTTTTCCGGTTTCTCGTATTGCCGACATAGTCAAACCTCCCTTCCGTGAAATGCAAATCCAACATCAGCTGGATTTGCTGTTTGCAATCATGGCGTTGGACGGAAACTCTGAATAATAATTGGAAGCTTAAAGAGCAAACGGATCGGCCAGACAGGCGACATTTCCCAAAGGCGCGAACGGATCGATTCAGGAATAAAGAGCCACTCCGGTCAACAACGGGCCACGATGACGGCACAGGCAGATGCACGCAGGTGTGAATTCATAAAAAAATCCCAACAGAACATTGCGCTCTATCAGGATCAGGATTTGCAGGCTTTGAGGTTCATTCCCACCTCCGACGATGAGTTAAGAAACTATCTCAAGTACACCTTATGGTCCAATTTTTTTGATGGCTTCTAAGGAACAACAGGATGCCGGCAAAAAATAAGGAACAGTGTTTCTTTAACTAATCGTTCGCAATCCTTCTGTCAAGCAAATAGAACATGCAGGCTTCGGGCGGGTGCAAGGGACAGACTGCGTCCAGAAACAATTTCGAAGGCTCCCAAGATGTTATTCAACCCACGTTACAAAATCATCCATTGACCCTCGCTGGCGTTCGAAACAATTTACGGGAGCATCCGGATCCGGCCATCCCAGGGCAGCGCCCATTACAAACAACTTGTCTGCCGGCACGCCAAACAACTCCCGGGCGATGTCCGGATAGGTGACCATGGCGGCCATGATACAGGTTCCAAGCCCCCTGTCATGGGCCAGAAGGCAGAAGGTCTGCAGAAAAATGCCGGCATCAAGCATGGCGTATTCCAGTGCAAGTGTTTTGTCCACCGCCACCAGAACGGCCGCCGGGGCATCGAAAAAACCAAACATTTTCACAAAATGCTGCATCCGGGCTTCTTTGTCTTCCCTGGCAATGGAAAGGGCACCCAGAACACTTTTGCCCAGCTCTTTGTATCGATCCAGATACGCTTCCGGCCACACCTGCGGCATGGGGATGTCCGTGGGGACCTGATGGCCGGACATAAGGGCCTCCTGGCTTTTTTGTTTAAACTCCGCCATTTTGGATCCGGTAACCACCACAATCTCCCAGGGCTGGGTGTTGCCCCAGGAGGGCGACCAGAGGGAATCGGCGATCAGCTCGCGGATGATATCTTCGCTAACTGGTTTGGATAAAAATTGACGGATGCTGCGGCGGCTGCGGACGGCTTCTTGAAGTTCCATGGACGCTCCTTATCTTTGCCGGTTTCAGGCTGTGTAAAAGTCGGGTGTCCATTGATACCGACATTCATTTTCAAAGGCAAGGCTAAATTTGGCCCGAATAAGGGAAAAAATTATTACAAAATTGTTGATCTCGGGACTAAAAATAGATTATCTTGGCAAAATTTCTGTTGAAGCTCCGATGCATGTTTTGTCGGCATCGCATCTCATGCGGGGTGGGATTTAAATCAATTTCTGTTGCATCAAGGAGGAAGACCATGAAGAACCTACATCGACCGAATGCTAACGACGCACTTCAGACCAGGAATCGCTCGCGCGACATTGCACCGCAGTCAGGCATCTGCAGCCGGTGTATAGACGGCTGCAAGGGCAACTGCGACATGTTCCAGGCTACCTTTCGCGGGCGGGAGCTCCTGTATCCGCAGCCTTTCGGTAGCGTGACGGCCGGCGCTGATAAAGACTATCCGGTGGATTATTCCCATTTAAATATCATGGGGTATGCCCTGGGGGCCAAAGGGGTCGAAGCCGATCCCGATAAGGCCACCTTTCCCAGTGTGGATACCGAAACCGAATACGGGGTTACCGACAAGGTCAAGATGAGGGTGCCCATCTTTACGGGTGCTTTGGGCAGCACGGATATCGCCCGTAAAAACTGGGAACATTTCGCCGTGGGGGCCGCCATCAGCGGCATCAGCCTGGTATGTGGCGAAAATGTCTGCGGCATCGATCCGGAGCTTGAGTTCGGCAGCAACGGCTTGATTAAAAAATCACCGGAGATGGATCGCCGGGTGGAAACCTATCGCCGTTACCACGAAGGCTATGGCGATATCCTGGTCCAGATGAACGTGGAAGACACCCGCAACGGCGTGGCGGAATATGTGATCGACAAGCTCGGGGTGGAAACCATCGAGTTGAAATGGGGCCAGGGCGCCAAGTGCATCGGCGGGGAAATCAAGGTCAACTCCCTGGAGCGGGCGATTGAATTGAAAAAACGCGGTTACATTGTCACTCCGGATCCGGAAGATCCCGCCCATCAGGCCGCCTTTAAGGCCGGTCCCCTGAAACAGTTCGAACGTCACTCACGCCTCGGGTTCGTAGATCGGGAAGGCTTCATGAATGAGGTGGAGCGGCTGCGCAAACTGGGTGCCAAGCGCATTACCCTGAAGACCGGCGCCTACCCGATGCGGGAGCTGGCCATGGCCATCCGCTGGTCCAGTGACGCCGATATCGATCTGCTCACCATCGACGGGGCGCCGGGGGGCACCGGCATGAGCCCCTGGCGCATGATGACCGAGTGGGGCGTCCCCGCCATTTACCTGCACTCCATGGCGGTTGAATTGAGCGATCGCCTGGCTCAAAAGGGAAAGCGTGTGCCGGATCTGGCCTTTGCCGGCGGCTTTTCGGCCGAAGACCATGTCTTCAAGGCCCTGGCCCTGGGGGCCCCCTATTGCAAGGCCATTTGCATGGGCCGCGCCCTGATGATTCCGGGTATGGTCGGCAAAAACACCGAAAAGTGGCTGCGTGACGAAGACGGCGGCCTGCCGTCAACCGTTTCCAAATACGGCTATACCAGGGAAGAGATCTTCATGAATTATGAAGTATTAAAGGAGAAATACGGACCCGAAGTGGACAAAATGCCTCTGGGGGCCATCGGACTTTACAACGTGGCCGATAAAATCAAAGTCGGACTGCAGCAGCTGATGGCCGGATCGCGCAACTGGAATGTGGCGTATATCAGCCGGAATGACCTCTTTTCCCTGACGGAAGAATGCGCCAAGATAACCGGTATCAAATACGTGATGGACGCCTATCGGGAGGAAGCCCTGGAGATAATAGATGCCTAGGATTTCTGGAATTGGAAATTTTTCTAACCTTTTGGCCAAATTGGAGGAGGTTTGACATGTCTGATAAGATGATTAAGCAGATCCTGGCAAGAGATCCGGAGGAAAAAGAATTCCACCAGGCAGTCCAGGAGTTTGTCGAAACGGTAAAACCGGTTTTAGAACGCCATCCCGAATATCATCAGCTGGGCGTTCTGGAAAGGGTGCTCGAGCCCGAACGGGTGATCATGTTCCGGGTACCCTGGATGGACGACGAAGGCTGGGTGCGGGTCAACCGCGGATACCGGGTAGAAATGAACAGTGCTATTGGGCCCTATAAGGGCGGGCTGAGGTTTCACCCCTCGGTAAACCACAGCATCCTCAAATTCCTGGCTTTCGAACAGGTCTTTAAAAACGCCCTGACCACCCTGCCCATGGGCGGCGCCCAGGGCGGATCCGATTTTGAGCCCAAGGGCAAATCCGATGATGAAGTCATGCGCTTCTGCCAGAGCTTCATGACCGAGCTCAGCCGTCACATCGGCCAGGACACTGACATCCCCGGCAGCGGCCTGGGGGTGGGCGCCCGGGAAATCGGGTTTCTCTTTGGTATGTACAAAAGACAATCCAACGAATTTACCGGGGTGTTGACCGGCAAGGGCCTGCAATGGGGCGGCAGCCAGATGCGCGCGGAGGCTACCGGATACGGGGTGGTATATTTCGCCGCCGAAATGCTGGCGGCGCGCAATGACACCCTGGAAGGCAAAACCTGCCTGGTGTCCGGCGCCGGCAACGTTGCCCAGCACACGGCCGAAAAAATTATCGAGCTGGGCGGCAAAGTGCTGACCCTGTCCGATTCATCGGGATACATCTATGATTCGGAAGGCATTGACGCTAAAAAGCTGGCCTTTGTCAAGCGTTTGAAAAACCTCAAGCGCGGCCGCATCCAGGAATATGTCGACAAGTATTCGGAAACGACTTACATCGAAGCCGACACCTCGCTGGACTACAACCCCCTGTGGAACCACCGGGCCGACTGCGCCTTTCCCTGCGCGGTGGAAAACGAAATCGGGGAAAAAGATGCCTACAATCTGATCAACAACGGCATCAAAATGGTCTGCGAAGGGGCGGATATGCCGGCATCTCCGGAAGCCATCAAAATCTTTCTGGATAAAAAGCTGCTGTACGCGCCGGGCAAGGCCGCCAATGCCGGCGGTGTGGCGGTGTCCGGCCTGGAAATGGCCCAAAACCGCATGCTGCTGAACTGGTCGGCCGCCGAAGTCGATGAACGCCTGCGGACGATCGTGAAAAACATACACCAGAACTGTCTGGCAGTGGCCGAAGAATACGGCGATCCCGGCAACTACCTGGCCGGCGCCAACATTGCCGGGTTCGTGCGGGTGGTCGATGCCATGCTGGATCAGGGATTGGTGTAACTGTAAGCTGAATCATAGGCGACAGCAATGTCTGATCGCTGCAAAACACTCCCCTTTTTTTAAAGGAGGTTAGCAGGCTGTCCAATAATCTCGGGCTATTCACTCAAGCCCTCCCCCTTGACGGGGGAGGATTCAGCCAGCCCGCCATCGCGAGCCGCTCAGGCGAGGCGGGTGGGGTGGGGGTGATTAAATCGAAATGAAATCATTATTTTATTTGTTCACCCTCCCCTCGATCCCCTCCCGTCAAGGGAGGGGGGGACCAGTTGTTGGACAGCCGCTTAGGGGGATTTCATCACCAGATCAATCGGATTATATCCATGACAACCACTGCATATGCCCTGCTTTGGCTCTTACTATCGGATGGTATTCGGATCTAAAGGCTAATCGACAGAAATCAGCCCCTGTTTAATATCTCTGCAATACGGTCACAATAGCCCTGACTTTGATCATCGGCGGCAACCAGATTTATATCACCCGGCGATGCGGCCCCCAGGCCCAGTTCCACCGCCCGGGCGATCTGTTCCTGATCGAAGATCCTGGTGTTCATGACCTGATCGTTGCTTCCCAGGGATTTCAAGACCGCCACCCCGACGGCGTCAATGGCCACGCGATCGGTGGACGCCAGAAAGACATTGCCGCTGGCATGTCGGCCGGTGGCCGGCCCCCCGTCCACGAAGGCATCGATGCCGTCGAGCACCACCAGGGCGGGCTTGAAGGGCGCATTGATTTCGGCAATCAGTTTGCGCTGGTGGGGTGAGGAATGCAGCTCGCTCATATAGCTGTAGCCATGGCGGGCGGTGGGCACCACCCCCACCGAGTTTTTCAGCGACAGGGTGATCACCCCGCCGAACTGGTGGGTCTTCAAACAGCAGGTGTAGATCAGGCAGTCGCTCTCCAGGATGGGACGGGCGATCCGGAAGCCGTCCTGCCAGTGGGAGTTGGGTGCGTCGACCTTGACCCAGTCTTTTTCATCCAGCCCATCGAAATCGATGATCCTGACATCCAGTTTTTCCATCAGGGGGATGATGCCTTTTTGCGCCATGACGGAACGATTTTCAGGATAGCTGCGCTCCCCCAGGCTGACCGATTTGGCCCCCAATTTCCAGATCTCTTCCACCAGGGCCACCAGGGTATCGTTATGGGTGGATCCCGGGCACAGATCGGCGGTGTTGAAGTTGGGTTTGATCAGAACATCCTTGTTTTTGGCCGGGTTGATCCCGAGCGCCCGGATGGACGATTCAACCCCCGATTTGCGATCCTCGGTATGAACAAGCGCAACATGACTCAGATTCGCATCAGACATACAAAGACCTCCTTCGACACTTTTCTGTTATGATATCGATATAATAATTGCAGGTTAAATCCCCCCTGGTCCCCCCTTTTTCAAAGGGGGGTAGCAACTCGGATGGCCCAGCATGCATCAGCTCATCTTCCCCCTTTGACAAAGGGGGGTCGAGGGGGATTTTACCGCATCTTCGTTTACCTAAATAACCACCTGTGGCGATGCATATCATACCTGACGAAAAAGTTTCACTTGGGTGCAACCATCGGTGCGTATACACTGTATTCGGTTGCCTCCCCTGTCTGCGCATCTATCTTGGCTTGAATGGCCTCTCTTTCCTTATTTTTCATCCATCGGTACCAGTCTTCCAGGGTCTGCCATTCGCTGATCACCAGGCAATCTTCGGGATTTTCCACATTAAACAGGGTGCGGCCGGATATGTAGCCGGGCTGATAAGTGGCCAGGGCCCGCAACTGCAAAATCAGGGGCACCACCTTCCGTGCCTGGGGACCCCCTGCTTGATGTTTCGTTTGATCATCACCTCGATGGACATGGTCTTCGTGCTCCTTTTTTTTGCCATTCCAAAGCACCTGGTAAGGAAAGATACTAATAGAGGGACTAACTTTTTTAGGTTTCAGGTGTTCCGCCGCAGGCAGATCAGGTGTCAGCCCAGCCGCTGGCCGCCGAAGGCGGCCAGTTTAATCAAAAAAGAAACTTTGAAAAAGCGAATATCGAATAATGAATAATGAATGTCGAACGTCGAAGGAATGTATTCTGTCTATTTTAATGCATAGATTGAGCAGATAAATGAATTCTGCCCGTCGAGAGCCTAAGGATCGAAGGACCTATTTAGAAAAAATTGAGCGAAGCGATTCCATCCTTCGAAATTCGTTATTCGATATTCTGCGGTTCTGCGGTTCGCTTTTTAACTTCTTAAAGTTTCATAAGAGGAAGACGCGGATCAGTAGGGTCGTCCGCCACGCCCGCCATGCGAGTTCGCAAGGCGAGGCGGGCGGGCCGCGCCGACCGTATTCAGATGTTCACAATGATCTGAATCCAACGGGTCGATTCTTTCTTTTTCTCAAGGCTTATCTTTGTTGCCCTCTCAAAAGTTTCGTTTAACCCGTTGTTTTATTACTGAACCTTGTATAAAATAAGTCGCCTTTGCTGAAAACCAATAACACAAAAGAGTGAATTATGGAAATCACATGGTGGGGAACGGCCGGTTTTCAAATCAAAACAAACAGGCACGTGCTTCTGATTGATCCCTACCTCTCCCGCAACGCGGCCGCCCGGCCCCGGCAGACCCTGGTGCCCGCA
>JAFDCJ010000509.1 GCA_019312835.1 Deltaproteobacteria bacterium
CATCGGTGGGTCATAAATGACAATTTTTTATACGAATGCGAAATTCAAGTTACATCATTGTAATTAACTGCGGATGAAATCAACGGCGTTTTGAAAAAATTGAATTCCAACGGGGGGACGGGTGGTAAATGTTTTATTTTGGCGTTTTTGCAGCGCGTGACGTCGAGTCCAATCCGGGTGGTTGGTCCAGTGATTGTAGGCTTCCGGATGCGGCATCAGGCCAAATATTCGCCCGGTGGGATCGCAGATGCCGGCAACATCGGCGATGGATCCATTGGGATTGTGGGGAAAGCTCCCCTCGGCGACCTGCCCGTCTGGTTTGGCATATTGCAGCGCTACCTGATGATTTTCCAGCAGGCGTTTCAAGGTAGCATCGTCAGTGTAAAATTTTCCTTCACCGTGGCGCACCGGAAGTTCGGCCAGGTCGATGCCGCGGGTAAATATACAGGGAGAATTCGGATCCGCTTTTAGCGTCACCCACTGGTTCCTGAAATTTCCGCAATCATTGAAGGTCAATGCCACCGACCGTTTCTGGTAGTCATCATCCAAAGCCGGCAGCAAGCCCAAATTGGCCAGGGATTGGAATCCATTACAGATCCCCAACACCAGGTTGCCTTTTCCCACAAATTCAAGAATCTGATCTCCAATATTGGTTTTTAGCCGCACAGACTGAATCACCCCGGCACCATGATCGTCGCCCCAGCTGAATCCGCCGATAAATGCCAGTATCTGGAATTCATCCAACCTCGCGGTACCGTCAATGAGGGAATTGATATGAACCCTCGCAGCCCGGGCGCCGGCCAGCTCAAAGGCATAGGCGGTCTCATTGTCACAGTTTAAACCGTATCCGGTCAGCACCAGTGCGTTTACTTTTGGCATATGGATTCTCCTAATTAGCAGAAGACAGAAAACAGGCGACAGATGACAGATTGCAAATGGGAAAGAACAGATAACGGCAACGGAACATTTGAATTGGATCCTTCATTCTGATCTCACCCCTCTATCCTCTGCCTTCTGTCCTCTGTCGTCTGGCCTCTGTCCTCTGTAGCTAGATCAAGTCTCCAAACGGTTTCTTCCAGGCCCTTTTGAGATCTGGAACCGAGGCGCCGATGACGGTTTGACGTCCCGGGCCCTTGACGACCAGAGCGGAACCGCCGGTGACGGTGCCGATGCAGGCGCAGGGCGTGGCTTCGAACAGGGCTTCAAACGACTCACGCGCATCCGGATCGATGGTGACAATAAAGCGGCCGGCCGATTCGGAAAACAGCAGCACATCATCGCGCATGACCCCATGACAGGGAACGTTGGACAGGTCAACCTCCAAACCCAGGTTGCCGCCCATGGCCACCATGGCCAGGTGCACGGCCAGCCCGCCGCGATAGATGCCATGGGCCGAGGCCACCAGGCCGTCTGCAATGGCTTGCATTAAGCTGCGGTAGGTGGGCTTGAATTCATCCGGTCTTACCTCGGGAACATTACGCCCGATATAGCCCAGGTGTTCATAATACGCCGAGGCCCCGAGCTCATTGCGGGTTGTCCCCAGAACATAGACCAGATCGCCGGCCACTTTGCTGTCCATGGTCACGCAGCGGGTGACATCGTCGATTAGCGAAATAGCGGAAAATTGCAGGGTTTCAAGAGCCGACACCTTATGGGTTTCACCATAGCGCCCCTGCAAATTCCCGTCTACATACATACTGTCCTTGCCTGACAGCAGCGGTATTTCATAGGCCATACACATATCACGCAACGCCCGGCAGGAACGCACGAGCTGAGCGGCTTTAAATTTGCCGTCGGGGTTGCGCTCGGGGTCGTACTGGATATCGGGCCAGCAGAAATTATCCACCCCGCCGACGTGGTCCAGGTTACCGCCCACCGCAAGAACACGGCGCACGGCTTCATCGATGCTGCAGGTGGTCATGTGGTAGGCATCGATGGCGGAATATTCAGGCCGCAGGGCCTGGGAAAACGCCAGGCCTTTTACGGAATTCAGCACCGGCCGGATGACGGCGGCATCGCTGTTGACGTCACGCTCGGCGCCGACCAGGGGCTTGATCACACTGGTTCCCTGGACTTCGTGGTCATACTGACGCGTGATCCATTCCGTCGAAGTGATGTTGGGCTGACGCAGAAGATCCAGCAGCAAGCTGCCATATTGCTGTGGGGCCTTGAGAACCGGCTCGCGCAACCCGCGCTGTCCGGGCTCCATCCATTCGGCGTCAAACTCCCACTGGGGAAATCCTGATTCGAGCAAATCCAGATCCACGTAAGCACAGGTCTTGCCGTTATAGGCGATATGAAGTTTGCCTGAATCCGTATATCGACCAATGACGGTGCTCTCAACAGCGTGCTGTTCCGACAGCTCAAAAAAGCGCTCACGATCATCGGGATGGATGGCCACCGTCATGCGTTCCTGGGATTCCGACACCCAGATCTCCCATTGATCCAGGCCCTCATATTTCAAAGGCACCTTCTCAAGTTCGACCTCACAGCCGTTTGAAAACCGGGCCGACTCACCAACTGATGACGACAGGCCGCCTCCGCCGTTATCCGTAATGAACCGGATCAAGCCTTCGTCGCGGGCCTGAAGCAGAAAATCATGCATTTTTTTCTGGGTGTAGGGATCCCCGATTTGAACATGGCCCGCGGGTGTGTGCTCTGAAAATGTTTCGGAGGCTGCGGTCACTCCATGAATCCCGTCCTTGCCGACGCGTCCGCCGCACATGATCAAAAGGTCACCGGGTGACGTCTGTTTTTGCTCGGCGGGCGTACCGGCGACCGTGGACGGCATCAGGCCGACCGCAGTGACAAAGACCAGGCATTTTCCCAAATACCCGGGATGAAACAGAACCTGGCCGAAAGTGGTCGGGATCCCGCTTTTATTGCCACCATCACGGACCCCTTCGATCACGCCGTCCAGCAGGCGTCGCGGATGGAGATGCGGTTTGAGGGCCCCGTCGTAATCACGCGCTCCCACGCAAAAGCCATAACTGCCCATGATCAGTTTGGATCCCTTACCGGTACCCAGCGGATCGCGATAGACGCCCACGATTCCGGTGATAGCCCCGCCGTAGGCTTCCATGTTGGAAGGGGAATTATGGGTCTCTCCGGTAATCACGTAATAGTGTTTATCGTCAAAACGTCCGGCACCGGCATTGTCCCATAAGACCGATACCACCCATGGCTTTTGGGCTTTTAATTCCAGCGTTGGGGCTTCAATACAGGTTTTAAACAGATTATCGACGATTTGCGTTTCGCCGGTGCTCACGTTATGGTAACGGAACAGGCCCCGAAAGGTGTTGTGGTTGCAATGGTCACTGCGGGCCTGGGAAATATATTCGAGCTCGACGTCGGTGGGTTCATCAAGGCTCACCCGTGCCCGGTCTTTGCGCGTCTTTTCATCAAGGAAATAAGAGCGGATGGTGGGAATGTCGTTGGGGTTCAATGCCAGATTGCGTTCATCACTGATTTTTTCCAGCTCGTGGTCGCTTTCCGCCGGTATGGTGGACACCGTCGGCACATGATCCAGAATGACCCTGGGGATAATAAATCCAATGCCTTCGGCCGGGTCCCACTGCCGGGCGGATAAAATTTGCCATTGCTGAATGATATTGTTGGCCAGAAGCTCACCCGCTATTTTATCCATATCTGCGGCTGTCAGATCCCGGCCTTTAATGCAGTAACGCCTGGAGGTGTAAATCGACTGCCCGGCATCGAACTTGGTTGCGGTCAGATCTTCAACCGCCTCGATGGCGGTACTGCCGGGGTTGTCCCTGACACCGGGTCGAAATCCCACCCAGATGGTCCAGTCGAATTCGATATCCAGCGGATCGTAGGAAGAAATCTGGGTGACCGGATTGGTGAAGATATCCACCTGCACGGCTCGCAATTGATCTTCGGACAGATCGGCGTCAAAGGTCACGACATGAATAGTGCGCACACTGTCAAGCTCAATGCCAAAGTAATCCCTGGCTTTCCGGCAAATCCCCTGCCCTTCCGCATCAACCAGGTTTTCTTTCAATGCAATTTCAAGTCTATGGGGCATGATTATCTTCTTTCGGATATTCGCACTGTTAGAATGGAAAAAACCGGGTTATATCGTTATAAAAAACAAGAATCATCAACATGATTAAAATAAACAATCCCACCTGTTGGGCGACTTCCCTGACTTTGACACTGACCGGGCGCCTTTTTATGGCCTCGATTGAAAAAAACAGCAAATGACCGCCATCCAGCACCGGTATGGGCAATAGATTGATAATCGCCAGATTGATACTGATGAAGGCAATAAATTGGACCAGTTTGTCAATGCCCTGTCTGGCTTGATCGCCGGCCATCTTGGCAATCATGATCGGTCCCCCGAGGTTCTCCTTGGGAATGCTGCCATCGATCATCTTTACAACGCTGCGCACCATCAGGACACAGACAGAATACGTACGTTTGACACTTTCCACCGCGGCCTTGATCGGATGGAGCCTTTTGGTAACCCGGTCAGCTTGGGGTATGGCGGTTGGCTGGGTGGATATCCCGATGAGATAACGTTTTTCAACTTCCCCCAGATGATTTTTCGTCTCCACTTGTTGAGGGCTCAGACTGACTTTGAGAATTTCATCGTCCCGCTTAACGAAAAGGGAGAGTTCGACGCCCCCCGAAGAAGAAATGATGGATTGCATCTGCCGCCAGTTTTCTATCGGTATGCCGTTGATGGAAACAATCTGATCGCCTGTTTGGAGGCCGGCCTTTTCCGCCGGATAACCGGCGTTAACATCGCCAACAATGGCCTTTAGTTCCGGAAAGGCAGAGATGCCGATATCATAGTAAGCGATGCTGTCACCTAGAAGGTCAATGCCCTGCTTGAGCCCCGGCGTAACCGTTATCATTACCAGGCTGCCATTGCGGGCAACGCCCAGCACCAGGGGTTTGCCCCGGCTCTCCGAGATGGCCTCATCAAGGTCATACCATGCCGTGATGTCCTTGCCATTAATGGACACAACCAGGTCGTCGACCTGTAAACCGGCTTTCTGGGCGGCACTGTCTGTTTGCACCTGACGGATGATCGGTTTGATATCTTCGATGCCGGTAATCGAGAAGAACACAAAGAAGATAAGGATCGCCAGCAATATATTAAAGACCGGGCCAGCGGCAACGATCAGCATGCGCTTGGCGACGTGCTTGTGCGTAAAAGAAAGCTCAATATATTCCGGGTTGATGTCCGCATCCGGTTCTTCGCCCACCATTTTGACGTAACCGCCGAGGGGGATCGCTGAAATACGATAATCGGTAATGCCGACTTTTTTGCCGATCAAGCGGGGGCCGAAACCGAGGGAAAACTTCTCCACGCCCACACCGAACAGGCGCGCGACGATAAAATGCCCGAACTCATGAAAAAATATCAATACGCCCAGGACGATGATAAATGATAGTATGCTTGTACCCATATTTTTTTAAGTTGTTAATTATTGGTTAGAGTTTATTACTGCTGAATTTCTAAAACTAAATCTGTAGATCCCGAAAAATCACAAATCACAAATTCCAGATCACAAATAATATCCAATGACCAAAATATCAAATTCAAAACAACGAAGTGATCTTGATTACAATACCTATTTTGTTTAGGTCATTGAAATTTTGAATTTGGAATTTATTTGGAATTTGGTGCTTGTAATTTGTTATTGCCTAAGGAACCTGCGAAAATTATCTTTAAAACACTATTTATCCTTCAGGTCTTCGATAACCTCCTGAGCCCCCTCCCTTGCCCACTGATCTGCAGCCATAATTTCCGACAGCTCCGGATCGGAGATAACCGGGTGCCTGTCAATTGTCTGGCGGATCACCGTTACGATATCGACAAATCCAATCTGACGGTTTAAAAAGGCATGGACCGCCACTTCGTTGGCGGCATTTAGAACGCTCGGCAGGGTTCCCCCCGCTTCACATGCTTCAAAAGCCATTGCCAGACAGGGAAATTTCTTTAAATCCGGTTCCTGGAAGGTCAGCGTCTGATGGGCGTCAAACTGCGGCAATGGCTGCTGCAGCGGTAACCGTTGCGGATACGACAGCGCATAGGCAATCGCCCCCTTCATGTCAGGAATTCCAAGCTGGGCGATAACCGAACCGTCTTTGTAGGCCACCATGGAGTGAATCACACTCTGGGGATGAATGACGACCTCGATCATCTGATGCGATACACCGAAAAGACATCGGGCTTCCAGCACTTCCAAACCCTTATTCATCAGGGTGGCGGAATCGATGGTAATCTTCCGGCCCATTTGCCAGTTGGGATGGTTGAGGGCATCTTCTATGGTGATATCTTTAAACTCCGCTTTGGGTTTATTCAAAAAAGGTCCCCCCGAAGCGGTCAGCAGGATCTTATCCACATCTTCTTGGCGCTGTCCCTGCAGACATTGGAAGATAGCGCTGTGTTCACTGTCGATGGGAAGTATCGCCACTCCCTTTGCGGCGGCGGCTTTCATAACATGGTCGCCGGCCATCACCAGCGTTTCTTTGTTGGCCAGCGCTATGGTCTTGCCGGCATCAATGGCGGCCAGCGTCGGCTGCAGACCGGCAGCCCCGACCAGGGCCGTAACGGTCATGTCGGCGGCAGCATGGGCGGCGGCAGTACGATAACCGTCATCGCCGTACATGATATCGACCGCAGTTCCGGGCGGCAGATGGTCCTTTAGCTCCTGCGCCCGCTGTTCATCAAAAACCGCCACCACGTCAGGGTGAAACTGTTCGATTTGGCGGGCCAGCAATTCTACATTTTTCCTGGCCGCAAGCGCTTTAACATCAAATTCCTGCGGAAACATGGCGACAATGTTAAGTACATTCGTGCCGATGGAACCCGTTGATCCAAGTATTGAGAGACGTTTCATACTAAAAGATAAACACGATAAACAAATAGGCTACCGGTGACGCAAACAACAGGGCATCAATGCGGTCCAAAAACCCGCCGTGCCCGGGCAACAGCCCCCCCGAGTCCTTGATCTTTGAGGATCGCTTCATTTCAGATTCAAATAAGTCGCCCGCCTGGCCGGCCATGCCGGCGATCAGAAAAAATATCAGCGCCGGTCCCCAGGCAACGGCCGGAAGAAATAGATATTTTCCCACGGCACCCGCCAGCAGGTTGGCGGCAAGTCCCCCGAGGGCACCTTCAATTGTTTTTCCGGGACTGATGGCCGGACTCAATTTATGGCGTCCCAGATAGGACCCGACGTAAAAGGCGCTGATATCACCGGCAAAAATAATGGCGAGAAGCAGAAAGATCCAGGTCATGCCCTCGGGCCCGTGCCGGATTGCAACCAGAAAAGAAAGTGAGAGCGGGATATAGACAACCCCCATAGCCTGCTTTTGAATGACTTCGACCACCGCCGGATTGGTTCTATACATAAAAACGGAGAGCACGCCGGCTAAAATCAGGTTTAACGAGACCAGAGCCAAAACGCTTGCAGGTCCGTCCACGAACGCTGCGATAAGCATACCGACGCTGATCAGGTAGCCCCAGAATGTCACGGCGTTGTGCATCATCCGGCTATCGGCGCTAAAGACAATGCGATTATACTCCCAAAGCGAACAGACACAGGCGATACCGACCAACAAAATAAAGGCAGCCCCACCAAGATAGATCAAATAAATGAGAAACGGTAAGGCACTCAGTCCTGTAATCCAGCGCTTAAGATGCACGATAATCTTACTCCGTAAGATTAGTTCAATAGTTGATTGGTTGAATAGTTAAATAGTGGAAGAATCAGAGGCCAGTGCTGGCTTTAGCTTGTTTCTTTTCAACAGCGCCTCCTGATTCCCGGCTCAGCACTATTTGACTATTTGACTGATTTACTATTTGACTGATTGACTATCAACCCGGCCAAACCGGCGTTCACGGCTCTGATAGTCCTTGAGGATTTCCAGCAACTCCTCCCGGCTGAAGTCAGGCCACAGCGTCGGGGTGACGAAAATTTCCGAATAGGCAATTTGCCAGAGCAAAAAGTTGCTGATCCGCATTTCCCCGCTGGTTCGAATTAACAAATCAGGGTCGGGGATATCGCGGGTATATAAATGCTCGGCAATCAACTCGGCGGTGATGGCTTGCGGGTCGACCTCTTCGCGCTTGACGCGCAAGGCCACCTCCTGAACCATCCGAATTATTTCGGCCCGCCCCCCGTAGCTCAGGGCAAGGATGAGCGTCATGGCGGTATTGTTTTCGGTGGCCGTCATGGTTTCGCGCAAGGCCTGCTGGACTTTCGCCGGCAATCGCTCCACCTGCCCGATGACGCGCAGCCTGATATTGTTTTCGAGCAATTCCTTTTGTTCGGAGAGAAGAAAATTTTTCAGAAGGGTCATCAATGCCTCAACCTCTGTTTTGGGACGCTGCCAGTTTTCAGTGGAAAAGGCATATAAGGTTAAATAGGGTATTCCAATTTCGCGGCAGGTTCGTACCACGGCTCGAACGGTTTCAGACCCCTTTTCGTGGCCATTGATACGGTTTAACAATCTCTTTTTGGCCCATCGGCCGTTGCCGTCCATTATGATGGCGACATGGGCCGGCAGTTTGGTGGGGTCCAACTCAACCGGGTTGGAAACAGAAGGGCTAGAATTCAAGGATTTCTTTCTCTTTTTCTGTATAGCATTCGTCGATGAGTTGGATGTACTCATCGGTTATTTTCTGCACCTGGTCCTGGGCTTTAAAGGCGTCGTCTTCCGAAATCTCACCCTCTTTTTTCATGCTTTTCAACAGGTCATTGGAATCACGCCGGAAATTTCTGACGGACACCTTATGCTCTTCACAGACCTTGTGAACGACCTTAACGAGTTCTTTGCGGCGCTCTTCGGTTAGCTGGGGTATCGAAATCCGAATGATTTTTCCATCGCTGGAGGGCGTCAGCCCCAAATCCGACTTTAATATGGCTTTCTCGATTTCTTTGATTACCGACGCATCCCACGGCTGAATGGTGATCAAACGGCTTTCGGGCACGGCAAGGGTGGCCATCTGGTTTAAAGGGGTCGGGGTGCCGTAGTAATCCACTTTTATCCCGTCAAGGATCGAAAGAGATGCACGACCGGTTCGCATTCGGCTGAGTTCATTTTTTAAGGCCTCGACGGATTTGCCCATACTTTCTCTGGTTTCTTCATAGATCGAGTCAATCATAAGAGGTACCTCATTTTGGAGTGTTCAAAAAGGCGTATAGAACAATTAACTTGTTATGATTGTTCCGATGTTTTGCCCGCAGACCACCTTGCGCAGGTTGCCTTGATCTTTGAGTTTAAAGACGGCCAACGGCAGATGGTTGTCCATGGCAAGCGAAATGGCCGTCATGTCCATTACCCGGAGCTGTTTTTCAAGAACTTCCATGTAGTTGGTTTCTTTGAGCAACTTGGCCCTGGAATCTTTAACGGGATCCGCATCGTAGAGTCCGTCGACTTTGGTGGCTTTTAATAAAATTTCGGCATGGATCTCCTGTGCCCGCAAAACGGCGGCCGTGTCCGTTGTAAAATAAGGATTCCCGGTGCCGGCACCAAAAATAACAACGCGATTGCGTTCCAGATGTCGATTGGCTCTGCGCACGATATAGGGTTCGGCGACCTCACGCATCGATATGGCCGTCTGAACCCGGGTTTCCATTCCCTGTTTTTCTAATGCATCCTGCAGTGCCAGGCTGTTGATGACGGTGGCCAGCATCCCCATGTGATCGGCCGATGTCCGATCCATACCGTAGGAGCTGGCCGCAATACCGCGGAATATATTGCCCCCCCCCACAATGATGCCGATTTGAACGCCCAGGTCAACGATAGAGCGGATTTCTTCGGCCACAAATTTAATCATATCCGGGCTGATACCGAAACCCTGATCTCCCATCAGGGCTTCACCGCTCAGTTTAACGGCAACGCGCTTGTACAGGGGCTTGTCCACTTTTACCTCGATAGCGTTTTAAACTGGGTTTGAGGTTCTAATTAAACAGCCGGCTCGAAGAAAAATGACGAATGTCTAATGTCTAATCAAGGATTTCAATCGATTTTATTTTTGATGGCGTCGCGCAGCGACATCCTTCATTTATCCTTAATCAGCAGTCATTGTTCATTCTCAGCCGTTTCGCCGGTCTGGAAGCGAACAAAACGTTTGATGGTGATGTTCTCGCCGATTTTGGCGATTAATTCATTTAATACATCCTCAATCGTCAAGTCCGGATCGCGCACATAGGGCTGGTTGAGCAGACAATTTTCTTTAAAAAATTTGTTTATCTTGCCATCAACGATTTTGGTGATCACGTTCTCGGGTTTGCCGGTTTCTGCGGCCTGGGCCTGGTAAATATCCCGTTCGCGTTGAACCGTCTCTTCCGGCACATCTTCGGGCCGCACGCCCAATGGATTGGTAGCAGCGATATGCATGGCAATGTTTTTGGCGAATTGAACGAAATCCTCATTTTTGGCAACAAAATCGGTCTCGCAATTGACCTCGACCAGGACCCCGAGTTTGCCGCCCATGTGGATGTATGATTGGATGGTGCCTTCCGTCATCGCCCGGCCGGCACGTTTCTGAGCGGTCGCCAAACCCTTTTTCCTCAGAAAATCAATAGCTTTATCAATATCTGCATCGCACTCCACGAGCGCCTGTTTGCAGTCCATCATACCTGCGCCGGACTTCTCCCGCAGTTGTTTTACCATTGTTGCGTTAATTGTTGTCATCTTGCACTCCTGTCTTCTCAGCTTCGCTGGTTTCTTCCGCATTTTCAGGTGCCGCCGCCACTTCTGCCGCAGCCTCACCCACAGGATCAGATCCGGGGACTTCGGCAACAGACCGTTTAATGATTTCCACGACCGGGCCTTCGGTGCCGTCTGATATCACCTTGCGTTCACCTTCGCCAAGTTCGGCACTGACCGCCGCCACTTCTGAATCCTCTTCCACTTCTTTATCGGCTTCGGCCTGTTGTTTCTCAGCAAAACGCTGGCTGCCTTCAATACAGGCATCCGCCATCCGGGCTGTTATCAATCGGATTGCCCGAATAGCGTCGTCATTGCCGGGAATGATATAGTCAATATCATCGGGATCACAATTGGTATCGACAATCGCAATAATCGGTATGTTGAGGCGTCGGCCTTCCCGCACGGCAATCGTTTCATTTTTGGGATCAACGACAAACATGGCACCGGGCAGTCCGTTCATGGTGCGGATGCCACCGAGGTTATTGTCGAGTTTTACACGCTCCTTGCCGAGTTTCAGCCGTTCTTTTTTGGGAAACATTTCAATCGACCCGTCTACCTGAATATTGTTGAGATAATTTAAACGGTCGATACTCTGTCGGATCGTCTGAAAATTGGTCAGCATACCGCCTAACCATCGGTTATGGACGTAAAACATTTCACAGCGGTTGGCCTCTTCATAAATGGCATCACGCGCTTGCTTCTTGGTTCCGACAAATAAAAGCGATTTGCCGGAAGCGACGGTATCCACAACAAAATCATAAGCGGTTTTGAACATCCGCACCGTTCGCTGCAGGTCAACAATGTAAATTCCGTTTCGGGCTCCAAAAATATAGGGTTTCATTTTTGGATTCCAGCGTTTCGTCTGGTGGCCAAAGTGGACACCGGCCTCCAGCAACTCTTTCATCGTTACATAAGCCATCTTTTCTTCCTTTCGTTTTGGTTGTGCCACCGCCATTGTCATCCCTGCCTCCGACTTTCACTGAAAGCACCGGGAAACAGGTCCAAAGGCGTGGGTGTTATAAAAATTTTTTTACATACCAAATTATATACTTCGTCGCAACCCTTTTCTCTTATATTTTCAAATAAAAACACCGATTTTAAACATAAGACCCATTACCCCAAAATCAATGCGCCAACCAGCGCCCGCCACGCCCCCCGCAACCCGTATGCGTCATTTTGACCTGTGCATCCAGACAATCCGGTCATGACCCGCATAGTCCTTGCCACTGCCGAAATTGTCATAATGGCCGCAATCACGGGCAATGCGGCGGACAGCATCCTGCTGGTCATGACCGATTTCAAGCAACAGCACACCGCCGGGTTCAAGGAAACGATGGGCGCAACCTAAAATTTTGTTGTAGCATCCCAGGCCGTCATCATTGCCATCGAGTGCTGCCAGGGGCTCAAAATCCTGGATTTCAGGCTGTAGTCCCCTGATTACCGGGCTGGGAATGTACGGTGGATTGGAAACGATCATGTCAAAAGCCGACGTTTTCGGATTTAAAGCCGTCAGCCAATCGGCCGTGAAAAACTGGATCATGTCACCCAGCTTGTGTCGCCGCGCGTTTCTCCGCGCAACCCCGAGCGCCTGGGCGCTCCTGTCAGAGGCAAAATATCTGTGTCGGGGCTGTTGCGAGGCCAGGGCAATTATAATCGCCCCCGAGCCTGTACCCAGGTCCAGGATGCGCCAGGATTGCGATGACGCGGGTCCGGATAATATCTCCAGGGCCGCCTCCACCAGGCATTCGGTTTCGGGCCTTGGTATGAGCACATCTCTGGTAACTTCGAAATCAAGGGACCAGAATTCTTTTATCCCCAGGATATAAGCAACCGGCTCTCGCCGGATGCGACGTTGGATGAGAGATTTAAAGGCTTGCAGCTCGTCGCCATTCAGCGGCCGATCATAGTTCAGATACAGATCGATTCGCTCACATTGCAGCGCATGGGCAAGCAGTATCTCTCCCGTTGCCCTGGGACTGTCGATATCGTGGCGCTTTAAATAAGGTGCGGCCCAGCGCAGGAGCTTGATGATGGTCCATTGATTGTCAACGCGTATATCGGACTTATTTTCTGGCATCAACGGCTTCTTGTATAAGTTTTGTGGTTTTGCAGGTCATCTGCAAGAGGACAGAATACAAAGGACAGAGGACAGATGACCGATGAACGGGCACAATGTTTTCCTCAGCTTCCCGCCTTCTGTCATCTGTCATCTGTCATCTGTCTTCTTGTCTTTGCCGCCTGACAGCCGGAAACGATTCGCTCTCGATAATTTGTGATCTAAGGCTTATTTGCTATTTTGAAGCGCCTGCGCCTGATAGTAGGTTGCCAGATTTTCGATCAATTCTTCAATATTGCCCTGTAGAATCTGTTCCAGCTTGTAAAGTGTCAGGTTGATCCGATGATCGGTGACCCTGCCCTGGGGAAAGTTGTAGGTCCTGATTCGGCCGCTGCGATCACCGGTGCCCACCTGGCTTTTTCTTTCCTCGGAGCGCTTTTCGGTTTGTTCCATGATCATCTGATCCAGCAGCCGCGCCCGCAATACCTTCATCGCTTTGGTTTTGTTCTTCAATTGCGATTTTTCATCCTGGCAGGTCACCACGAGACCTGTGGGAAGGTGGGTGATGCGCACGGCTGAATCCGTGGTATTGACGCTCTGCCCCCCCGGGCCGGTGGATCGGTACACGTCCACTTTGAGTTCGGATGGATCGATGTCAACATCGACTTCTTCAGCCTCTGGCAGGACAGCGACGGTGACCGCAGAGGTGTGGATGCGTCCCTGGGTCTCGGTGGTCGGCACGCGCTGCACCCGATGGGTGCCGCTTTCGTACTTAAACACGCTGTAGGCACCCTTGCCATGGATCATGGCGATGATTTCTTTCAAACCGCCCACACCGGTAGGATGATGGGTGATGATATCCACCTTCCAGTTCCGGTTCTCGGCATAGCGGCTATACATCCTGAAAAGATCGCCGGCAAACAGGGCCGCCTCTTCGCCGCCGGTGCCGGCTCGTATCTCGACAATAACATTTTTTTCGTCATTGGGATCTTTGGGCAGCAACAGGGCTTTGAGCTCGTCTTCGATTTGCTCCCTCTCGATGTTCAGCTTATGAATTTCATCACGAGCCAGATCTTTGATCTCTGGATCCGTATCTTTGAGCAGTTCCCGGCTATCTTCAAGATCGTTTAGCATCCGTTTATAGCGCCGAAAGGTCGTGACGATCTTGTTCAGTTCGCCATGTTCACGGACATACTTCTGGTATGCTTCCCGATCCCGGACAATCGCCGGATCTGCCAGATGCTTTTCAACGTTGATGAAACGTTCTTCAACACCTACTAATTTATCAAACATTTTTCGAATACCGTGAGTATTTTTATCCAGCAACCAGATGGTTGACACCATTCGGATGCCAGTGATTGCATATCGTTTTTACCGGTTCTGAATTTTTGGTTCTGGAATGGAGTCGAGCCGGCGGACCTGACCCGGGCCCGTGATGAAGCTAACGGCATCCCGTATCAGGTCCAGCCTTGAAGCCTTACGGCTTGTTGCAAAGCGACTTGACAGGCGGGTGTAACTAAGTGGGTTTTTCTTGATTCTGAAATTTCTCGTATTTTTTGCGGAAGCGCTCGATTCGACCCGCAGTGTCGACCAGTTTTTGTTTGCCGGTAAAAAAAGGATGGCATTGGGAGCATATCTCCACACGGATATCGGATCGGGTTGAACCGACCTGAATCTCACTGCCGCAGGCACATCGTATGCTCGTTTCAGCGTAATCGGGATGAATTCCGTTTTTCATGTTTCTTGCAACCCCCTGTGTTGGAATGACGAACGACGAACCCGCCTGAGGCGGACTGGTGTCGCATTTTTCAATTATAATGATATCGTAAAAGTTGTGCTTCCTATAAAGCACTCAAATTAATATGTCAAGCGCTATGGCGTCAGGCGTTCATCGATTTAAGGAATTTTTCGTTGTCCTTGGTCCCGCTCATTTTCTCAAGCAAAAATTCCATGCTGTCGACCGTATTGAGGGTGGTCAGCAGCTTGCGCAGAATCCATACCCGATTGAGGGTGCCTTCATCCAGAAGCAGCTCTTCTTTGCGGGTGCCTGATCGTTTGATGTCAAATGACGGAAATATGCGTTTGTCTGCCAGACGCCGATCCAGTTGAATCTCGGCATTGCCGGTGCCTTTGAACTCTTCGAAGATGACCTCATCCATGCGACTGCCGGTATCCACCAGGGCGGTGGCAATAATCGTCAGACTGCCCCCTTCCTCGATGTTTCGGGCAGCACCAAAAAACCGTTTGGGACGCTGCAACGCATTGGAATCCACGCCACCGGACAGGATTTTCCCGCTGGGCGGGACTACCGAGTTGTACGCCCGTGCCAGCCGGGTAATACTGTCTAAAAGGATAACCACATCCTTTTTATGTTCTACCAGCCGTTTGGCCTTTTCAATGACCATCTCGGCAACCTGAACATGCCGCTCGGCAGGTTCGTCGAAGGTAGAACTGATGACCTCGGCTTTGACCGTGCGCTGCATGTCGGTTACTTCCTCGGGCCGTTCGTCGATCAACAACACAAACGGCACCACATCTTTGTGGCTCGCAATAATGGCATTGGCGATATATTGCAGCAGCATGGTTTTACCCGAGCGCGGCGGGGACACGATCAACCCCCTCTGACCAAACCCAATGGGAATCATCAAATCCATGATACGGGTGGAAAAATTCTCGGGATCGGTTTCAAGACTAATTTTGCGTTCGGGATAAAGGGGAGTTAGATTGTCGAACAGAATTTTGTCCCGGGTCACTTCGGGATCTTCATAGTTGACGGCTTCGACTTTCAAAAGGGCGAAATATCTTTCCGACTCTTTGGGCTGGCGGATCTGGCCGGAGATCGTGTCACCGGTCCTTAAATTGAAACGCCGAATTTGAGACGGCGACACATAGATGTCATCAGGCCCCGGCAGATAGTTAGAGTCCGGTGATCGCAGAAAACCAAATCCATCCGGCAGGATTTCCAGGGTTCCTTCGCCGAAAATAAGGCCATTTTTCTCAATCTGTGTCTGCAGCAGGGCAAACATCAATTCCTGCTTGCGCATCCCCGCCGCGCCCTCAATCTTCAGCTGTTTGGCCATTTGGGTCAGTTCGCTGATTTTTTTTTCTTTGAGTTCAGCTATGTTCATCGAATTATTCCCCTTACTTTTTTTCATCGATAAGATCTAATCCAATTTACTCCTTGAAATCGTTAATAAAACTTACCTTCGTGAGCGTAAGCAGAGATATCCCCCCAACGTTATTCCACCGGTATTTAAAAGTTTAGCCCTTTGCTTGCATCCGAATATAAACGTGCGACCCTATATACTAGACCGGCTAAACAGAAAAGGCATTGTAAACGTATCCGTATACGTATAAAGTTTCCTTACACAGGTGAATTACTGATTGGATCCATGCCGGTTGTTTAGGAGGAAATTGAATGTTAAGTGAAATATATTAGAAGAAAAGATATCCTCTCGCTCTGGCGGGTTCCACATGCCTTTAACCATGTAAGATTTATAAATATATCATAATATTCATCCTGTCAAGCGCTTTCGGTTGTTTTTTGACGTTTAACTGAATTTTGCCGAAAACCATCTGAATGATTTAGACAAATGCAGCTGCCCATTTCGACAAATATCTTTCCTGAAAAAACAGACGTTTATGTTGTCGGCGGATCCGTTCGCGATCTGCTGTGCGGCCGAAAGCCGCTCGATTACGACCTGGCCGTCGGCCATGATACCGAATTGTTCGCCCGGCGCCTGGCCGGCAAGACCTCCGGACATGTTGTTGAACTCGGCAAACTCGGCTATAAGATGACCCGGGTTGTCACCCGGGATCACTTTTTCGACATCACGCCGATCAGCGGAGACGATATCTTCAGCGATCTTGCCAATCGTGACTTCACGATCAACGCAATGGCCATGGAAGTCGCCACCGGCAGCCTGATTGATCCGTTGGGCGGGCAAAAAGATCTAAAAGCCGGGACGGTGCGCATGGTTTCCCGGGAAGTTTTCCGCCGTGACCCGCTGCGGCTGATTCGTGCCTACCGCATGGCGTCCGTGCTTGATTTTAGAATTGACGCCGATACCGCGACGGCCATTGCCGCAGACGCCGGTTTCATCCGGCAAACAGCCGGGGAACGGATCCGGGAAGAACTTTTTAAAATTCTGCACAGTGCCAGGTCCCATGTGTATCTGTCCCAGATGGCTAAAAGCGGGCTCTTGTTTGGCATTTTCCCCGAATTAGCTGGACTCGATCAGCTCCGGCTGTATCCCGATGACCCCCGCACGGTATTTGCGCAAACCCTCGATGCATATGATCAGCTTGAGAAGCTGTTAGACCCGGACGGCGATTTCAGGCGAACCACCGGTCTGCCCTTCAAGGATGCTGACGGCAGCCGGTCCGTGCTTCTGAAATGGTCCCTGTTGTTCCATGACCTCGGCCTTGGATCAACAACCCAAACGCCCGTTAAGGGCCTCCAAAGCAATTGTTCCGCCCTGGCAGACGACAGCGCGGCCATGGCACAAAAGATCTGCAACCGCCTCAGATTTTCCAGGCGTCAAGCCGACAGCATCGCTTTTATCGTTGCGCATCATTTCAGGCCGTATGTGCTGTTCCGGGAATATCGAAACAATGAAGACCTGGGCAAGGGATTTATCCGCTTATTCCTGTTATGCCGCGGCATGACCCCTGATGTGCTGATTCATGCCCTGGCAACATACACAGCGCAAAATGACTCAAACCCGGCCCAAAGTCGGCAATTTGAAGAATTCATCCACCCGCTCATCGGGCAATATTATACCGTGCTGCGGCCGCGGGCCTCGCTGCCGCCCCCGATCAGCGGCCAGGATCTAATCGATGAGTTCGGGATGAAACCCTCAAAGCAATTCAGACATATCCTGACGCAGGTGGAAGAGCAACGGCTGACAAAAGAATCCTACTCGCGGGATGAAGCGCTTGGGTTCGTAAGGGAACTGTTGAACCAGAAATAGTTGAACAGCCAGAATTTTTTTTCCTGTCATGCCGCACAGGAGACCATCTGGTAATGCCAATAAAGGATATGTGTTTACCTGCCTGCCAGCCTATGCTGCAATTCCGAAAAGCGCCTATTTCCCCCAGTCATGCCGGACTTGATCCGGCATCCAGTATCTCAAGAGATAGACGAAGCCCTGGATTCCGGGTCAAGCCCGGAATGACGCGTCAGAAACAAAAGGCCCTATCAGGCAACTGATAGGGCCTTTTGATTTCTTGGAAGTTGTTGTGCGCTGTTTAGCTCAGCTTGCCGAGCTCGGCATAGATCTGATCGCGAATTTCATTTACTTTGCCCACGCCTTCGATGCGAATGTAGCGGGGTGCGCCCGCTGCGCCGGAACTTTCCCAATTTTTGTAGTAATCTATCAGCGGTTCGGTCTGGGCATGATAAACGTCCAGGCGCTTGCGAACTGTCTCTTCCTTGTCGTCGTCGCGCTGGATGAGATCCTCTCCGGTTTCATCATCTTTGCCTTCCACCTTGGGCGGATTGAAAACGACATGGTAGGTGCGGCCGCTGGCGAGGTGAACCCGGCGCCCGCTCATGCGTTTGATGATCTCTGCATCCGGCACATCGATATCCACCACCGCATCGATGGGAACCCCGGCATCCTTCATGGCATCGGCCTGGGGTATGGTGCGCGGAAAGCCGTCAAACAAAAAGCCTTTTTCACAATCAGGTTCCTGGATACGTTCTTTGACAAGCCCGATGATCACGTCATCGGGTACCAGGCCACCGGAATCCATGAAGCCTTTGGCTTTAAGCCCCAGTTCTGATCCGGCCTTGACCGCCGCGCGCAGCATGTCCCCGGTTGAAATCTGTGGGATTTGAAACTTGTCCTTTATGTAATTCGCTTGGGTTCCTTTGCCTGCTCCAGGGCCGCCTAATAAGATCAAACGCATTTGCAATCCTCCTTTGTTGCCCCAATTGAGCTTAAAGCGCTCAATCAGGCGTTAATAAATATTTGTTAATTGGTATTTGAATTCCATGAAAACCTGATTAAATAATTTGATGATCGATCGGATACAGGGCTGTTTTAAAAAATTCCGCTTTTCGAAACTTGGGTGATCAACCACCTGCAACAGCATATCGTAAAATAATGTTTTCTGTTGAGGTATATTTACAAAAGGATTTCATTCCTTATTATCTATTAACAAATAACGGATAACCAATAACTGCCAATTGAACTTTAGTTCAATTGGTGTATTTTTTGACGGCAAAGTATCGCTGAATGCAGAATGGGTGTCAAGGGAATAATCGCATAAAAATTCCGTTTCAGCTTAATTTTCTCTTGCTATTCATTCAAATATTCGTTATTAGATTTGATTTACGAGTATAGTGAAGATTAACCATCGGACATAATACGCATTGCACTATTTTCCGATGGCAAGAAGGGGGCGAGGTATTTGAAGGATATAGAAGTCAGGGTCATTGACAATGATATTGAAAAAGCAATGCGCATTTTGAAAAAGAAGATTCAAAATGATGGCCTTTTCAAGCGCTTGAAATTAAAAAAGAGCTATGAAAAGCCAAGCGAGTTCCGCCGTCGCAAACAGCGCGAAGCTCTGCGGCGCGAACGCATTGCAGCCAGTAAAGCCAGACAAAGAAGATAAGAATAATTCAAGTTAGAGGAAAAACCCGGTAAAATTTTCAAAATTGCCGGGTTTTTTTAATGGATATGGCATCTGCAAACACTTATCAAAGCTGCTTAAACAGCATGTACGGCCTGCGCAGGTTCGGCATCAAGCTGGGTCTGTCAACCATCCGAAAAATTTTATCCGGTCTGGGCAATCCCCAGAACACCTATGCCTGTATCCATGTGGCCGGCACCAACGGCAAAGGCTCGGTGGCCTCATCCCTGGCGTCGATCCTTCACCAGGCGGGCTATAAAACCGGACTTTACACCTCGCCGCATCTGGTCCGTTTCAACGAGCGTATCCAGATCAACAGCCGGCCCATATCAAATAAGAACGTGATGGCATCCTATCACACCATCAAGAAGGCCCATCACGGCGATCGTGAGCCCACTTTTTTCGAATTTGCGACGGTTATGGCATTTCATGAATTTGCCAACCAGAAGGTGGATTGGGCGGTAATTGAAACCGGCATGGGCGGCCGGCTGGATGCCACCAACATCATTCGTCCCAAGGTTTCGATTATCACCAACATTTCCCTGGAGCATCGCGATTATCTGGGCAACACCCTGGAGAAGATCAGCGGCGAGAAGGCCGGGATTATCAAAAACAGAACGCCGGTCATAACCGGTATCCGGCAACCCAAAGCCCTGTCTGCGGTAAAAAATAAAGCCGCTGAAAAATCCGCTCCCCTGTATCGCTTCGGCAAGGATTTCAAGGTGAGGCGCAACGCGGCCGGGACCTTTGACTATCACGGCATCGAAGCGACCTGGCGGCATCTGCAAACCGGCCTGTCGGGCCGCCATCAGGTGGACAACGCCGCCCTGGTTCTGGCAGCCTGTGAAATACTGAATAAAAGGGGGACAAAAATCTCCCTGGACCAGATCAAAGCCGGCCTGCTTAAAAACCGCTGGCCGGGAAGGCTGGAAGTCGTCGCCACCGACCCCCGCATCATCCTCGACGGCGCCCACAATTTTATTGCCGCCCGGAACCTGGCCCGGTTTCTGTCCAGAAATTACAAGGCAGGCAACATCACCCTGGTCATCGGTATCCTGGACGACAAGCCTTACAGTGCCATGCTAAAATGCCTGCTGCCGACCGTTAACCGGGTCATCCTGACCCGCGCCAGAATCAACCGGGCCATGGAGCCGGAGAAGCTGGAGCCCATTGCCCAAAAGATCACCTCGAAGGTAGAAATAGTGACCGGAGTTAAGCAGGCTCTGGAACATGCCATAAAAACCACACCCAAAAAAGACATCATCTGCGTCGCCGGCTCGCTGTATGTGGTTGGTGAAGCGAAGGAGTTTCTGGACTGAGAATAATAGGTTCAGAGTTCACGGTTCAAGGTTCATTCGCCTCCGGCGGTTTTGAGGTCCCGAAGTTCTGGAATTCGGAAAAACCCTGAACCTGATTATGTTTTCATCTTGACTTAACCAGGCTTATGAATTAGGTTTGAATCAATTTTGGGGGATAAATATCAAGGTCAAACCGAAAAATGTAAGAGTTTCAGCTTTTAATTCCAAATTCCGCTTCCCCCCTTCCCAATTCTCAAATCTGCGCCCGTAGCTCAGTGGATAGAGCGTCAGCCTCCGGAGCTGAAAGCCGCTGGTTCGAACCCAGCCGGGCGTACCAATAAAAATAAAAACGGGTATTTAGCTTATTGTAGCCGAATTCCCGTTTTTACTGAAACCGTATTTTTCAATCTTCTTCAACCCTTTTGGGCTTGATATCCTTTCAAAGATTTAGTTTGACCTCCCATCATCAAGTCTGATACCAAAATAACGATAATATTCAGATACACCATCCGCTAACCTAAAAAGAGGTTGCCATGCGATGTATACCAAAACCCCGTTTCTCATTTTGAGAGGTGGGGTTTTTTCTTTGTGACAACCTCATGAAATCTGGAATTTGTTAGTATTACAAATAGCGGCAAGAAAAGCACCATTCTGGAAAAGCGCCAATTTGATTCCGGATTGTATGA
Source organism: Deltaproteobacteria bacterium (assembly GCA_019312835.1). GTDB lineage: Bacteria > Desulfobacterota > Desulfobacteria > Desulfobacterales > JAFDCJ01 > JAFDCJ01. The sequence continues at coordinate 21,381 of JAFDCJ010000509.1, forward strand.
TCAGCTTTTGGCCGGGTGTGGATACTCTCAACCTGTGTTTTGATGTATTGGGCTGCGGTGATTTGTAGTAGATATAATTTGGTTCAGTAAAGTTTCTAGGGAATTAGAAGATCACAAATTGATTGCCATATAAGATCTAGATTGATTGACGTCGATTCCGCCTACTATATGTTAGATTTTTGAAGGAGAACTAAACCAAATGAAAATCTCCGACTGGCTAGATGAAAAAGAAGCCGAAAACGTGGATGTATCTCAAATTGAATTGCCCAACGATATTTCTTTTGGTGCGGTCCCGGATGAAACTCTTTTTTTCAAAGAGGATAATCCTTGCGGGCTTTTCTGTACAAATAACCATCCCTTCTCTAAGGTCGAACGATTTGGACATTGGTTTTTAAGCAAAGGTCAAGACAGGAAAGCCGGTATTCATTCGTCAAAAATGAAATGGCGTTTGTTTACAAAGGATAAAGCGCTTGCTCTCAGAACGGCCAAAGAGCACCTAGAATAAAAATGTGAATAAGAATTCTAACCAGTTAAACAGCAGGTGCGCCCTCTCCGCTGATCAATCCGATCATTCTCGTACAGCTCTAACTAATCGGTAAAAATGAGTATAAAATATTTGATATTATCAAATCCATTTATTTGGCCTTTAGTTGTGCTTTCTGCTGAGACTGTCGAAAAAGGTACCATTTGGCGGCAACTTGTCGATAAAAATTA
>JAFDCJ010000510.1 GCA_019312835.1 Deltaproteobacteria bacterium
GAATTACACAGAAAGGTTAACAGTGGCTTCAACCGATGAATAAGTTTCATTTCCGTGCGTTTCCGTGTCATTCCGTGGTAATTAATTCTCCACTTCTGTCATCTGTCTTCGGTCATCTGTCCCCTGTCATCAGTCATCTGTCCTCTGTCCTCTGTCCTCTGTCATCTGTCACTCGCCCCGATACCACTGATATGTTCTTTCAAGTCCCTGCTCAAGTGAATATCCAGGATCGAACTTGAGTTCGGATTTTGTAAAATCCATACCGGCACACGAGTGCAAGATATCACCGGCCCTGGCCGGTTCATAGCTGGGCTTCAGTTTTGTTTGCCCGCTTAAAGAAGCAATCGCTTCCCAGAGCCGGTTGATGGTAACCTGGGTGCCCGTACCGATATTGAAAATACGCCCCCGGGGGTCTTTCATCGCGGCGGCAAGCAGATTGGCATTGACCACATCCTTGACATATACAAAATCTCTGCTCTGCTGCCCGTCACCGTATATCACCGGCGGCTTACTCGAAACCGCCCGGGTCATAAACAACGAGATGACGCCCGAATAGGGAGAAGAAGGATCCTGCCGCGGACCAAAAACATTAAAATACCGTAAACTTACGGTTTCCAGACCAAAAAGCTCGCAATATATTCTGGCATGGTGTTCGGCGGCAAGTTTTTGAACCGCATAGGGACTGGCGGGCTTCGGGTTCATGATTTCAACCTTCGGCAGCCGGGGATCGTCCCCATAGACGGCGCATGAACTGGAGAAGACAACCCGGGGAACCTGTTGGGATCGAGCCGCTTCAAATACGTTTAACGTGCCAATCGCATTAATCCCGGTCGATTCAACCGGCTGGGCAATGGTTTGCTGCACGGAAACCACGGCCGCCAGGTGAAAGATGACATCACAACCTTCGGCGGCCTCTTCGAGGATGTCCTGTTGGCGAATATCTCCCCGAAGAAAAGTTATCCGATCTTTAAACGGCTCCAGATTTGAAAGGTGTCCGCTGAACAGATTATCCAAAACCACTACCCGGCATTTTTCTGCCACCAGCGCTTCGACCAGGTGCGAGCCAATGAACCCGGCACCACCTGTAACCAGGGCCTTCTTGAAGGTAATGTTCATTGATATTTCCATATATCTAGGTTGAAAGGTTCAGGGTTCAACGTACAGGGCTGGCATGTCAGAACTTCCGCACCCAGCCTGATTCTGAGTCACTTTTTTGTTGAGGCTGCGTAAAAATGGCGCCAACCGCTCATATTGGCAAATCCTGAACCTTTGAACCTCTGAATCCTGAACCTTTGAACCCCGGAACCGAGACATTTTGAACTACTTGACTTTCAAGCCTATTGAGCCTAAAGTTTATCATGATGGCGCAAAATAGCAAGCACAGTGCTTGCAGGGTGTCTGTGCGACACCCCAAAAAGGCCGGCAACGCCAATCGATGGCCCCGTTGCCGTGCGTGCGTTTTAAGGTCCAGCCCTAAAAAGTCAATTCAAAAAGAGAATGAAATCATATATTCAGATCAAACTGTTTGCATCGCTGCAAGAATTAACCCCGCCCACTCCGGATGAATATCCGATCGATGCGGGCCTTAGCATCCAGGGCCTTCTTGAACAGTTAAAGATACAGCCGGAGAAGGCCAAGCTCATTTTCGTCAATGGCGTTAAAGTGGATTTGAGCAAGACGTTAAACGGAGGGGAGCGGGTCGGCATATTTCCGCCAGTGGGAGGGGGCTGATGTGCGTCCTTTCTGAAATAGCACCTTTTTGCGGATGAGAACGAGTCAACGACCACCCGCAAAGCGGATGGCTTGGGTTTCCGGCCCGAGGCCGGAAAGACAAAAGCACCTCGGTGCTTTAAAGGTTGCGGTTGTAACCGGGTGCAGCGTCCCGCCATGGCGGGATTTGAAAACAACCAATTAAGACTACCTCTGAAACAAGGAGAACCAGCCTGATGGAGACACGCAAGCTATTTGCCTTATCATTCGTGTTCCTGGCAGCGTGGCTAGGCGCCTGTGCACCCAAACCTTTTTTGAAGGTTCAATATCAGCTGCCATCGACATCGGCAGCCTTGACGGGCGAGACAATCTCAGTGACGATCTCCGATCGCCGCAAGGATACGGCGTTTTTAAGCAGCAGTGCCGAAAAGTCGCTAAAAAATTTCAACGGAACTTTCTCTTTGGTTGTCTTGCGCGATGATGGCAGCGGGAATTTGATCGGCGCTTACGACATGGATTCCCTGATGAAAGCGGTTTTCACACAACGCCTGAAAAATGAGGGTGCGCAGGTTTCTGCCGCCGCCGATAGTGACGGGGCCAGGCTCGAGATTGAACTTAAGGAATTCAAACTCGATATCGTCGATCGCAAATGGGTGCTGCGCATGAGTTACCAGGCCGGCCTGACCAGACAGACCGGGGTTGTGGCAGAGGAATCGGTTAACGGTTCGGCCGAGAGGGTGAAGCTAATGGGCAAAACCGATGCTGAAAAAATTCTTGGGGAACTTGTAACCGACATGGTCAACAAGCTGGATGTGGCAACGCTGTTTCAGAAGACCCGATGATATCCAGAAAGGAATAGCGTATGAGCACCTTTGAATCACATATCGGCCAGTACAGGGTGACGGCCCATCTTTTCAATTTCATAGACAGCCTCCCCCTGGACAAGCAGTTCATCCTTTACAAACAGCTGATCAAGGGCAGTGTCAAGACCGAGCTGTTTAAATTGATAATTGATATGCCGGAGGGCGAGAAACTCAACCTGTTGGAGCGACTGGGAGAGGTTCTATATGAGGAAGAAGCGGTTAGAACGCTGAACCTGGACGAAACTGAATCGTTTATGCGGGAGAATCCCCGCAAGGTATGTCAGATACCGGTAAAGTGCAAAGTTGAAGATCGTTTGTTTAAAAGTTATGTCGTCGACATCAGCGCAGTGGGCGCCTTCATTGAAAGCAATGACAGCTTTCCGGTCGGCCAAAAAATATTAATGGCTCTCAGTTTACCCAATCAACCCAAAGCCCTGGAGCTAACAGGCCGCATAGTCCGAAGCGGCCCAAAGGGGATTGCCGTTAAATACCAGAACCTGAAGCGGATTCACGAAGAACTCATCCGATTATTCATTAAAAATATTCAATAAGTAATTTTTCTTCGCCGGTCCTTTTGAACCCGCCGGTCCTTTTTGGTGGAAAGGGTTACAATCACACCGTCCCTGACGCTCTTCCGGCGATCCTTCTTGTTCTTGCGCCGATCATTTTTTTTCTTTTTGCTCGAAACGTTTTCCCGATTTTTTCTTCGGGATGCATCTTCATTGACCGATCGTGTACGACCGATGACAATATCCATGATCCGTACCTCCCTGCCGATTAGAGGCTGTCTCAAAAATTGGATGCTGGTTCAAAGCTGCGGCGGCATCGTGTTTTCCAGCATAGCTGGATGACGCACCGCGTCTTAATTATCAAAGGGGTGCCTTTTGAGATAGCTTCCTGGTTATAGCGCCAGTAACACCTCCACCTGCTGCTGGTTTTTACCTGCCTCGGCGATGATTCCTTGCAGGTCGTTGCCATTTAGGCTCAACTGGTTCAGCACATCGCTGTAAAACCGGTAGGAAAGACCGTCGGCCCCGGTACAAACACCCATCATCATGCAAATAAGGTCGGCCAGATATACCAGGACGGTCTCAAGATCCTGCCGGGCGGATTCATCAGAAAGGTGGTGGTGGCGCATGACATAGATCAATTTTTCACTAAAATTCCATCTCTTTGCCACCAGTGCACCCAGCTCTTCGTGATTCATGCCGATGATCGCATGCTCGGCATCGTTGAAACTTTGTCCCTTAGAATGAACCAAAATGTTGATTTGTTCATAGGAAAAGGCCACGAAACGTCCTAAAATCAATTTGCCGATATCTTTTATCAAGGCGGCCGTAAAAATCAGATGCTTGGTCTGAGAAGCCCCGAAACGGTCGGCCAGCATCGCAGCCACATGCGCCGATGAAACCGCATGGCGCCAGAGCTCACGTTCGCCCAGACCATACCCTACCAGTTCTTTGTTAAAGTTGGACGACAGGCTGTTAAACAGGACAAGTTCAACAATTTGATCCAACCCCACCAGAGAAATCGCATCTCTGACAGAATCGATCCGCCTTGAAAGGCTAAAAAAGGCTGAATTACATATTTTTAACAGATTCGCCGTAAGGGCCGGATCATGGATGATAAGCTCGGAAATTTCCGTCAGTGAACTGTTCGGATCGTCTGCCAGGGCCAATATCTGAGCGGCAACCGGCGGCACCGGTTCCAGCAGATCGATCTGCGCTATGATGTCTCGAAGATCGGTCATACTTTTACCTCGGGTTGGCCGAAAATCTTGATGCAGCTGGATCCTGTTCCGATCTCGAGGCTCAGCGTTCGGCTGCTGGTGCCGCCGATGTCTTCATGCTGGATAGTCAAGTCATACTTTGCCAGGCCGTTTTTCAGCGCCGCGTAATTTTCCTGACCGATATTGAACATGCCGGTCTGGTCCATGATATGCGCACCGCCCGCGGCGACCAGTTTGACTCTATCCGGACGCATCCCCTGTTCAAACAGAGCTTGTACAAAAAACGGCACGCCGGTGTCGGCAAACATCAGCGGAACTTTAGCAGGATCGACACCTGCTGCCCGGGTGGAATCGGGCAACATGAAATTTAAAATGCCGCCGACACCGCAGCCCGGGTCGAATAGCGCCACCCCGATTCCCGAGCCAATCGAAAAGGCTACCAATGTTTCCGCCGGGTTGCGGCTGATTTTCATCTCAGAGAAATTAACAGCGGTCATCATGGCCACCGCATTTGATTTCAACTGCCTTTGCTCCATTTTCCTTCCCTCTACCCACCGATATCGAATTGAATGACGTTACCGAGCAAGACCCCAAGCGACAACCGACGCATCCACATAATATATCGGCATTTTCAACCCGTTACTTGAGCCCGCAAGCGCTTTATTTGAAGCTACTAACGACCCGCCAGGAGTCAATGATTTGATTGCTAAAGATCTTTGCGAAAAACAAAAAGAGGAAAACAGGCACATTTAAATGCCTGGGCACTATGTTTATTTTTACATCTTGAAATTGGTTTGTGTTGGTCTTATGTTGGTTATACTTTGCAGCAACGCTCCTGTAATCGGAGTAAAATCAATTGGGAGTTGAATCGAGCATTATCTCTAAGGCCGATTCGAGTTTCGAAAGCCTTGCATTGGAGGGAGAAGCATGATCAAAAGAATTCTGCTTGGCCTGGGGGGCACACCTTTTACCGATGTTGCAATTCAGCGGGCCGTCGAGCTTTCAAAATTGCATGGCGCATTGATCACCGGAGTTACCGTGGTGGATACCAAAAGCATCAAACAGGTTGGGCCGGTTCCACCGGGAGGATCCGCATATGCCGCCAAACTTCGCGAGAAGCGTTTGGCTATCAGTGAAGAACGCATCGATGGCGCAATTGACCAATTCAAATCGAGTTGCAAAGAAGCAGATATCCCCTTTAAGGTCGAACGTGAAACCGGCGATCCTTTTGA
>JAFDCJ010000511.1 GCA_019312835.1 Deltaproteobacteria bacterium
CAGTACTGCCGGCACACCGAAAAGTGCCAGGGCTTCTAAAAATGAAAGAATCGCACCGCTGATGATCGCCGGTGCAACCAGGGGCAGCGTGATCTTAAAAGCGGTTTTCCATTTTGATGATCCTAAGATGTTGGCCGCATCCTCCAGGTTGGCATCCATGTTGTCCAGCGCTGATGCGGTATAGATGAATACAAAGGGGTAAACATACATGGAGATGACAAATGTTATGCCCTCAAGCGAGAAAATATTAAACAGCGTTATATTGGTGTTAAACAGGTTTTTGAAAAGCACGTTGATTTTGCCCGAACCGGGTCCCAGCAAAAAAATCCAGGCGATCGCTCCGAGAAAAGGGGGGGTCACCATGGAGACGGTGGTAAAATTGCGGATGAGATTTTTAAGGGGCATATCGGTGCGGCTCACGGCCCATGCCATCGGCACACCCGCAATCAGACTGATCAGGGTGGCACCGACCGCAATCATCATTGAATTTTTAAACGCCTCGAATAAAGCTGCATCTTTGAGAATATTTTGAAAATAGACGAAACTGAACTGGCCTTCAGGGGTAAAGATACTTCCCTTAAACATTCGAACCAAAGGAAAGACAACCAAAATCATTACGGCTGCCAGGCCGATGGGAAATAAGAACCATTTCATTAAATCGAGTTTAGCCGTGTGTTTAGCCGTAATTTCAGTACTCACTATGCCCTCAAGATTGCCGTGATTGCATGGCTTGATCTAAAAAATTGAAGGAGGCCCCGTTTTTTAATGTTTGCGGGGCCTCTTGAGTTTAAGATCTACTTTCTACCCATGATGGTGTCGAATTGGTCCACCATTTCTTGCTTGTTTTCAATCAGCCAGCTGATTTTCGGAAATAGAAATTTTAATTCGCCCAGTGACGGTTGCCCTTTAGCCGGGACATCGACACGGCCCGGATAATAGTATTTGGCAGCGATAATCTCCTGAGCTTCTTTGCTGCAGATGTAATCCATAAAGAGCTTGGCCGCATTCGGATGTGGCGCCTGTTTCAAAATTCCGGCCGGACCCGGAGAAAGCGTAACGCCTTCTTCAGGGTAAACGATATCAACCGGTTGTCCCTTGTTTATATCGGGCAATACGGAGTAATTATTTTGCTCTGCAATTAAGGGCCGCTCGCCGGATATCATCATGGTTTCCAAAGCACCATGGCTGTTGTCGATATGAGGCTCATTTTTCGCCAGTGCTTTGTAGTAATCCCATCCATAGAGCTCCAGTATACAGGCAATATTTACCGCAGTTGTCCCCGCATAATACGGATTGCTCATGGAAACCAATCCTTTCCATTTGGGATCCAAAAGGTCTTTCCAGGTCTTCGGGGCTTCATTTTTGCTGATCTTGGTGGTGTTAAAAGCAATCACCGAGGTATTGCTTTTAACGGCGAGCCAGTAGCCTTCCGGGTCTTTCATATAATCAAAGAATTTGTCGAAGTCTTTGGGTTTGTACTTTTCGATCAGACCCTTGCGGCTCCATTCGATAAACGGGGCAATGTCGGATACCTGGCATACATCCCACATCGATTTGCCGGCAGCAAATTCTGCCTCGATTTTGGCCAGAACTTTGCCGGTACCCGAGCGAAATACTTCAACCTTGATGCCGGTTTGTTTCTCAAAGTTTTCCCCCAGGGTATTGGCCGTTTTAGAATCCATTGAAGTGTAGAAAATAAGCTTGCCTTCCTTTTTGGCAATCTCTTCAACCGAGGCGGCAAAAGAAACTGAAGCCAGGCCGAATACCAGGATACATATTACTGTTATCCAATAAATTGTTTTTGATTTGCTCATTTCTTCCTCCCTTGCAGTTATCTGGTTGCTGTTTTGCTTTGACCGTTTGCCCTTTCATCCCCTCCTTTCTAAATAAGTTCGCCATTTAAAACATCAAGGGCTTTTAATCTTCATTGGCGGATAATTGGCCTGATTTTTATGTTAAACAAGCTTCCGGCTGCCAATGAGCCTATTTGAGGAATTTTCTTTCCATGTCTTTCATCCGGGGAACGCCCTGGATTTCAAAAACGTGGCTTACAGGATCAATCATATCGGCGATGTCATAGATTCCCCCGTCGCTTTTAATCTTTGCGAAAATTGTTTCCATCGCCTTTATTGCCGCCCGCATCCCGTGGTTGGCATAAACCACCATTTTTACTTTTCCAAGGGCTTCGATTTCCTTTTCCCTCAGGCCGGGGTAATTCGTCGGCACCAACACCAGCGGGACCTCCAGGTCCCAGTTGCTCACAAATTCAATGATTTCTTCCGGCTCTGAAGATTTCGAATGGATCAGAATAGCGTCGGCACCGGCCTCGGCATACCGATGAGCCCGCATTTGGGCTTCCTCCTGGCCCCAGCCGGCAATCAGGGCTTCAACCCGTGCGATGACCATGAAATCGGAACTTTTTTGGGCGGCTTTGGCTGCCTCAATTTTACCTTCGAACTCCTCAACCCGAAGCAGTTCCTGTCTGCCGGCGGCCAGCAGACTGTTGTCCTTTGGGAATTTTTTTTCTTCAATAGAAACTGCGGCGATTCCGGCTTGTTCGTATCTTTTCACCATGTACATCACGTTCATGGCATTGCCATAGCCGGTGTCGCAATCCGCAACAATCGGGATGTCGATGACTTCATTCATCGAACGCGCCGCCTCCAAAAACTGATACATCGAAATCAGGCTGGCATCCGGGATGCCATAGGAGGCGGATATCTCCAGTCCGCTGGCCCACACCCCGTCAAAACCGGCCCGTTCAACCAGTTTGGCACTGAGCCCGTTGTGTGCACCGACAATTTTGGTCAGTTTTTTTTTGGCAAATAATGTCCTAAGTTTTTTTGCTTTTTCCATTTATGCTTTCCTGATTAGATCTGAAAAAGTTTCTTTCGACGTGCAAAGCGTCTATCCGAGTCAGCAGCCCGATGAACAGTCGACACCCGAAATTAAATTTTAACCCATTTATGCCTGACAGATCCGCCTGACAATGTCAAAATAGTATTTTTTATCCAGGCGATAAGTAAATTTTATATCAAATAAAAATAGGAGTTTTTCCAGGCAGATGGACACAATTCGGGGTGAAAGTGATTTGTAAAAAATAAGTCAATCTTTGGCAAAGCAGGACACAAAGTGCTCTTTTGCCACTTCCACAAGCTGTGGCTCTTTTTCTCGGCAGATATCCATTCGGGCAAAACAACGCGAATAAAACCGGCATCCGGGCGGCGGATTAATCGGGCTTGTAATTTCGCCTTTCAGCATAATTGGGGACCTGGTTTGCTCCATGTTTGGATCCGGCAGCGGTATGGCTGAGAGCAAACTCTTACTGTAGGGGTGTTGATGCGCCTTGTAAAATATATCACTCGATGCGAGTTCGACGATTTTTCCCATATACACGACCGCGATATGATCGCTGATAAATTCTACAACGCTTAAATCATGGGAGATAAACAAGCAGGTCAGCTCAAATTTTTCCTGAAGCTCTTTAAATAAGTTTAACACCTGGGACTGTATGGAGACGTCCAGGGCGGATACCGGTTCATCGGCCACGATAAACTCGGGATCCACCGCCAGCGCTCTGGCGATCCCGATTCGCTGAAGCTGGCCTCCGGAAAATTCGTGGGGATAGCGGTTCATGTCTGATCCTCTCAGCCCCACACTATCCAGTAAATACGCAACCCGTTGCTTTCGCTCTTTCTTATACAGGTTTTGGACTTTCATTGGAAACATCAGAATATTTCCGACAGTCATGCGGGGGTTCAAGGAGGAATATGGGTCTTGAAAAACAATTTGCATTTTCCGACGCATTCGGCGCATCTGATCTTTCGTTAAATCAGACAGATTGATGTTGTCGAAAAGAATTTCACCGGATGTCGGCTGAATGAGGTTTAGGACCAACCGCCCTATGGTTGTCTTGCCGCATCCGGACTCTCCCACAAGCCCTAGCACCCGGCCTTTACGAATATAGAAGTCTACCCCATCCACTGCTTTCAGCACCCGGCCTTTCGAAATCCGAAAATGCTTCCGGAGTCCCTTGACGGCAACTTTAATATCCGCGTTGTTCACTTCTGCTCTCCCGATATTGGAAAATAGCACCTTACCTCATGCCCCTTGCCAATACTTACCAATTCGGGGACCGCCTCTTTACACTTTTCTTTTGCATATTTGCAACGGGGTGTGAAAGCGCATCCCGGTGGCAGTCGATTGAGGATCGGCGGCTGGCCTTCAATCGTATCCAACTTTTTTTGTTTTACGCCAACTCTGGGCAGGGATCTCAACAAACCTTCGGTGTAGGGGTGTGCCGGCGAATTAAACAGTGTAAATACATCTGCGTATTCCACCACCCGGCCGGCATACATCACGGCCACGCGCTGACACATGTTGGCAACGACGCCCATATCGTGGGTAATCAATAGAGCCGCTGTCCGGCGATCCCGGCATAACCTTTTCATCAACCTCAACACTTGGGCCTGAACCGTTACATCCAAGGCAGTTGTTGGTTCATCTGCAATGAGCAAGGCCGGTTCACATGCCAGGCTCATGGCAATCATGACGCGCTGACGCATTCCACCGCTCATCGCATGCGGGTACTGTTTCACCCGTTCCTCAGACGATGGGATTTCGGTGGCTTTAAGCATGTCGATCGATTCTTTCAAACTTTTGATCCGGTCCAGGTTTTTGTGAAATCGGAATACTTCCGCAAGCTGGTAACCGATCGTTAACACCGGATTCAATGAGGTCAGCGGATCTTGAAAAATCATCGAAATTTTTTTACCACGAATCTTGCGCATCTCACGCTCATTGAGCTTGAGCAGGTCTTTTCCCATAAACTCGACTTTGCCGGCGACAATCCGACCGGGAGGGATAGGAACGAGTCTGAGGATGGACAAGGCGCTTACACTCTTTCCGCAGCCCGATTCTCCTACAAGACCCAGCACTTCGCCTTGTTTTACCTCGAAATCCACCCCGTCTACGGCCTTAATGATCCCCTCGCTGGTGAAAAAATAGGTTTTAAGTCCGGATACTTTCAGAACGGATTTTCTGTTTTGACCGTACGCCATGATAAAATGCCCCGAACTGTTTAGCGCTGCGAAAGTCGCGGATCCAAAGCATCCCGCAGACCGTCTCCGAAAAAATTAAAGGCCAGGACCGCAAAAATAATCGCTAACCCGGGAAAGATCGCCAGCCAGGGTGCTATTTCCATAAAGGCGCGCGCTTCATTGAGCATCTGGCCCCATGACGGCCTGGGTGGCTGGGTGCCCAGGCCTAGGAAACTCAGACCGGCTTCAGTCATGATGGCGGTAGACAGGTTAAAGGTTGCTTGAACAATGATCGGGCTCAATACATTGGGTAAAATAAACTTGGCCATAATGCTGGCATCACGTGCGCCAACGGATCTGACTCCTTCGATAAAGTCCTTTTCCTTTACCGATAAAACGCTGCCCCGCACAATTCTTGCGAAACGGGCGCCGAATATCGAACCCATAATCAAGATAAGGTTGAACATATTGGGCCCGAAGGCAGCAACGGCTGCCAGGGCCAGCAGTATGGTCGGAAAGGCAAAAATGACATCCAGTATTCGCATCACCACACTGTCAAGTCTGCCGCCGAAATAGCCGGAGATGAGCCCGACGGTGGTGCCGAGCAGAACCGATATCGCCACCGCTCCAAATGAAACCATCATGGAAGATCGCGTTCCGGCGATCACGCGGCTAA
>JAFDCJ010000512.1 GCA_019312835.1 Deltaproteobacteria bacterium
CAGATGCCGGCCATACTGGTTGAAACCGGTTTCATCAGCAATCCCCGGGAGTGTAAACGGCTGGTCGATTCCCAATACCAGAGACGCGTAAGCGAGGCTATCGTTATCGGTATCAAAAAGTACATCCAGGAAATAACGCCAACTGCTCGCCTTAATATGCGTTCGGAAACAGCTATCGACGGTTGATTTGTGGTATCTAGATATTTTTCAGGATAGTCATTTTCATAAATTCCAAATCACAAGCACCAAATTTCAAATAAATATCAATGACCTGAATTCAAAATTCCAAACATCGGGATGGTCAGTTTTGTGCCAAAATACAGATAGGCGAACATGACCAATAGTATAACCGGCGATTCGGTTAATCAGTAGTGTATGTTTCGGACATTGGATTTTGAAATTTGTGATTTAAATACCGATGCGCCGATGATGAACAGAAACGAAAATAGCAGCCCACCGATTAGCCCTGTTGTCGTCTTGACATTAGGGATTTTCGGTGTTTCCACCGGGGCCATCTTCGCACGTCTGGCCGACGCACCGGCCCTGGTCACCGCCGCTTACCGGCTCGGGTTGGCCTCACTGATTCTGGTCCCCCTGGCAGTTTGGCGGGCGCGGGATGAATTGCGCAATTTATCCGTGCGTGAATACAAGTTGGCCATACTGTCAGGTTTTTTTCTGGCACTGCATTTTGCCAGCTGGATTTCCTCCCTTGATTATACGGCCATCGCCAACAGTGTCGTGCTGGTCAACACGATACCGCTGTGGGTCGGGCTGCTAACCCCGCTGATATCCAAAGATCGCCTGACAAAGGCGACGATCGTCAGCATCATCGTGAGCGTCATCGGCGGGGGCATCATTGGCCTGGGTGATTTTGCCACCGGCAGCAAGGCGTTGCTGGGCGATTTGCTGGCAGTTGTCGGAGCCCTTTGTGCCGCGGTATACCTTCTGTTAGGCCGCAATCTGCGTCCCCGGCTTTCCCTGCTTGCCTACGTGGCCATCTGCTATGGAAGTGCGGCCGCGTTTTTATGGCTGGCCGTTTTAGCGCTGCAATTGCCGGTAGCCGGATACAGCACCCCAACGGTCGTCGCCTTCTGGGGCATGGCCCTGGTGTCCCAAATCATCGGGCATTCCAGTTACAACTGGGCCCTGAAATGGTTCAGCAGCAGCTTAGTGGCCGTCGCGCTGCTGGGGGAACCCATCGGCAGTACGATTATGGCCTATCTGATATTCGGCGAGGGGTTGACCTGGTCCAAATTTATCGGTGGCATGTTTATCCTGTCAGCTATTTACATGGCTGCTTCAGGTGAGAAAAAATAGTCAATGCCGTGTCAAGACAATTTTAAAAAAAATTATCAATTTTTCCATCTTATAAATTCCAAATTACAAGCACCAAAATTCAAACAAATCCCAATGACCCAAATTCGAAATCCCAAAGTCGGTGAACAGCGGCACTGGTGATCATAAGACTCACCTCATGCTGAACTGATTGTTAAAGAATACCGCTGAATTTTCCTGACTGTTTTGGTCATTGGAACTTGGGATTGGTGAAAATTATTTGGCATTTGGTGCTTGAGATTTGGGATTTTATTAACGCCAAGTACATATCATCTAGCTGCATTGGTATTTATCAGGGCACTTATCTAGCCAATAGCCCGCCTTCTTCTGTTTTCAATTTGACAAAACCCTCTCTATCTTTTATCCATTACTGATTCAAATCTAATCCAAACCACCCAACCTGTACGGAGGTAAAAATGGCGTACGAAAACATCATTTATGAAGTCAAAGACAGGATTGCCACCATCACGTTTAACCGTCCCAAGGCGCTCAATGCTTTGAATGGCGCATTGCTTGACGAGCTGTCCCAGGCTTTGGACGCAATCGCCGCTGACGAAGATATCCGCGCGCTGGTGCTCACCGGGGCAGGGGACAAATCATTTGTAGCCGGCGCCGACATCACCGAACTGGCAACTTTCAACTCCCTTTCGGCTAAACACTTCGCCCAAAAAGGCCACCGTATAATTCATAAGCTGCAGCAACTTCCGATTGCCGTGATTGCTGCAGTCAACGGGTTTGCACTGGGTGGCGGCACCGAAATCGCCATTGCCTGTGATTTTATCTATGCCTCGGAAAGCGCCAAATTCGGGCAACCGGAAATCAATCTCGGCGTAATTCCCGGTTTCGGTGGCACCCAGCGCCTGCCGCGGCTGATCGGCACCAATATGGCCAAGGAATTGATCTTTACCGGGAAAATGATTTCTGCCGCTGAGGCCCTTCGAATCGGCTTGGCCAACAAGGTGGTGCCCCCGGAGCAGCTCTTGGAAGAGGCAATGAAAACGGCCGGGGAAATTGCGGTCAAAGGCAAAGTATCCCTGCGAGAAGCCAAACAGGCCATTAATCGGGGGATGGATGTGGACCTTGCAACCGGTTGCGACATCGAGATCGATGCCTTTGCCATCAGTTTTGCCAGCCCGGACGCCAAGGAGGGCACCACCGCCTTTGTCGAAAAGCGCAAAGCCGAGTTTGACGGAACGCTCACGGGCTGATGGGATTCTTTTAACGCCTTAAACTGAATGAATATCAATGGGATCTTCGTGCAACAATGGCGGATGATAAAAATAAGATTTATTTTCAGCTGATTTGGGGGGGATTGCTCCTGCTGGCCGGGGTCGGGGTGTTCTTTCGGATTCCCCAGGTCATGCCGCAGATTAAGACGATCGAAACATTTGCATCGATCATCGGGTTTATTTATTTCTGTTTTTATCTTCTCGGGTTTTTATTGATCCTGGGGGGAGCTCAAAAGATTTACAAAAACCTCAAAAAGCTGAGGGAACGATAGTCCGTAAAACAACAAATTTCAGATAATATGAAGGCTTTACCATAGGCGACCCTGGATTACTGGAGTATTGGAGTGTGGGAGGGTTGTCAGCAAGCAAACTTCTGCGGCCATTACTCCAGGACTCCAACACTCCATAACTCCATGTCGATTGCAGGCTAAATGAGAATATACCCAGCAATCAGGTAAAGCTATTGATTCGGAGACGAACAGATGGTTTCCGCCTTCATCACTTCTAGCAGCAAGGATAGGCATATTCAGCACCTCACCTCTGAAGTCGTCTACCGGACCCGCCTGCAGGCAATCTGCAACCGGATAAACGCTGCCGACGATCTGGATGGGATTTTAATCGATTTAAAAGATGATATCACCTCTCTTTTTGCGGCTGATCGAGTTACCCTCTTCGTTGTCGATGCCAGGAACCGTAAACTGGTATCCCGATTCAAGTCGGCTAACGACATAGAAGAAATCCACATACCCATATCACCCAGGAGCATCGCCGGCTGGTGTGCTCTGAAAAACCAGGCCGTCAATTTGAAAAATGCATACGATGTAAAGGAGCTGGCGGCCATTGATCCTGAACTCAGATTCGATGAGCGCTGGGACATGCAGACCGGGTTTATCACCCGACAGGTCCTGGCCCATCCGATTGTCTTCAAAAACCGCTTGCTGGGCGTCATCGAATTGATGAACCGCAAGACCGGATCTGCTTTTGTGGAAATCGACGAACAATCCCTCAAAGAGGTGAGTGACATTCTCGGCATTGCCCTGTACACCCAGAAACGGCTCACCCAGCGCTATGCCACCGGAAAATTTAATCTTCTGCTTGAAAATCACCTGCTGTCTCAAAACGAGCTGGAAAAGGCCATTATGAAGGCCCGGCAGAAAAATGCGGCGATTGAATCCGTTTTGATGTCGGATTTTAAATTGGCCAAGAAAGACCTGCTGGCGTCCCTGAGCCATTTCTATGATGTGGAAGCGGTTGAATTCAACAGCAGCATTCCCATCCCCGGTGAGTTGCTGGCCGGCCTGAAATTGCCATTTTTACGCAAGTATTTCTGGGTGCCGTTGCGCGAAGAAGACAACCGCATTGTCATTGCGATCGACAATCCCCACGATCAGCAGCGAATTGGCGAAATGAGGGCGCTTTTCCCCGGGAAAAAGTTAAAATTTTGCGTAGCGCTGAAGCAGGATATTCTGAAAATCATCAAGCTTTATTCCCAGGATGAAAAACAATTGGCCGATATTGAAGAAATCCTTGCGGTCATGCGGGAAGAAAGCCATGAAATCGAGGAAGCTGAAAAAGCGGTCGGTGAAGAAGACAACGCGGTCGTTAAGCTGGTGAATAAAATCATTCTGGATGCCTATGCCAGGGGCGCTTCGGATATACATATTGAGCCTTTTCCCGGCAAGGACAATACCCGGGTCAGGATA
>JAFDCJ010000513.1 GCA_019312835.1 Deltaproteobacteria bacterium
GAACCCTCACAGTGCCACGGCCCAGTTTTTCATCAACACCAAAAACAATGAATTCCTCAATTATAAAGGCAAATAACCCCAGGGCTGGGGTTATGCGGTCTTCGGGCATGTGGTTGAAGGCAGGACCGTTGTGTACGCCATCTCCGGGGTAAAAACCGGAACCCGCGGCCGGTTCCGCGATGTGCCCACCGATCCCATTGTGATTCGTAAAGCCGTTCGTTTGAAGTAAGCATTCAGGGTGCGGCCATTTCCGGCGTTGTTTTCGATTCTTCCAGGATCTCAACTGCTTTTTTGAGCACCTGCTCCGGCGGAATTTGTTTTAAGCACAGATTATCACCGTCGCAGGGTGAATTGCGGTGGTTGAAAGCGGTCAGGCAGGGAGAGCAGGGCAGGGGATTATAGAATATCGTGGCTTTCCTGTCAGCCGGGCTGTAGAGGTCGGGGGTTTCCGGGCCGTAAAATATGATGGTCGGAATGGGCGTCATGGCAGCGAACTGCCCCGGCCCGCCGTCGTTGGTGATCAGAAGCGCCGCAAACTGAAAGATCAGCATGAGCTCTCGAACCGTATGCGTGTATCCGGTCAGGTCGATACAGGCCGGGTTATTTATTTTTGACCGAATTGCACCCGCGAGCTCCCTGTCTTCCTTGAGCCCGACAATTCCCACAGCGTAGCCTTTTTTTATCAGCTCGCCGGCAACCTGGCTGTAGTAATTGCGGGGCCAGGCTCTAATCGGCAGGATTCCGCCACCGGGGTAAATCAACACCAGGGGCCGATCGGCAAGGCCCCTGAAGTCGGCCCGCATTCTGGCCTGCATGGCATCGGTCTCATACCGGGAAAAATCGATCAGCGGTGCTCTCAGGCTGGTGCGCTCCGGCGGCTTTTTGGCTTTGGGCACACCGACCGAATCAATGGCTGCCGCCAGGGTCAGAAACTGCCGGGAAATATGGTGATAGGGGTTGAACAACACCGGGCGGTTAATAAAATTGCCGCGATACAGGCCTTCCTGGGTATGCGGATGAAAGCCGACGCGAATCCGGGCACCGCTTAAAAATGAAAATATGCTGCTGATTCTGGCAAACAGCTCGCAGTCGATCACCACGTCAACTTTGAGTCTGCGGATTCGATTCAACACCCGCAGACAGTCGATGGTAAAAGCGCCAAAAGAGGTGTCTCGAACGGTTAGAATATTTTCCGGCGCGGTGACGTCCATCAGGGTTAGGACTTCCTTGTTTTTTTCAAACAAAAGCCCGTGCAGCTCGGCTTCGGGGTAGCGCTTTTTAATCTGCTGAAACATGGGGTAGGCCAGAACCAGGCTCCCCATCTCAGAAAGCAAAATTACCAGAAACTTCTTGGCCTGAAACCCGTCATCCTCGTCTTTGGCTTTGCGGTAGAAAAGCGAAAAAATGCGGCAGAGAAATGCGCCGATGTACCGATCCATTTTGCGTTGAAAGTTGACATCCATTTGCTAAATCACTGTCCTGTCTGAATTCAAACCGGTTTTTGCCCTGAAGTAATTTGAAGCGTTCTTTTCAGATAAAATTATAACCTAAAATTCGAAGTATTGAAAATGGTTAATTTCTTCAACCGGTGTCGTCGACCGGCGGCCTCAGCTCGACCAGTGTCGCGCCCCATCCGCCGGCTTCCGGCGGCGCATCTGTGAAGCTTTTGACCCGGGGGGTTTTTTGCAGGATCCGGCGCACCTGTTTTTTCTGGATGCCCTTGCCTTTGCCGTGGATGACCCGCACTGAAAATATGCCGACCTTGATGCATTCATCGAAATAGGTTTCCAGCAGATCGGCAATATCCCGGGGCCGAAACGTATGCAGATCCAGGACATCTTCGATGGGAATTTGAATCGGTTCCATGTTTTAACCTTCAATCATTTCCGGGGAGATCGGGTCCCTGTTCTTGATCTGTACTTATATAATGGTATAAACTTATAACCTTCATTCGTGGTAGACAAGATGAAAAACCGGGTTCCTATTTAAACCACGTCAAAAAAAGGGAAGGTGCTTATCCCGGAAGCCCAAGTTGCCATAAAAGAACCCATGTGGGAGCGGCTTCCAGCCGCGAAATTTAATGATCTCCCGCCGCGCGGGATCCCACAAACAACTCAACCTGTTCTTTCAAGATAACCGCGAAAGGGAAAATGAAATGCCGGCATCGGACTTATCTTCCGTTGTGACATTCTGCGGCCTGCTGCTGCTCGCTTATCTGCTGGGCTCCATCCCCTGGGGCCTGATTTTAAGTCGCATTTTTGCCCGCGAAGATATCCGGCTGAAGGGCAGCGGCAATATCGGGGCCACCAACGTAACGCGTCAGACCGGTGTGATACCGGGGCTGCTGACATTGGCCGGCGATATGTTAAAAGGCGCGCTTCCGGTTTACCTGGTTCTGGCTGCATTTGGCCCGATCGGCGGATCGGATGATATATATGCCGCAGCCGTGGCGCTGGCCGCATTTCTGGGCCATCTTTTTCCCGTGTATCTAAAATTCCGCGACGGCGGTAAAGGGGTTGCCACCGCTGCCGGATGTTTCGCTCTGATTTCACCCGGCGCCGTTCTGGCCGCCGTCGTCGTATTCGTTGCGATGGTGTCGATGGCCCGGCGGGTTTCGGCGGGCTCGCTTTCAGCCGCTGCGGTGCTGCCCTTTGCAGTATGGATAATCACTGATTCGGCCATCATGACAGCTGTTGCAGGTATGGTTGCCCTTCTTATTTTTATCCGTCACAGGGATAACATCAAACGACTCCTGGCCGGAAACGAGCCGGAATTCAGGTTAAAAAAAGAGGGTTCCGATTGATGATTATCTAAAATCCGGCCGCTGGCCTCAAA
>JAFDCJ010000514.1 GCA_019312835.1 Deltaproteobacteria bacterium
GAGTTATCAATATATGGAGGCAATCGCATGTCGGATATAATTTTTAGTTCATGGGGCCGAGAAATTGTTGAAAACCGCGGTGATGAAGAGCAGGAACCGGTATCCATCAAAAACCTGGATTTTCCCGAATATTTCAAGCAGGACGAAAAAATCAAAGCATCGATGGGCTGGAAGGGAATTGTCCTGAGATCACCTGAAGTGGATATCATTGATCTGTGCCGCGAGTATTTTGAGGCGGTTTTGGAGCATTCAAAAACCTGTGACAAATGTAACTATTGCAAAACGGGTTGGGAGGAGATGCTCGAAGTCTTTCAGGATATGGCAAACGGTGAAGCAACCGAAGAAGACCTCGAATTTTTGCAATCGGCCGCCGAAGCCATCGTTAGTAATGCAAAATGCAGCATCGGCAAATCCGGACCGGCGCCATTGTTTGATGCCCTCAAATATTTTGCCGATGATTTTTCACAGGCCGTCAGCGGCGAAAAACAGACGACAAAAGGTACCTATTATTCGAAACTGACCGCCCCCTGTATGGATGCCTGCCCGATCCATCTCGATATTCCCAAATACGTCGAGTTGATCAAAGACGCGAAATTTGCAGAATCCCTGACGGTCATTCGCGAACGTCTGCCGATAGCAGGTATCGTGGGGCGTGTCTGTTTCAGACCCTGCGAAAAGCATTGCCGTCGCGGGAATCTGGATGAATCCATCTCAATAAAGGCGCTCAAGCGCTTTGTAGCGGATCATGAGATCGCCGAGCAAAAAGAGCCCGAATACGAAATTGCACCTTCTGAAAAAACCGGGAAAGTGGCCATCATCGGCGCCGGACCCGCTGGGATCACCTGCGCCTATCACCTGGCCCGTGCCGGCCACGAGATAACGATCTATGAGGCACTGGATGAGCCGGGCGGCATGTCAGCCGTGGGGATTCCCGACTACCGGCTGCCTCGCAATATCCTGCACGCTGAGGTGCAGCAAATTCAGAAAATGGGCGTTGCCATCAACTACGGCCAGACCATCGGAAATGATCTGACACTCTCCCAGCTTGAAAATGAGTTCGATGCGGTCTTTATCGGTATCGGGGCGCAGGACAGTACTAAAATCGGTATCGAGGGCGAAGACCAGGAATATCAGGGTGTTATTCCGGGGCTCGCCTATCTGCGCGAGGTGAATGCCGGCGCTGACCCGTATCCGCAGGGCAAAAAAGTTGTGGTTATCGGCGGCGGAAATGTCGCCATTGACTGTGTTCGCTGTTCCCTGCGCACCGGCAAGGAAGATATTCATCTGGTTTACCGCAGGACCCGCAGCGAAATGCCCGCCGATGAAGTCGAGATTCACGATGCCGAAGAAGAACAGGTGCAGTTCCACTTCCTGACGGCGCCGGTGCGTATCCGGGCTGAGGAGGGTAAAGTGGTCGGCCTGGAATGTATCAAAATGGAACTGGGTGAACCGGATGACAGCGGCAGACCGCGACCGGTGCCGGTTGAGGGTTCGGAATTTGTTTTCGACTGCGATACCATCATTTCAGCGATCGGGCAGCAGGTCGACCTGGCGTTGCTTGCCGGCATGGATGATGTTCAAACAAGCCCGTGGAAGACGATTGTGGTTGACGAATACACCAAGCAGAGCAGCCGCCCAAAAATATTTGTTGCCGGTGATTGTGAAACCGGACCGGACGCCCTGATTACCGCCTGCGCCGGCGGCCGCCGGGCGTCACACAGTATCGATCGTTTTATTAACGGGCAGCCCCTTGATTATGATGACAGCCACTATTTCGACAAACTTTTCGAAACCGTTAAAGTCTTTGACCCGGACGAAGAAATTCTCAAGGTCGAAAGCAAACCACGTTTCAAACCGGGCATGCTTCCGCCGGAAACACGGAAATCAAACTTTGATGAAGTCGAACAAGGCCTGTCCGCCCAGGAAGCCGTTGCCGAAGCCGAGCGATGCCTGCGCTGCTACCAGGTGGCCACCATCGCTGTTTAGTTATTGGCTATTTGTTATTGGAGAAGGCCAGATCTTTCAGCACTGATACCCCTGACGCCCTTCTAACAGAAGACACAAGTCAGACAATAGAAGAAAAAACTGAGCAGGGGCGGGGTTTATCCCCGCCCCAACATTCCCCATCCTGATCCTGCGGCGGAACACCCGACGCCTGAAATTATACCGCGTTTCATAAATTCGTTGTGGGACATAACGATGGGATCATCCGCCCCGTTTGGTTTGATCGGGGTTCGATTCAAGGGAAAAGTCTAATGAGCGCAGCAACTGGTAACCAGCCGGAACATCGAGCCGATATTTTACTTTTATCGGGCTTTCTGGGGGCGGGTAAAACCACCCTGCTCAAAAGAATCCTTGCCTGGGAAACCAACCTTTCCGAAACCGTCGTCCTGGTCAATGAGTTCGGCGACATCGGGGTCGACGGCGCCCTGCTGAAAGACTCCGGTTCGGACGTCATCGAGCTGGCCAGCGGATGCATCTGCTGCACGCTCAGCGCCGACCTGCATCAATCTCTGATGCGTATCTGGGCCCAATTCAAGCCCCGCCGCATTTTAATAGAAGCCTCGGGTGTCGCCGATCCGAAATCGATCATCACGGTCCTGCAGGACCCCAGGATCGGTCAACATATGGTGCTCAAAAAAGTTATTACCGTACTCGAGGCCGATATTTGGGGGGCGCGCGACGTATTCGGCCAGCTCTTTTACAACCAGCTTGAAATGGCCCATTTAATCCTTTTAAATAAAATCGATTTAATGGCAGCCGAAAAAATTCCGCAGTTTCTTGATGAAATTCATAGCGTCATCCCCGACTGCCAGGTGGTTCCCACGATACATTGTGAAATCGATCCGGAAACCCTCTGGGCGCAGACAAAACCGAAAATGCCCGCATTGATGCCGATCGGATTTTTCCAGCCCGCCGCGCCGGACGGCACATTAGATTCACACGATATTCATCCCGGCAGCAACGAACATCACAGCCATCCGGCCAAGTCCATCAACTTTGTGATGTTTTCTTTCCGGGATTCCGGAATCTTGGACGAAGCCTGCTTTAAAAATTTTATCAACGATCTCCCCTGGGAATTATTTCGGGTTAAAGGCACCGTCCGTTTTGCCGATCGTCTGGAGATGCTCAATTTTGTCGGCGGCAAAAGCGAATGGTTTTCATGGGAAGGTGAAGCCGAAACCCGCCTGGCGTTCATCGGATGGAAAATAAATAAAGAAGAAATTCTCGAAGATTTAAAACGCTGCCGGGTCGAGACTGCTTAGGCTTCAGGTGCCAGCAAATGTAGGGGCGGGGTTTATCCCCGCCCTCAAGAGCCATCGCCCGGGCGGGGATAAACCCCGCCCCCACACTGCTCCGTCCTCTGATACCAAAATTAACCC
>JAFDCJ010000515.1 GCA_019312835.1 Deltaproteobacteria bacterium
GAACGAGCGGCTCGATATTGAAAATAAGCCAACAGTAACTAACATATGTAGGAGGACCGAAAGATACAGTAAGAGTCCCCTGGCGGTGTAAAATGAATCATCGACGTCATTTTATCAAATTGTTGCTAAGTGGATTTGCCGGGCTGGGATTCGTCTTTAGTCCGCTGGCCGATACCGTCAGAGAGGCGTGGGCCAGAACCAAAAAAATTGTTCTGCCCAAAGGGACCCGGATGGAGAACCTTATCGGCAAGGACCCTGCTGATCTGGATACCCGCAATCTCGAGCTGACGCCGCTGGAAGATTTCGAGACGATGGGGTTGGACGATCACCGGGTCGATTTGAACGAGTGGAAGCTGGAGATCGACGGCCTGGTCCAGCACCCCATCAAACTGGCCTATTCGCAGGTGATTGAATTAGCGCCCGTCAAGCGCGATGTCCTTTTGATTTGCCCGGGGGTGTTTGCCTACCACGCCCGCTGGCAGGGGATCTCGGTGGCCAGATTATTGGAGATGGCCGGCGTAAATCCGGATGCCACCCACGTGATCTTCAGCGGCCCGAAGGGCACCCGTGAAAAATCGGAGCGGTTTCTGATGGAGGATATCCTTGCGGAGACAGTGTTTTTGGCTTACGGCGTAAACGACGAGGTCTTGCCCCGCAAGCACGGATTCCCGCTGCGGGTGGTGGCCGAAGGCTACTACGGCGGTGAGTGGCTCAAGTATGTCTATAAAATCACCGCCCATAAATCTTAGCCTGATGCCTCAAGGCCCGGATGCCTGCACGAGGAGAATGAATAATGCAAAGCAGCCGACAATTGGTTACCCTGGTCGTATCGGTCCTCGTGCTGATCGCCCTGATGGTGTTGATGCGCAACCTGGTGCCCGAGGACGAAAATCACAATCTGGCCGGTGCGGAATTTTTAGTCAGCTGATTCGATGTGGGCGAAGAAGTCCTGGAAGGGCTGAAAGGGGTCGAGCTGGTCAACAGTGGTTACCATGGATCCATGGAAACCAACGCGGTCCTGTATGATCCGGCGCTGATCAGCGTTGATCAAATAAAGAAAGCATTGGAAGAAACCGGAATTTACCTGGGAGAAGTAAAATAACCCACGGACGCAACTGAAGGAAACGCAGAATCCGTTCATAAAGATGAAAATCCGGCAGTTTTTGAAACACCTTCCATAACCTAATTTTGCAACAGGGAGTGCAATCATGAAAGCAATACTTATATTTGGAATAACCATCCTGATAGGAATTGTCCTGTTCGGATTTCAACATACAAAAAATCACAACCAGGTCGAAGCAATGGAAACGGATAAAAAATACGACGATAAAAATTTACGGAAAGCAACCTTCGCCGGTGGCTGTTTTTGGTGCACCGAATCGGATTTTGAAAAGATCGACGGCGTTGTCGAAGTCGTATCAGGCTATACGGGCGGCGACGAGAAAGATCCGACCTATGAGCAGGTATCCTCCGGGGCCACCGGACATTATGAAGCGGTGCAGGTTTATTACGATCCGCAGAAAATCAGCTATGAGGAACTGCTGGAAGTTTTCTGGCGCCACGTGAATCCGACCGATGCCGGGGGCCAGTTTGTCGATCGGGGGCCCCAGTATCGTTCGGCGATCTTCTACCATGACGATGAACAAAAAGCCCTGGCCGAAAAATCCAAAGCGGAAATGGACCGGTCCGGCGTATTTAAAAGTTCACTGGTCACGCCGATACTCCCGCTGAAAAGCTTTTACCCGGCGGAAACATACCACCAGGATTACTACAAAAAAAATCCCCTGCGCTACAAATGGTACCGTTCCGGCTCGGGGCGCGATCAGTACCTGGAAAGTACCTGGGGCGATAAACCCTATAAGAAAAAACCGGCCAATTCGGATGCAACATATAGCAAACCCTCCGACGCCGTTTTAAAAGAAAAGCTGACGCCCCTGCAATACAAAGTGACCCAGAAAGAGGGCACCGAACCGCCGTTCAAAAACGAATACTGGAACAACAAAAAGGAAGGTATCTACGTGGATATTGTCTCCGGCGAGCCCCTGTTCAGCTCCACCGACAAGTTTGAGTCCGGCACCGGCTGGCCCAGTTTCACACGGCCACTGGTGCCCGACAACATCGTGGAGCACCAGGACCGCAGCCTGTTTATGGTTCGCACCGAGGTGAGAAGCAAACATGGCGATTCCCATCTCGGGCACGTTTTCCCGGACGGACCGCCGCCGACGGGCCTGCGCTACTGCATCAACTCGGCGGCGCTGCGCTTTGTTCCCAGAGAGGATCTTGAAAGCCAGGGATACGGCGATTACCTGGATCAATTTGCAAAATAAACCGTAGCGGCTTTCCTGCAACACCGATCGATCCTTTTTGCGGGCGGGGTTTCACCCCGCCCGCAGTAACAAGCGATAGTGATCGCGCCGACGCATCGCCCGTAATGACCAGACCATTGCTTTTGGCACGCCGCATCAGAAGTGGTTTGATAAAGCTGAACAGCGCCTCTCAGAAAAGCGGTCCGCCAAATTCCGCCTTCCCCCTCCATCCCTCCAAGGCTTGATGCACTTGCTTGCCGGCTGCCTGTTTTCAGCAAAGTGACACCGATGTCATCAGTTGCCCCGCCGGCTTATTTGCTTTTTGTTTGACAGGCGGTTCTCTCTGTCATTATACTTTGCCAGATAAGCTAAATTTCCCTCAAACTCTTAAGTGGACGGTTGTATTGGATCGCACCTCTCATCTCAGCATCGTCGTCCTGCTGTCGGTATTCCTGGTTGGCGTTGGAACTGCGGGCTATATGGTCATCGAGGATTGGTCCGCTCTGGATGCGCTTTACATGACGGTGATCACCCTTTCGACCATCGGATATGGCGAGGTCAACCCGGTCAGCCCAAACGGGCGCGTTTTCACCCTGTTTCTGATCGTGATGGGGGTCGGTTTTTTCCTCTATGTAATCGGCAACGTGGTACAATTTTTGGTGGAAGGCCGTATCCGGCACATTTTGGGGAGGCACAAATTGGACAAGCAAATAAACCAGTTAAACAATCATTATATTGTCTGCGGATATGGCCGGATGGGGCGCGCCTTTTGCCGCTATCTCATCCAAAAGGGCCTCAAATTTGTGGTGGTAGAGAAAAACGAAGATCGCATTCCGGTTATGAACACGGACCATGTACTTTACGTGGCCGGGGAAGCAACCATCGAGGAAAACCTGCTCAAAGCCGGAATCAGGCGGGCATCCAATCTGATCGCAACCCTCGGAACGGATGCCGACAACGTCTTCCTCGTGCTGCTGGCCAAGGGTTTGAACCCCAATGTTTACGTTGTGGCCCGGGCCAGCCAGAACGCATCCAAAAGGCCGTTGGATACGGCCGGTGCGGATGTGGTGGTCTCTCCCTTCGATATCGGCGCCCGCCGGATGGCCCATGCGATCCTGCGGCCCAATGTCATCCGTTTTCTTGAATATGCATTTGCCGATGAGAACACCGACATTCACATCGAGGAAATCGGGGTAGGGGAATCATCCAAGCTTGTCGGGGTGCCCCTGCACGAATCTGGAATCCGCCAGGACTATAATCTGATGATTTTATCGATTATCAAAGCCGATGGCAAAATGGTGTTTAACCCATCGGCCGACACCACCATCAGATCGGACGAGAAGGTGATTGTCTGCGGCACCAGTGAGAGCCTGAGCAGGCTCGATAAGGCCCTCAACCCCTAAAAATTGGTTTTAAAGGCGCATCTTACGTCCAATGGTTGCGTTGTCACACGAATTGAAATGCTCACGTAATTGTTAGGTAATAGGTTGGAGGTTATAGGTTAGAGGCTGAAATTCAGAATGTTCAGGCCTCTAACCTATAACCTATTACCTCGAACCTTTAGCGTTTGAGCTAGGTGAGCAGCAGTTTGAAGGCGATCAGGATCAGGATGACGCCGCCGAAGATTTCCATGCGGTGGGCGAATTTTTGTGACAGGCGGTTGCCGATTTTCATGGCCAGCCAGGTCATGGCAGCGGCAACCAGGCCGATCCAGACCGCCACCATAAACAGATTCTGATTCAAGACCCCCAGGCTGAACCCCACCCCCAGGGCATCGATGCTGGTGGCCACCGACAGCATCACCAGGCTGAAACCACGGGTGGGATCGGCGCATTCTTCTTTTTCCTCGGCCGGTTTCAATCCTTCGACCACCATCCGGATCCCGATATACATCAGCAGGCCGAAAGCGATCCAGGGGCCCCAGGTCTTGGTCCAGACCAGAATATGCCTGCCCAGAAGCCATCCGATCAGGGGCATCATGAACTGGAACAGGCCGAAGTGAAAGGCCAGACGGAAAATCTGCCGGGGGGCACAGTACTGGCATCCGACGCCCAGTCCCACGGCAAAGGCATCGCAGCCAAGGGCCACGGCGATTAGTGCGATTTCATAATAATTTAAACTCAACCCAATAGTCCCGTGCTGGCGGTTGTCGGTTTTTGATGCGACCCATGTATCCCGGCTGATCTATAGCAAGTTTTATATGAATTTACCATTTGATCCTTGGATTATCTCCCCCTGGACCACTTTTTCCAAAGGGAGAAAGCTTCAAGATGACAGACATCTGCATGCCGCAACGGCTGAATTAATGTAACTGCAATCGCGTTGGCGTTCCCCCTTTATAAAAAGGGGGACAGGGGGATTTTTTTGTCACTACCACGGCAGCTTATCAGAACATCATCATGACATGGCGCGAACGAGAACAAAAAAAATTTAGCAAAAGTTAAACATCGATTTTTAATTGGCAAGTCAGGGGAGATCGGGGGAATGGTAATTTTATAACGGAGCGGTCGAATCTAAATTTCGCAGGATCCGCCGCAATGATCCAGATAGGGCCGGCGCTCCCATTGGATGGTGATGTGCTCAATTCCGAACTGCTCATGAAGTTCCCGACTGGCCTGCTCGATCAGTATGTCGTCATCGCCGGCGTCCGGTTTGAGCATATGAACGGTCAGGGCGGTTTGCGAGGTGCTCATGGCCCAGATGTGCAAATCGTGAACGTCGGAGACGCCGGGCAGGTCAGACAGATACGCTTTGACAGCCTCCGGGTTGATTCCGGCCGGCACCGCATCCAGGGCCAGGTTGAAAGAATCGCGCAGCAGGCCCCAGGTTCCCACCAGGATAATGACGGTGATGATCAGGCTGACCATCGGGTCGATCCACAGCCAGCCGGTGGCGAGGATGATAACCCCTGCCAGGACCACACCGGCGGATACCCCGGCATCGGCAGCCATATGCAGAAAAGCACCCCGTATGTTCAAATCCTTGTTGCGCCCGGATAAAAATAACAAGGCCGTGGCCGTATTGATGACGACCCCGATGGCCGCCACAATGATAATGGTCATGCCGGCCACCGGCGAAGGATCGCGGAACCGCTGCACGGCTTCCCAGGCAATGCCGCCCATGGCAACCAGCAGGATGATGGCGTTGGTGAGAGCCGCCAGGACAGTGGACTTGCGCCATCCATAGGTGTGTCGCCTGGTGGGTTTGCGCTGGACCAGAAAATTCGCTCCCCAGGCCAGCAGCAGTCCGAGAACATCGCTCAGGTTATGACCGGCATCCGCCAGCAAGGCCAGGGAGCCGGCCACAAAGCCGTACCCCGCTTCAACGAGGATATAGATGACATTGAGGGTAACGCCAATGGCGAAGGCCCGGTTGTAATCCGCCGGTCCATGGCTGTGTCCATGATCGTGACTGTGACCGTGTGCGTGTGCCATCATTGAGTCAACGACCACCCGCAAAGCGGGTGGCTTGGATTTTCCAGCCCTTGGGGGCGGGGAAAGACAAAAGAACGTCCGTGCTTTAATCGTTGCGCTTGTAACCGGGTGCAGAGTCCCGCCATGGCGCGATTTGAAAACAACCAATCAGGCGGCTGAGGCCGTATTCTCCACCAGATAGTTGCGCATCATTCCCATATCCTCATGCTCCAGGTTGTGGCAGTGATACAGGAAAAGGCCGGCATAGTCCCCGAACCGCGCCAGCACCCTAACACGCTCGCCGGGCATTAGCAAGACGGTATCTTTCCACCCCTCATCCACGTAGCCTTCATGGGTAACCCCCCGGCGCTGCAACACCTGAAACTGCATGCCATGCAGGTGGATGGGGTGAGGCATCGCCATCCCGCCCATCATCCCCATGCCGCCGCCTTCGTTGATAAATTCCCATACCTCGAGACTGTTTAAGGCCACCCTTTCCTCAGCCGCCACCTGTTCCATTTGAAAGGTCCGGCCATTGATGGTCCAGGCCATGTGGCGCATGACCAGATGAAACCGTTTCGGGTCTTCCGGGTTGACGGCATCCGCAGGATCATAACGTTCAATGGCGGAAAGACGTTGGGGCAGGGTTAAAACTGTTTCCTCGGCGCGGTTGACCCCGACCCTGAAGATCGTAAACCCGGCGCCGTTGGGCAGGCCATCGCCACCGCCTCCCATCATACCGCGGCCCATGCGTCCACCCCCCAGCATACCGTCATCAAAGGGCAGGCTTACCAGCGCCGTTTCCGAGCCCACCGCGTCGTTGCTGAAGTCGGCCCACAGCTCCACCCGCTCACCCGGGCCCAGCATGACATACCGACGCTGAACCGGCTCTTCCAGCAGTCCGCCATCGGTTCCGATGACCGTCAACGGGCGGCCGTCCTTCCAGGCCAGCCGGTATATTCGCGCATTGGACCCGTTGAGAAGACGCAGTCGATAGGCCCGGGTGGCCACCGGCAGGCTAAAATCCGGCTGCCCGTTGACCATGATCCAGTCACCTAAAAACCCGTTCATTTGCTCCATGTGGTGGCCTGAGAGGTAAATCAGTTGATTGCTGCGGTCAAAGGCCCGATCCTGCAAAACCAGCGGGATATCATATTCACCCGAAGGCAGGCCGGCCGCTTCTTCCTCGTCATCGGAAACCAGGAAAAGTCCCGCCAGGCCACCGTATACCTGCGGGCCGGTCAGGCCGTGGGGATGGGGATGGTACCAGTAAGTTCCCGCCCGGTTGCGGATTTCGAATTCGTACACGTACGTTTCCCCGCCGGGTATCACCAGGCGCGGATGCCCGTCCATCTCGGCGGGCACGTGCAGCCCGTGCCAGTGAACGATGGTTGGGTCGGCCATCGCATTGTTAAAGCGAATGCGAATCTTCTGTCCCGTGCGCGCCCGGATGATTGGACCCAGATAGCTTCTCTCCATATCGACAAGGTTCGATGGGTCACCGTCGAGTAGCTGACCCTTAAAACGCCACACGTCGGTGGGAGCACCCGGCAGTATCGGGATCTCGTCAGCCGCGGCCTTCAGGACAACGTCCAGATCCGGGTTAAAATCGCTGCTGACATGAATGGCAGCCCTGGCGACCCCGGCATTTAACAAAGATGCCATGCCGCCGGTCAGTAAGCCGGCCGCACCGGCAGCGGTGATGTGAAAAAATTGTCGTCGATTAATCATGCGATTACCTTTTTTTTCTCTTCAAACTCAGCGGTATCGATTTCGCCGCGAGCATAACGTTCTTGGAGGATGTCCAGTGC
>JAFDCJ010000516.1 GCA_019312835.1 Deltaproteobacteria bacterium
GTGGGCCTTTCGGCCGCAACCGCGTTGTCTTTGGTGCGGTTTTCCCAGGCATCGAGAAGTTTGTGAACCTGGGAAATTACGAAGGAAAGCACGGCCAGGCCCACAAACACGGTAGTGGCCCCGACCACTGCCATTGCCCATCCGTTGTTGTTCGTTATATAATCAATGCCAAACATTTTATACCTCCCGGTAACGGCTGTTGCAGGTTGCATTAAAACCACTCATTGCAGTGGTGAATTTATATATTTACCCGGAAATTAATGCAACCGAAATGAAAAAAACGAAACTGACTATCCATCACATTCCCACCGAAAAGTCAATAGAATCTTTACAATTTCACGTCAACACCAAATTTTATTTGAGGCCATTTCATGGGGGAGTACGGGAGTATTGCGCAATGATTCGCAGTGAGAATTTGGCTTTATTCCACTGAATTTGTCTGTTTCGTTTCCAATTTGGAAATGCGCAATTTTTTCGATGAGCAAGGCCGCACAAGGGTTTTGTCTGAGGCGTACATTAGTACGTCGAAGGTAAAAACCCGCGGAGAACGCAGCGCATCGGAATCCCGCCATGACCGGACCAGATGGAAACGAGCTATCTTTCGCCTCGCCGATACGGCTCGGCGAGCATGGCCGGTGCATTGAGCTTGCGACTGTCATGCAGAGCGCCGATGAATAAAACGAGCAGGGTGGACAGATAGGGCAGAATGGCCAGCAGGTTGGGTGAGATCCCCAGGGGCTGGAGCAGATACTGCAGCACAAAGATGCCCCCGAATAAAAACGCACCGATGATGGCGCGCATGGGATTCCACAGGGCGAAAATGGTCAGGGCAATCACGATCCAGCCGCGGCCGGCCGTCATGCCCTCGATCCAGGATTTGCTGTAGGAGGTGGACAGGTGCGCGCCGGCCATGCCTGCGAAGGCACCACCGACGATCACGCACCAGTAGCGGATTTTGTAGACGCTGATGCCCTGGGTTTCGGTTGCCCGCGGATTTTCCCCGGCCGAACGGATGCTGATTCCAAGCCGGGTATGCTGCAGCACGAACCAGGCGATCAAGGCCAGGAGGATGGCCATATAAAAATAAGGACTGTGATCAAAAAATATCACGCCCACCACCGGCATATCGGATAAGATGGGGATCGGCCAGGTGGCCATTTTTTCTGCCAATGGTTTGCCGATGTAAGGCTTGCCCACCAGCCCCGAAATTCCCAGGCCCAGCATGGTCAGCGCCAGACCGGACACCACCTGACTGGCCTGCAGGGTGATGGATACAAACGCATGAATACCAGATATCAAGGCGGTGGCGATGATGGCAGCCACCAGCCCGAGCCAGGGGTTGCCGGTGGTTAAGGTGACAATAAAGGCGGTCACGGCGCCAATGGCCATCATTCCCTCCACCCCCAGGTTTAAAATTCCGGACCGCTCACAGATTACCTCACCGATGGTTGCCAAAAGCAAGGGGGTTCCGGCAATTAACGTTCGCTGAAGAACGGAGATGATGATATCTTCCAAGGTTCAGGCTCCTTTCCCACGCCACTGGAACGTTACACGGTTTTTCAGGAAAAAATCGCCCATAATCAGAAAAACGAGCAGGGTGCCGTTAAAAATTTGAACCGTGGCTGCCGGCAGGCCCAGGGAAATCTGGATGGCATCGCCGCCGACCAGGATGCCGGCAAAGAAAATGCCCGACAGGATCACGTTGGCCGGATTCAGCTTGGCCAGCCAGGCCACGATGATGGCAGTGAAACCGTAGCCGGATGAAATGGATTCCGGGTAACTCAGGTAGTGATGAATGCCGGCCACCTCACCGACGCCCGCCAGTCCGGCACAACCACCGCTGATGATCATTATAATCAGGGTGGTTTTGAAAAAATCGATGCCCGAATATTTGGCGGCTTCGGGATTCTCGCCGATCACGCGTACTTCATAACCAAACTGGGTACGATAGACGGCGATGCCCAGCAGGACCACAACCGCCACGGCAATCAGCAGGGTGACCAGGTGGATCCGGGAGCCGGGAATAAGGGACAGGACGGCGGACGCCGGTAAATCATCGGTGTAGGGAAATCCGTGTTTGGTCTTGCCGCGCCAGGGGCCGACAATCAGAAATTTCATGAATTCATTGCAGATGTAGTTCATCATGAGGGTGGTGATGACCTCATTGATGGAAAATTTAACCTTGAGGATGGCCGGGATCAATCCCCAGAGGGCCCCGCCAACGAATCCGGCTAAAAACATCAGCGGAACGATGATCGGGGCCGGCAGGTGGGGGCCCCAGTTCAATCCGACCCAGGTGCCGAAAATAGCGCCCATCAGCAGCTGGCTTTCAGCCCCGATATTCCAGAATTTGGCCCTGAAGGCCAGGGTCAAGCCGCTACCGATCAAGATCAGCGGGATGGCCTTGGTGATGGTTTCCTTGATACCATACAGACTGCCGAAGGACCCGCTGAAAATTTTGGCGATGGCATACAGCGGGTTGACGCCGAAGATCATAAATATCGAACTGATCGCCAGCAGCCCGGCCGCCAGAGACAGTCCC
This sequence comes from Deltaproteobacteria bacterium, assembly GCA_019312835.1. Lineage (GTDB taxonomy): Bacteria > Desulfobacterota > Desulfobacteria > Desulfobacterales > JAFDCJ01 > JAFDCJ01. The sequence goes on from JAFDCJ010000516.1 coordinate 2,543, forward strand.
AGCGTCAGCACGGAATGGCGGGGTACTATATCGATTCTTTCAGTTACCTTGATGTTCATATAAGTTTCAATCCGCTTACCTGGAAAACGTGTAGTTAAATATAGAAAGAAACCTTGCTTTTACAAACAAGCCCTTAGATGACAGAAGTCAGAAAACAGAAGACAGATGACATATCTGACAAATAAGGACGAAGATTCTGATTTATCATCTGTCATCTGTCGTCTGTCCTCTTTCCTCTGGTGGTATTCGCATCGATCCGGCCATCATCAAGCCGATATCTTTCAGCCGCTCATCGTCCGCATCCAGTATCCCCATAAACTCGCCCCGAAACATCACCGCTATCCGGTCACACAGTTCGAAAATTTCTTCCAGATCTTCAGAGACCAGCAGGACCGCGCCACCCTCCCGGCGGCGTTTCAACAGCTGGTTGCGCAGATATTCCGTAGCCCCCACATCGAGGCCGTAGGTCGGATGGGAGGCCACCAGCAGGGAAGGCTTTTCGCTGATTTCACGACCCAGAATCAGTTTCTGAATGTTGCCGCCGGACAAGTTTTTGGCCTGGACATTGATAGAAGGGGCCAGCACTTTAAATTCGGATAACAATTGCTGGGTGTGCTGTTTTATTTTGTTATAGGCCAGAAAGAGTCTGGCGGAATATTTGCTTTTATGATGCTGTTTCAATATCGCATTGTCGTACAGGCATAAACCCGGAGCGATACCGAATTTAATGCGCTCTTCCGGAACGTGGGCGATCCCGCTGTCGTAGACGAAACGGGCCGTTTGGTTGGTAATATCCGTGCCCTCCATGATAATTTTGCCGGATTCCACCCGCCTCAGACCGGTGATGGCCTCCACCAGCTCGCGCTGGCCGTTGCCCGAAACGCCGGCAATGCCAAAAATTTCATTGCGAAAAATTTCAAAGGAAACCCCTCTGACGACATCCAGTCCTTTATCGCTTTTAACCGTGACCGCTTCGATGTCGAGAACCTTCTCGCTTCGCGCCATGGGTTCTTTTTCAATCTGAAAGATGATGTCTCGGCCGATCATCATGCGGGCGAGGCCCTTTTTATCCACTTCTTTGGTGTCCGCCTCGCCCACAACCCGTCCTTTTTGCAGAACCGTCACCCGGTCGCAAAGATCGAGGATCTCGTCCAGCTTGTGGCTGATCAAAATGATCATGTGACCCTGGTCCCGCATTTTTCTGAAATTCTGAAACAGGTCCCGGGATTCCTGGGCCGTCAAAACAGAAGTTGGTTCGTCGAGAATGAGCAGATCGGCACCGTTCATCAGCGCCTTGAGAATTTCGACCCGTTGCTGTTCACCGGCCGACAGCTGCCACACCATCCGGGATGGGTCGACGTCGAAATTGAATTTTTCGGCAAAAGACAGGATTTTTTCGTTCAGGTTGCGCTGGGGGAAAAGTTGGGGGGTCTGCTCAAAGCCGAGGGCGATGTTTTCGGCCACCGTGTGATTCTGGATCAGCATGAAATGCTGGTGCACCATGCCGATGCCGTGATGGCGGGAATCGACCGGGGAATGAATGGTGATGTTTTTGCCGTTTATCCGGATGCTGCCCGAATCCGGCTGGTAAAGACCGTACAGGATATTCATCAGGGTGGTTTTACCGGCGCCGTTTTCACCCAGCAGCCCCAGGATTTCGCCCTCCCGGACCGTAATATTGATATCGGAATTTGCTTTAACACCTTGAAATGATTTAGAAATATTAATCATTTCAAGGCTTTCGATCTTGGCCATACGCTTTCAAGTCCCTGCAGCAATAATTTCGCTGTGATCTATCAACGGCTAATCGCGCAGATTGCGAAAAGATCCGTTTAGCGTTGCTTTAAATCCCCCCTTGCCCCCCTTTTTCAAAGGGGGGAATGCTCTGTTCGGACAGGTGTTCTTGTTGCGATTGGCCTGTTTAAGCAACTTGGCATTAATTTGCGTTCCCCCTTTATTTAAAGAGGGACAGGGGGATTTCCGCTTGCGCAGCATTACCTGCCGATCCGAGCATCTTTATTAAAGTAGAACCATGTCAGAACCAAAACACAACGGGGAGCTGCAGCAATGCGAGCTCCCCGTTTGCACGTATTGATCGGCTCACAAATTACTTCGGAATGCTGCCAACGACATTATCCACATAATACATGATGCTCAGCAGGTCGCCCTTGGATGCCCTTTGACCTTCTTTGATCGTGAGTTTGCCGGTGTTGTCATTGATCGGGCCGGTAAAGGGATCAAATGCTTCCGTGCCATTTTTCATCTGCTCGTAACGCTTCACCACCAGGTCATAGGCGGAGATTTTGCCGAAATCGGCCGTTTCCACCATTTTCATTTTCAATTCACCCTCGAATTTGGGATTGATGATGTTTTCGAAGCTGCCGCCGAGAATGGCTGCTTTTTCGGCAATCAGCCACCAGTGGTCCTGGTTATTCCAGGTGCCGTTATAGATATCCTGCAGAATTTTGACGTACATCACGCCCCAGTCGACCAGCTGTCCGGAAACCACGGAGTCCTTGCCGTAGGGCTGCATCGGGCTGTAATGGCTGTAGGTGTAAATCTGGCGGCCCTTTTCGGTGTGCTCCTGGCCGACTTCGATGACCGCCGGGGTATCCTCGGTAAAGGCCAGGTTGTCACAACCCTCGGCAATCAGGGCTTCGGCGGCTTCCCGGGCCTTGTCCGGGCCGTACCAGGCATAAATCCATTTGACATGCACTTTGGCCTTGGGATTGGTGGCCTTAATTCCCAGCGCAAAGGCGTCGATGTGGCGGATTACCTCCGGGATCGGAAAGGCGCCGACATAGCCGATTTTATCGGTTTTGGTCAGTGCACCGGCCATCAGGCCATTGAGGTAGTATGTCTGGTACAAATCGGCGAAGTAGGTGCCGACATTGGGCAACTGCTTGAACCCCGAGCAGTGCATGAATAGTTTATCCGGATACTTTTGTCCGGCCTTGATGGTGTCATCCATGTAACCGAAACTGGTGGTAAACACCACATCCACTTTTTCACCCTGGACAAAGCGGTCGATGATCCGCGCGGAATCGGATTCGGCCACCGATTCGATGTAAACCGTTTCCAGCCAGGGGAGTTTGGATTCGGCGAATTTACGCCCCACGTCATGGGCATGGGACCATCCGTAGTCTCCCACCGGTCCAACGTAGACGAAGCCGGCTTTAAGTTTTTTATCTCCGGCAAAAGCCACGCCGGAGGCCACAATCAAAACCAGTCCCAAAATAATTAAACCTTTTGCGATTCGCATGTTTTACTCCTTTTTTTTTAATTAACTTAATGCCTGTAAGAGTTCCCCCACTCAGGATAATTGATTCCGACGGATAAGACAGCTTTTCGTGGCAATCGGGGCCGATTACAACCCCGTCGAATATGGATACCGCAATATAAAGACTAAGGGTGGGGTGGTCAAGCAAAAAGAAAACCCTCTAATTTTGATTTGACGAAGTTCAATTCGATAACCTATAAATCCATATAAAAGCCGGGCCATTTTTTCACACCGGGGATTTTAACCATAGATGAAAGGGGGCTGAGATGAACCTGGTTACCCTGGGCGATGATCGCCTCAAAAGGATGGGTGACACCCGCACGGTTGTATTCGAAGGGGAATCTTTTACTGCTTCTCAAATCAACGCCATGGGTCGGCGGCTGGCCGGCGGCTTGAAGTCGCTGGGCATCGGCCGGGGCGACCACGTGGTGGTGTCGCTTTCGAATTCGCCCGAGGTGTTTGCCTGTTTTGCCGCCATCTGGCGTCTCGGGGCGGTGATCGTGCCCATCATGTTTTTGCTGGGCGAGCATGAGAGCCGCTACATCCTGGATCACTCGGATGCCAAAGCCGTAATTACCAGTGCGGACCTGATCGAAAAAATCCAAAATGCCGCCGCGGGGATCGACCACATCCAGCACATCATTGTTCTGGGGGGAGAAGCCCGGGAAAATCAGTTGGACTTTCACGGGCTGGTCGAAAATAATCCGCCGCTGCGGGAGACCGCCGAGATGCAAGAAGATGACGTGGCCCTGATGATCTACACCTCCGGGACCACCGGCCGGCCCAAAGGGGTGATGCTTTCCCACAACAACCTTTACCAGAATGCCCTGGCGTCCTGGGAGGCCGCCGGGGCCACCAGGGGCGACATGACCCTGCTGTGTCTGCCGCTGGCCCATTCTTTCGGGGTGGTCACCATGAATTCCGGCAGCCTTTCACCGTTTAAAGAGTCCTCGGCGGTCCTCATGCGCTGGTTTGACCCCGAAGAGGTGTTCCGGTTGATCGAAAAGTACCGGGTGACCCAGTTCATCGGTGTGCCCACCATGTATCAATTGCTGATCAACCATCCTGCGGGGGACACATACGATACCAGCTCACTGGAGCGCTGTACCATCAGCGCCGCACCGGTGAGCGCAGAGCTCTACCGGGCCTTTACCACCAAATTCGACTGCGAAATGTACGAAGGCTACGGTCTGACCGAAGCCTCTCCGACCGTGGCGCTCTGCCGGCGCGGCATGCCGATTAAACAGGGCTCTACCGGTCTGCCGATTCCCGGGGTGGAAGTGAAAATTTTTGATGCCAGCGACAGGGAGCTGCCGCCGGGAGAGCAGGGTGAGATCGTGGTCAAGGGCCCCAATGTCATGCTGGGGTACTATAAAAACCCCGAAGAGACCGCTGCTGCCTTGCGCGGCGGCTGGCTGCACACCGGCGATGCGGGCTATCTGGATGAAGAGGGCTACCTGTTTATTACGGACCGTTTCAAGGACATGATTATCAAGGGCGGGTACAACATCTACCCCAGCGAGATCGAGGGGTATCTGGAGCAGCACCCGGCCGTGGGCGAGGTGGCCGTGATCGGAGTCCCGGATGAGAAGTACGGTGAGGACATCATGGCCTTTATTGTTCGCACTCCCGGCCAGGATATCGATGCAGCCGGTCTGATCGAGTTTGCCAGGTCCAGAATGACGCCCTATAAGGCGCCGTCACGGGTGCAGTTCGTCGAAGGCCTGCCCAAGTCTCTGGTTGGCAAGGTGCTGAAAAAAGAGCTGAGAAAGTTCGTGTGAACACGGAGTTGAGTTTAGGGCCTTGTCCCTGAGAAGATAAATGGTTTCCGTATTATAGCGGTCGGCATATTAGATGTAGCGTTTGGTTTATTCTTAAAATCCCCCCTACCCCCCCTTTTTCAAAGGGGGGAATTTGCAGTGGAGGCCCTTTTTCAAAGGGGGAACTCGTTAGGCAGGGAGTGCCAAATCAGTGGTCGGAACGCTTAATAGACCCCGAGTTCGTTATTTCAATTGGTCCTTTATATCAATTTCAGTTCAGTTTGGGTTCCCCCTTTGTAAAAGGGGGACAGGGGGATTTATCTGTCCCATTCGGAATGCCATTTGAGACACTATTCTAAGTGCAGCATAACTATTTATTGGCTGAAAAATTCCAGCAGCCACTCCAATGTCTCTTGCGGCGCTTCTTCCTGGACGTAGTGTCCGCATTCAATTGCCCCACCGCTCACCCGGGTGGCATATTGGCGCCAGATGGGCAGTATGTCGCCGTAGACTTTGCCGGTATGGCTCTTTGAACCCCATATAACCAGGGCCGGCATGTCAATTTTGTTACCCGCGTCAACGTCCCTGCTGTCCATCTCAAGATCGCAGGTGATACACGCCCGATAGTCGGCACAGGAACCGCGAATCGTCTTTTCATTGAAACAGCGCACGTATTCAGCAAACGCCGCCGGATCCATAAAATCCAGTCCAATGCCCGGCTTGGAAAGCTTGTGGGTCATAAACCAGTCCGCCGGCACCGCCCCCATCATGCGCTCGGGAAAGCCTTCCGGCTGGACCATGAAGACCCAGTGCCAGGAGCTCTGGGCCCATTGCCGGCTGACATGGTTCCAGATATGATGATTCGGCAGGATGTCGATCAAGGCCACCTGTTCGACCACCCCGGGATAATCAAGCGCCATCCGGTGAGCGGTGCGCGCCCCACGGTCATGACCGGCGACCCGAAACCGGTCGTAACCCAGCGAGCACATCACCTGCACCTGATCATCGGCCATGGCACGGAATGAATAGTTGACGTTATTGTCTCCCGCGGGCGGTGCGGAAGAATCCCCATAACCGCGCAGATCGGTGGCCACGACATGGAAGTGTTGTGACAGCACCGGCACGAGCCTGTGCCAGGTGACGTGCGTCATCGGATTACCGTGTAAAAGCAGCAGGGGCGGTCCGTCACCGCCGTGACGGCCGTGAATATGGACCCCGTTGATCTCGATGTCCAGTGTTTCGAAACCTTCGAACATGAAATGGTTCCCCTTAATGCTCACCGGTTAGATGGGTTATCACTCTGCAGTAAGGCTGAAGCCTTCATCGAGCCAGCCGGTTACACCGCCGATCATTTACAATTGCATGATGCACATCCCAACAATCCGTTTCAAACGCCAGCAGACTTTCAAAATGCGCCAATGCGCGCGCAGAATCTGCCGCCGGGGGTCTACTCACCGATGAACTCATGCCTGTCCCTCGTGATAAAAACGAGTTGGAAATTCGTTGGGACTGACAATTTTTATATTCATATATTTTTGAATTGCCTGGAGGGCTTTGTCGACGGTGATAACAAATTCGGCCTTCAAAGCTGCCGCACATTCAATGAACATATTGTCATCAGGGTCTTTTTCAACAATATGCAATTGCGGTGTTTTTGCGGTAAAAACGACATGGAAACCATGAGCAAAAAGACTGAGTAGTTCTTCTAGCTCTTTTTCATTCTGCAACCCCAGCCGGCGCAGAACCTCAATGTATTCGTCAACAATGGGTTTCGACAGGCAAAGGGTAATTTCACCCGCTTTCCAAAAGTCAATTATTTTGCGGGGATTGCCGCCAAAAAAGGATGAAATGAAAACGTTTGTGTCTGCGACCACCCGGATCACTTTTGCGCTCGCACTTCCCGAATGGCGCGCTGGATTTCTTTGGGGCCAATTTTACGGGATACAAGCTTGTTGCCGATGCGTAGCCACAGATCATCGATATATAAAGCGATATCGCGATTCTTAACGTAGTCTTCCAACCCCTTTCTAAAAGCGAAATGAATGATCGTTTGCAAAATCCGCGCACTGTCTGAATGGATTGGTGATCGTTGCGAAAGAACGGGGATTGGCAACCGATTGCCGACGGCTGGGCGGACCAAATCTGAATTTAACCTATTGTAATAATGACCTTTTGCTGTTCTTTTGCCACGAGCCCTTGGCCATGCGTTTGCGCGGGTTCGCCGGCGATTATGCATGCAGCGCGCTACGCCAAAAAAACTCCCCGACCCTTCAATTATTTAAGATGCGACCCTTTGCTTTCACATTTTTTTCAGTCATCAAGCAGTTCCAGACTGCGTGAGCGCCAGTCGAGCACGGCAGTATGCTTGAACATTTTTCCGGCGAGCGCGTCGAATTCTTCACTTAATACCCCGGCTGCGAAGTGAGAAAGAAAACGCGATTTCAACTCAGCCCGTGCCCGGTCAACGCCGAATTCATCGTAGGGTACGGAGGCCAGCAGCAGAAAGCCATCGTCCGGGATGCGACCGGCTTTCATGTTGCCCTCGATAATTCCAGCAGCTTTGCGCAGCGGATCGGCAAGGTCCGGACTGTAGGGGCCAATTATCAGTGCGATATTGGGGGTATGGAGGAAGTCGAATCCGCGGCCCAGGCAAATCATCCATTCACGGTGTTCCACATCCAGTATCCTTTCGTTTCTCCGCGCCTGTTCGCGCACCTGGGCAATGTGCTCAAGGTTGCCGTGCATTAACGGCAGGAGGTCTGCGCGCATCTGGATCGGCATGTCGGGTAGAAGATCGTCCAGGCGCGGTTCCAGAGCCGTTTTATCAGAAGCGGAAATATCAGCTAGATCGAGCATGGTATTATCCGTGCCGTGGATAACCAATGCTTCATCGTCTGTTTCGAACCCGCAGACTAAAGGATAGACCGTGCCGTGACCACTGCCGAAAATATGTTCGACTTGGCTGCGAATTTCGCGTGTGTGGGCAATTGCCGCCTCGGTGTCGTAATTAAAACCCGCACATCCACGCAGCCGGTTGCCTTTCGACCAGTGGTAGGTAATCAGGATCAGGACGCGACGACCGGTGCTGGTCATGCGCAAGACGTGATGGGATAGCACTTCACCGAGGTGGGGCCAACCCAGATCAAACATGCCGCCGAGATTGCGGAAAGGCATGAGAATGCCGGTGGGAGTGTTGGTCGCAACCGGAATGTTGATACGGCCATCCATACACTTCAACACTGCAATCGCGGTAGGGTGTTCAGCGAGATATCGTTCGCGCGCCAGCCACGCTTCGGGGCTGCTAAAGGCTTTACCATGACGATGGGCGAGTTCTAACAGCCAGTCAATGCGCTCAGCAATGGGTTTGCTATGAATATTGCTCATAATCCCTTATTCTATTGTCACATAACAAAATATCTTCAGCCTCATTTTACCCGCAACACTTTTTTGTCTATCTTGCCAACGGCGGTAAGAGGCATTTCTTCAATAATTTCAATTATTTTTGGAGCTTCATAGGGGGCGACTTTGTCCCTGGCCCAGGCTTTGATGTCTTCCTTCAGGGCGTCCTCGTTGCCGTCAAAATTAAATGCCGGGTCGAGCTGGATGTAGGCTTTGACCAGTTCGGAACCCGGCCGCTCGGGATTTTCCTCGCCGATCAGGGCCAGCAGACCGATGGCCGGATGCTTGGAGAGCACATCCTCCACCTTGCTGGAAAACACCTTGAAGCCGCCCACAATGATCATGTCCTTGGTACGGTCGACGATTTTCAGGTAACCGTCTTCATCCATGATGGCGACATCCCCGGTGTGCATGTAGCCGTCGGTATCGATGGCATGGGTGGTTTCCTCCGGCTTGTTGAAGTATCCCTGCATGACCAGCGGTCCCTTGACGCAGATCTCGCCGGGCTCACCCACGGGCACCTCCTCGCCGCTGCCGGGGTCGACCAGCTTGCAGTCGACATTCAATATCGGCATCCCCACCGTACCCAGCTTTTTCTTGCCCCTGGACGGGTTCATGGTGGACACCGGCGAGGTTTCGGTCATGCCGTAGAGCTCCAGAAGTTTGCCCTCCCCGATAATGCCTTCCAGTTCCGCCTGGGACTCCTTGGGAAAGGGGGCGGCAGCCGAAATGCAGGTCCCCAGGGTGGTGTGATCCAGCTGCTTGAATTTCGGATCGGCCATGAGCATCTGATAGAGGGAAGGCACATTGGCCATATTGGTGGGTTTGTATTTGGCCATCTCTTTGCAGATGTGCTCGGTATCCCGGGGATTGGGGATGAGCACCTGGGTCCAGCCGAAGAATATGGCACCTTCACAAACCGTCAGGCCGGCGATGTGAAACATGGGAAACCCGGACAGCAACACCCCCTTGCCCCACTCCCAACCCAGCCATCTGTTGATACTCAACATATTATGGGCGGCATTGCGGTGGCTGAGCATGGCCCCTTTGGGCGGGCCGGTGGTACCGCCGGTGTACTGAATCCAGCCCAGGTCATCGGGGGTCACATCCACGTCGACATCGGTGCTGGCGGCGGTTTTCAATACGTCTTTATGGTAATCCAGAACCGTCTTGCCCGCCAGGGGCGATAGGTTGCCGGTGGGCACTTTTTTCAGCAGCTTGCCCAGCACCTGCTTGATCTTGGGCAGAAAACCGGCCACGCTGGTGGCCACCACCAGTTTCAGCTGGGGCATGTCGTCGGCAATTTTGACGATGTGCCCGGCGAAAATGGCATCCAGGGTGACCAGGGCCACTTTCTTGCCGGTGCTGCCCAGGTCATTGAGTTGGTATTTGATCTGCTCGGCCGACAGCAGCGGCGACACCCCCGAGATGGCACAGCCGGCCCGCAGCGCCCCGATCAGGCTGATGACGTATTCGGGGATGTTGGGCAGGTTGATGCCGACCACATCACCCTTTTCGAAACCGTTTGCGATCAACATGTTGGCAAACTGGTTGGCGCAGCTGTCGACCTGACGAAAAGGGATGTCCACACCCAGGTAAGCGAGGGCCGTTTTATCCGGGACTTTTTCAAAGGCCTCCTTGATCATCTCGACAAAAGTGGTTTCATACTCTTGAGGATCCAGATCCTCAAGCCCCTCATCCCAGTTCTGTTTCCAGAATCTTTCCGAATAACTAGGCATATTACCCCCTTTTGCTTCAGGTGATTAAGAAAACGCCTACGATCCTGTCTTCACATACCGTGTCGCAATTGATAAAATTACAGTTGTAGCTGCTTTGTCATTCCGGACTTGGTCCGGAATCCAGTTCGGTTTCAAACACGTTTATATCTGGATGCCGGATCAAGTCCGGCATGACGACCAGACACCGGGCATTTGCAGATATTCTAGAATGGTCTCCTTCGCGGCGCAGAACGCTAGCCGCCGGCAATCATGAGCATAAAGGTGATGTCTTCTCCTTTTTTCAATGGCATAGCTAAATCCTTATAAACTTTGGCAGCCCCCTGGGCGCGAACCTGTTTTTTAAAGCTGTCGGTATTGTCGTCCCACAGTTGCTCGGGCATATTGCTGCGGTACCGGTCGCCGATGGCCTGCATGAGATCGGCAAAGGTTGCGCCGGCAGGCAGATCGAAAACCGCCGATGGGGTACCGACCCAGTCGGTTAGAATGCCGTGAAAATGTGCGGTGATCATCATTGCGGGTAAAAGTCCTCGGCCACCTGGTTTAAGCCCAGCTCGACCAGCTTGTCCCGGGTGGGCCTGCCGGTGGCCCAATCCCAGCCGCGATACTGGTAGTATTCCCTGAGCATAACCTCCATATCCGGCGCAACACCGGCGGTGGTGCCTTCATCCAGGGCATCCAGGCAAATCTTCGGCAGGATATCATGATCCCGGGTCAGCCCGAAGCGGTTGCTGACCGCCCGCTTGATGTTAATCGAGCGGTCGCCGGCCGCCAGCAGTTCCTCCGGACCAAAATTCCAGCCGGTCAGGGCATTGAGCATGTCGCAAAGCTGGGGCACCTGCAGCGGCGCGAACTTGCACAGCGTGAGGGCATCGAAAAGATCTTTAAAACTCTGGAACTTGGCCGCCGGCTCGCCCTTGCCCGCCGAAACCAGCCGATCGCTGGGAAGGATCATGTATTCCAGCACCATGTTGCCCAGGTCGACATCGTAGTAAGGCCCCTTCAAGTGACAGGCGCCGCGGGGTCCGGTGGCATACGAAACCGCCAGGCCGTGAAAGGCGCGGCCCTCGTGCATGGGCATTTCCAGGCCCTTGACCTGGGCGGCCTCGCCCTCGTCCCGGCCCAATTCCCGGGCCATGGCCAGTACGCCTTTGGACAGCAGAACCCCGATGCCCTCCTGGCCCACGATTTTTTCAACCAGAGCCACCACGGCCCGGCCGTCGCCCCAGTTGAGCTCAATTCCAACCTGGTCTTTGGTGAGCACACCCTGCTCGTAGAGATAAAAGGCATAGGCCACCGAGACACCGGCTGAGATGGTATCGATACCGTGGCAGTTGCAGATATGGTTGGCCTCGATGATCGTATCAAAATCCGTGTTCAAACACAGGGGCCCGAACCCCACCGTTGTTTCATACTCGGGCCCGTCGATGTCGAGATCGGGTTTGAAATTCTTTAATTCACGGCCGCAACCAATGGGGCAGCCCCGGCAGGCATAGTTGGCCACGGTGTAGTTCTGGCGCAGGGCCTGGCCGGTGACCTCGCTGACCGGAAAAACGTTGCTGGTGAAGTATTTGGCCGGTGTATCGCCGAGAACCATCCCCATGTCCATATACATCAGGGTGCCGTATTCGCTAAGGGCGACTGAAACGAGATTGCCCTTGATGTCCTTGACGGCCTGCTTGGCCAGCTCGCTGACCTTGCCGGCGTCGGCCGATTCCGGGCGCGTATTTCCCGCCGCCACCACGGCCTTGAGATTTTTGGAGCCCATAAGAGCGCCAAAGCCGCAGCGGCCGGCCGCCCGTCCCCTGTCATTGATGACACAGGCGTATCGAATCAGGTTTTCACCGGCCGGTCCGATGCAGGCCACGCCGGCCTTGTCGTTGCCCCGCTCCTCTTTAATGAGCTTCTGGGTTTCGTAGCTGTCTTTGCCCCACAGATGCCCGGCATCGCGGATCTCGGCCTGACCGTTGTTGAGGTATAAATAGACCGGGCTTGCGGCCTTGCCGGTGATGATGATCCCATCCCAGCCGGCACCTTTGAGCCGGAAGGGGAAAACACCGCCGCTGGTGGCCTCGCCCCAGAATCCCGTCAAAGGAGAAAGCCCGCCGATGGCATAGCGGCTGACCATCGGCAGGGAGGTGCCCGTAAAAGGCCCGGTGGCCATGACCATGGCATTTTCCGGGGCCAGCGGATCGGTTCCGGCTTTGACGCGGTCGAACACCAGGGCGGCCGCCATGGTGGCGCCCCCGATGTAATCCTTGCAAAAATCCTCCGAGAGGGGAAAATCCGTGGTGGTTTTAGTATTCAAATCAACTTCTAGAAATCTTCCGTGATATCCTTGCATGGCTTCCTCCTCCCTTAGAAATCGATGTCCCGGCCGTCATAGGCATAACGCATGACTTTTTCACACTGCGGGGCCGTAATTGGTCGGGGGCTCAGGTAACAGCTGATGTCGCCGTAGGCGTATTCCACCAATTTGGGCAGCTTGGCCTCAAAGTCTTCCTTACCGATGCCGAAGTCTTTCAATGCCAGCGGGACATCTAAGGACGTCAAAAACGCTCTTAATTTGACCAGCAGGTTTTCCAGGCCTTCCCGGGCGTTGGGGGCGGGTATATCCAGGCTTTTGCAGATCGACAGGTGCTTGTTCGTTACCCTGGCGCAGAATTGAAACGAGTGGGGAATGAAAAAACCGACACACAGGCCATGGTGCATTTCATACACCGCCCCTAAGGAATGGCCGAAGCTATGGGTTAAGTGGCATCCGCTCATGCCAAAGGCGATGCCCGCGATATTGGCGGCCATGATCATTTTGAAGCGGGCCTCGCGGTCGTTGCCGTTGGCGTAGGCCCGGGGAAGCCACTCAAAGACTATTTCGATCGCCCTCAGCGCCAGCGGTTCGGTGTAATCGTTGCCCGACGGCGCGATGGCGGCATCCATGGCGTGGGCCAGAATGTCGAGGCCCGTTCCGGCCGTCAGCGCGGGGGGCATGGAAATGGTGAATTCCGGCGAGAGGATCGCCACGTCCGGCACCAGCTCATCGTGAGCAACCGGTATTTTGCGCTGGATGGCAGTGTCATGGAAAACGGCCGCCCCCGTGCTTTCCGAGCCGGTGCCGGCCGTGGTAGGGACGGCGGCCAGGATGGCTTTCTGCCGCAGGTTGAGTTTGTCCAGGGGCGAGATCATGCCCAGATCGGTTAAATCCGGTCGTTCGTAAAGGATCCAGGCGCCCTTGGCTAAATCCATCACCGAGCCACCGCCGACCGCCATGATCAGATCCGGCTCGAATTGCTTGATTTCTTCGGCGCATGCCCGAACATTTTCAATGGGGGCTTCGGGCAGCACCCGGGCCCATACCCGGGTGGCGAACCCCCCGGATTCCAAAAAGCTGCCCGCCTTTTTGGCATTGGGTTCGTTGAACTCGTCGCTGACGATAAAGGCGCGTTTTTGCGGGCATTGGGAAGCCAGCGCATCCATGGTGGTCGGCCCGATGACCGGGCCCTCCGGGAGCACATTGAACCCGGCATAGATCTTGGGTGTGTTGAAGATGGTCGTGAGACCGCGGATTGAAGATGACAATGCCAGCGGTGCCAGTGCCTTCAGGGTGGGGTCCTCAAACCAGTAACCCATGGCGGTACCTCCTTTGGTTGTTTATAAGGGCCCGGTGGACACTCTGGACTAGTTCGGGCCATCCATCTTGATGTTGAAACACGGCCTGCTAAGGAAGTCGGTAGAAAATATATTGACATCCTCTGCGCAGCCAAACCGGGACAGCGCCAGAAGACATATTCAGCCAAATTGTGAGTTAGTGGTTACGGGAACAGAAAAAAGAAGAAATAAAGCGGTTTGATCAACCAGAACATCAATAGCCGAAGGACCATACTTGGTCAAGATAAATTCATTGCTCGGATCCACATTAGCATGAAAAAAGCGCTACCGCTTATGCATCGGTTGGAAATCCGATAACACCATCCAGGCTTAATTTTCTAAAACAAGCTACTTCCATGAAAGTCATTAATCTGATATACAATCGTTGGGAAACATATTTCACATTGAGAATAAAATTTCACAAAAACAAACAACATTCTTTTACAGCAGACTTATATAACCGATTGTAATTTATTATAATATCATCCTGTCAGTTGATAGTTTTGATAGCATGATTCTTGCAGGAAAGAACGTAAGGCAAATAGTTTAGCCGGTAGATGACATCGCAATCTTCCGCGAGAGGGGATGGGGTTGCATTGGTATCAACCAAATGGCCGCGGCATCCGTTGATTTTTGGCCCGGCTGGTGTTTTGCGGTGAAAGGGGGAACAGATGAAATCGAAATTATGGCCAATTGTCGTCCTTTTTCTGACCGCCTCATTTGCGGTCGGTTTGCTGCTGGGCGGTTGCAGCGGTGGCGGCAGTGACAGTGGCGCTGCGTCTGATGCCGGCAGTGGAACAGCGGCCCTTTTTCTGGCTGACGGACCGGCAGACGAATATGAAAAAATTTGGATAACCATATGCAAAGTTTCGCTGATTCCAGCGGAAAATAACCCCAACCAATCCGAGGTCGTCCTGTATGAATCCGACAGGTGCTTTGAGGTCAACCTGCTGGAACTGCGGGACGAGGATCTCTTGCTGTCGGTTAAAAAGCGGGTACCGGCCGGATATTACTCGAAGATCAGGCTTGTGATCGACGATATCTGGTCCGAAGGAGGTCCCTGCGACGAACCCGACAGGTACTTCAAGCTGCCAAGCGGAAAAATCGACCTCAGCCCCCGCGGCGGAATCTTTGTTAAATCCGGCGCTACCGTGGCATTGCGTCTCGACATAGATGCCAATAAGTCCATCAACCTTCACGAAGCCGGTAATTCGGGTAAATGTATATTCAGACCGGTGGTTTTTGTGGATGTCGACACCATAAGTGCCCCCCGGCGCTGTCCCCGAATCCTCATCGGCGACATTGCACGCCTTATAAAAAACCCCCGGACAGATGAAATTGACGGATTTTATCTCGACTTGATTGGCGAAAGGGGACTCATTACGGTCTGGCTGTCGGATAACCCCCGAAACCCGACGATCATTTTTGGTGAAGACGGATATCGCGTCCGGAGAAGCGCCCTTGAACCCGAACAGCGCGTCAGGGTCAGGGGTAAATTGATGCCGGGAGGCGATCTGACAGCCTCGGTTGTCATTATTGGCGATGTCCTTAACGTCAAGGGCACGGCCGCAAACCGGGTTGTCGATTCCATATTTCCCTTAAACCTGGATCCAGGCCAGGTGCTCACCGGCACACAGGTACCCGTAGAGATAACCACTGCAACGCTGATTTCGGTTGGTTGCGATGAGGAGGTTGGTGAAGAAGCCATTCGACGGGGTCGGCGCGCCAGAGTCATTGGCAAATACGATGTGGATTTAGATATTTTGCGTGCAATTTCCATATTCCTTGAATCAGAGCGCATTGTTGGCGATCTTACGGAGATTGAACGTGCAATCAACGGTGTCAATCTCACGATTGTGGACGACGAGGCCAA
>JAFDCJ010000517.1 GCA_019312835.1 Deltaproteobacteria bacterium
CGGATTCGGCGGCAGACGCTGTAGCGTCCCAAACCATACCTGGGTTTTCCAAAATCATGCTACCGGTAATAGCAAAGAAAAAAAAGGCGATTGGCAGACCAACCACCGTCATAGACTTTCGTTGCATTGGTCTTCTCCATTTGGGTGTTTTCTCCGAATCGAGATGCGTCTCCGCCCCTGAGCGGCTGCCTCTTCAATACCCTTGATAAGGTGTGCCGTTTTTGTTAATCGATATCTCCCTTTTATTCGATAGGATGTTTAATAAGACATTTCTCGGCTTTGCTGTGCGGAAAGGTTCACCCCCCGAAGACGAGGGCGTCGATGATTTCGTATTGCTCGCCGGAGTCAAATTGCACAGTCGTTACACCATCCTGACGTGTGACCCTCATTGCCGCGGAAGCATCCGATGCCACGGGCTTGCCTCTCAGGAAGAGGAGTCGGCGCTTCACTTTGCCGTCCTGCTGAATTTCGACTGTGGCTGTGCCGTCGAAACCGCGACGGATGACAAAGGCCTCGCAATTCTGCGGTTTCACTTCGGCATACGGATTTGCAACACAGGTGAAGGGCGCCCTGGCATGATACGGCGTCCCTGGAATGACAGCGTCTTGAGACGATGGAACGGGCGCCAACGGCTTGCCGGTTATGCCGACTGTCAGGGTGTAGTCACTCGACTCGTTCCTGCGCGCGGCAGAGCGCATTAAATAGACCCGTACCGTGTAGTCGCCATCAGTCGGCAGGATGCCCTTATAATCCCCGCCGGTCTGACCGATGAACATAGCAACATCTGTGCTGTTGGGCGGCAGTACGTTGAAATAGTTTGCCCCATTGGACCTCTTGAGCGTTACGGTGAGTGTCTGACCAGCGCTGGCGCGAAGGACATAATCCACCGTCTCGTCGCCCTTCAGTTGCCCTTTGATTAGCGCCGATGAGGCGCCCTTTGCAAACGTAACCCGCTCCTGGCGATGATTCTGCACCTGGGCTGCAGCAGGGATGGTGGTCACAGACATAACGGCCGCAATGGCCGCGACAATCCAAGTTTTCATATAGCGTCTCCTTTTGTCCCGTATCGGCTTGAGAAACCCTAAAGCCCGTCTCGTCACCATTTTCGATGTAGCTATGGTACATTGAAACAAATTTAAAGCACAAATTGCCACTTTCAACATGCCAACATTTCAATAATTTATCATCCAGATAGAGGTCGCAGATGTCCAAGTCTATTGTTTTCCAGGGGTTCAGCATCCCGGAATGGCAATATCATGTAAATTTGCCAATTATTGCCAACGGAGCAGGACATCCAGCCATTAGCCCCAACTGACTGGATGAGTAGCATACGCATTAATTGTAATTGAGTTGGAAAATCGAAAACCGGTGGGGATACTGAGAACCGAATATTCTTATTTCGCATTCGATTCTCAAGGTCGCCTCCGGGACGATGAAAGTGAAAAGGCGACTCGCTTATCGATGGATATGATCAAGCCAATTGGGTTTGAACCCAACCATGATGGCGTTATCGGTGCTCGCCATAAATTCGCCAAAAAGCGATTTGAACACGAATTCACCTGGCTTCCATCACCAAAGCTTGCGGCTGCCATTTTCAAAGCAGTTTTAGGCAGAGGCCAGAGTATGGATTAGTTAGCAGATTATAACATAATTTCAGCGGGTTTCGGGGATTTGGCTCAGGCACGCTATACACAATTTTCGATATGCTAACTTTTTGCATATTGTCATAATTAATCTGCAAAATGAATCAGTAACCAAAGAATTGCGGTCAGGTACAAGTGCAACTCAGATGATTATAGTTATTTTTTATCCTACTCGAAGCTCAAAACAATTTCCCGCAAATTAGCATCAATATTAGATATCTCTTATATATCTGCAAAAATTATCATCTTCATGTTGCCGATACTGTAAACGTATTGCAATACAACCTGTTGTCAGATCAAGTTGGAATCCCTCCTTATTCATTATTGGTGAGAAGGTGATCGCTGGTGAAGTCGGGTTTAAACCGCCAGAAGATGCGGATCGGTACAGGCACTTAGTATTGAAGCTTATAGCCGTAGCCGCCTTCTTCATCGGCAGGAATAATTCCTATAAATATAACTTAAACAAAATTTAGACATTTTCAAGTTAACGGCCTAAAAAATCCAGCATCGCAATGATTCCAGCTATAAGTTTCCAAATTAATAATACTTATTTGCTCGTACCCCAAATTTAAACAATAACTTGACAGTATTCACCATCCTGCCTATCATGAGCCATGGCCAGCAAACATTTATATCCAATTCGCTACGCATCCCGTCGCACAAATTTATCCCCTCACGTCATCAGGGCCTGGGAAAAGCGTTACAAAGCGGTGGTTCCACAGCGCTCCCCGAAGAACCGTCGTCTTTATTCGGAGGACGACGTCCAGCGCCTGCATCTATTAAAGATCATCACGGATGCGGGCCATAACATTTCACAAGTGGCCCGGTTGAAATCAGATGAATTGGAAGACCTTGCCCGCCAGGAAAATATCCTGGGCCCCCGGTTTCGGGACAAACAGCCGAAGACCGCTCAACCGGTGGCTGTCGATGATTATTACCCCCAATGTTTAACGGCGGTGCGTAACCTTGATGCCGATGGGTTGGAACGCACCTATGATCAGGCGGCAGTCGATCTGACCCGAACCGCGCTGGTAAGAGACCTGATTATGCCGCTGTTTGAAGAAATCGGTAATCTATGGCGCAAGGGGTCCTTGAAAATCGTCAATGAGCATATGGCGACATCGGTCACACGCAATTTGCTGATGAATCTGCTGAGGTCAGCCGGAACTTCGGAATCTGCCCCCCGAATTCTTATCGCCACATCCGTCGGGCAATGGCATGATATTGGGGCCTTGATCGTTGCATTGACAGCTGCCGACAATGGTTGGCAGCCTGTCTACTATGGTCCCAATTTGCCCGCCGAAGAAATCGCCTCAGGCGTTCGGCAAAGCGGTGCCCGGGTTGTCGCCCTAAGCATCACCCATCTGCTGGACCAGCATCCACTGGTCGATGAACTCCGCAAGTTGCGGCGATACATAGGTGAAGAGTTGGCCATATTTGTCGGGGGGCGTGCAGTTGGAGATTACATGCATTTTTTAAAGGAAGTGAATGCCAGATATATAACGGAAATGGATCAATTTAGTGAAGAACTTAAGCGGTTGTTGACGGCCCCCAAAAATTAACTTGTTTTTTTGTTCTCGGGACAATTTACCCTATTTGCGCAACTAACGTTTCTCCTAAAGAAAAAAGCGCGGAAAAGCTTTCCGCGCTTTTGTAAAGAGGCCACAGGGTGGGCTAGTGAAAAGTTGAAAAGCCATTGTACTTGTTCATGGGGCCATTCATTTTGCTCAACCTGGAATCGAGACCGGTGAGGCCTTTCCAATATATTCCATTGTTTCTTCATACTTGCTTCGCATATCAACGCTGCCTCCCTCAATTTCGTTTTTCATGGGACTCCAATCAGAGGGGCACTCTGTTTTCAATTTTTCCACTCTGTCCGTCATTTCCTCGAGCAACATGTGGAGGTCTTCGACATTGGCAAGAATACCTTCTTTTTCAGCCGAGCCCAGTCCATCGACCTTTCGCATAACATCATACAGCTTAGCTTTCCAGACAGTCATTTCGGTTTCCATGCTTTTGCAATAATCTTTTACATCCATTGTTTTTCTCCTTCTGTTTAAACGGCTGCTGTGGATTGATTCTGGAACCACTGGATAGTGCTCACATCCCTCCGACGTCCGGGGCCAGCCCGACCCGATCTCCCTCTGACAGGGCTGTGTCGAGACTCACTATCCGGCTATTTACAAACGCAATCTTGACGTCCTCACTGTCAATGCCCGCGCGCTCAATCAAATCTTCAACTGTATGGCCGTCTTCTAGATTGTAGGTAGTACTTTCATTAAATTCACATGTATCTGAATTCACCAGTTTTGAAAAACATTTTAGCTCGACTTTCATATTTTAACCCCCAAGTTAGAGTGAGATTCTTTTAGTGTAATTAATACCTATATAATTAGACAGAACGATGATATTTCAATAGACAATCTTTAGGAGCAAAATAATGGTTAAAAGCTATCATTGTGCACTATAAGCGATTTCAGGAACTTATCTGGAAACTATCTAATGTTAAAAAGCTTTCCGCTGCTGGCCTTGCCTTGACGAGCGACCGGACTTAACTTTTGGTTTAACGAATCGAGCCGATGGCGGAAATTCTAACCGGCTTTGTTCTCGGAAAATACTCACCGAAGATCGGTTTGATGTGAGTTTGGTCTATTTTGATCCTAAAATTAAGCGGCAGGTTTACGATGACAAATTTTATGCATGCCAAATCCCGCGATATGCTCTTTGGCCTCTGGATCGGCGATGCACTGGCGATGCCGGTTCACTGGTATTACAATCGCCAGGCCCTTTACAGGGATTATGGGTGGGTGACCGATTATATGGCACCGCGCAATCCGCATCCGGACAGCATTTTGTGGCGATCCAGCTATCGGGCTCCCAACGCAAAAGGCGCAATTCTGCACGATCAAGCCGCGTACTGGGGACAGAAAGGCATTCATTACCACCAGTTTTTAAAGGCGGGCGAGAACACCTTGAATGTCAAGCTCTGTAACGTGCTCATTGCATCTCTCAACGATAGCGGCACATACGATGCGGATGATTATCTGAATAGGTACATTGCGTTCATGACGACGCCCGGTAACCATCGGGATACTTATATAGAGGAGTGTCATCGTAATTTCTTCGCAAACTATGCCAGCGGCAGGGCGCCGCGTAAATGCGGCCTCACGGAAAAACACATCGGCGGTCTGGTCGGCCTAATTCCCATTGTTGCCTATTATTTCAATCAACCCGAAAAAGCACGAGAAGCTGCCATGACACATCTGGCCCTGACCCATCCCGGTCATAAGATGGAAACTGCAGGATTACTGGTGATTGACATTTTGTTGAAAATAAGCAATGGCGTCGGCCTCAAAGCTGCCATTCTCGAAGAAATCGAAGCCCAGCGCAATCCCTTGCTGGGACATCCCTTTAAGAAATGGCTCGGTGAGCCGGACGATTGGGTCATCGGTCCGCGTCTAAGCACGGCCTGTTATGTAGAGGACTCGGTACCGGCAGTCATATATCTGGCCCTGAAGTACCACGACGAGCCGAAAAAAGCACTGATCGTGAACACGAACCTTGGGGGGGACAATGTCGCGCGCGGGGCTGTACTCGGCTCCCTTCTCGGGACGTCCTGCGGGATTGAAAGTTTTCCGCGCCGCTGGGTGGATGGACTTGTTGATCCGCCGCCGGATGTCTTGCCGGCGTGACCATGTGGTGCACCTCTTTTGACACCATCTGATTGCCTTCCCGGATATCACCCCTCCATGCCAAGCCTCTTTATCACGGCTTCGGCAGCCAGCCGGCCGGAAAGCAGGGCCCATTGAATGCCCGGCACACTGCCGTACTCGCCACAGACAAAGATACCCGGCTGCGGCGATGTTACGGCTCTGGTCGGATCAGGCATCGGCGGCGGCTGAGCCGGTAAGGCATGTGTAATCCGGTAAGTTTTCAGATGACGCCAATCTCTGACCCTGGCGCCAAACCAGGCGCTCAGCTGTCCCCGCACCGCCGCTTCAACCGTATCACCGTCCGAATACAGATGTCCGACCACCACCACGGATATCAGCGATTGGCCCGGCGGCGCATAGGAAGGCGCCACCTGGCTGGGAATTGTCAGGCTGTTGATCCAACCCTTTCCGTCGCCGCTTAAAATCAGATAGGGCTGCACCACCGGGGGAACATCGGCGGCGTAGTAAAGGCATAACTCGCCGCAGGAGCTGACTTTCCGGCCGGATCCCAAAAGGCGAGCAGTCTCCGGCCCCTCGGTGGCCAGTACCACGGCCCGGCCCTGAACCGTTTCGCCGGAAGTCAATCTAGCTTGTCCTTGATGGATTTGTGCAACTCTGGCTTCGGTGCGGATACTGCTGTTGCGCAACGTTTCGGCGAGCTGGGCGGGGATGGCACCCATCCCCTGGGCGGGCAGGGCAACATCGCCTTCGGCAAAAATACGAAAAATATATTGAAATACCCGGCTGGACACCTCAATTTCCGGATCAAGGCTGATACCAGTGAAAAAGGGTCTAAAAAATCTTTCAATTATTTTTTCGGAAAAGCCCTCATCTCTGAGAAAGTCAATGGTTGTTTTATCCGGACTTTTAAAAAGATCGGCCACCTTGACCCGTCGCAGTTTGGATGCCAGTTTGATCATACGCAGTCGATCGCCAACTGTTCCGATGGGGGCAGTTGCGGTGCTCCAAAGCTTTTGGGGGTGGCGCCTGGGATCGGCGATCGTATAAAATTTTTCTTTTGTGCGGACAATCGCGCCTGACGCAAAAGACTTGAGCGCGAGCCGTTTGTAATCTAAGGTGCGGCGAGCTTCCGGATAGGCGGTTTGCAAGACCTGAAATCCGTGATCCAATAAAAACCCCTCGACCTGATCGGTTTTGATGCGCCCGCCGATACGCCGGTCACCTTCCAGGATGATAAATGGAATGCCGGCTTCCGTCAGGCGGCGGGCACATGACAACCCCGCCAATCCAGCGCCCACGATGATAACGTCGCTATCCATATGTTTATCCCCTATTGACCTGCGGCACCCAACGCTTCAGAATTTCATCAAGGGTATGTCGATAAAGTTTTTGTTGGTTGTCGCGATCCAGAGTCTGCAACCGTTTCACCTCGAGGTTCAGTCTATAGAATTTTCCGGTCACATGCTGATAATCAGAGAAAAAATGCCTCATTTGCCCGGTTAGCTCGGAATCGATGCTGACGGTTGCCGGGACCCAATCGGCTGGCTTCTGTTTCTTTTGGCGCAACATATTCAAATAACCAATCATGAACTCTCGGTAGACATCCATGACACAATCCACCATCTCCGGCGGAAGTTTAGAAAGATCCCCCAGCTTTTGTTCAATAACGGTGTGACAAAGCTCCTCTGCGTCACCCGTCCCGCTCAAGCTGTATCAAGTTGAGCTTTTTCCCTGAGGGCGTCAATAATGAGACCATAGATGTGAAGAAGCGCTTCGGTGGCTGGAACGGATCGACCATCTGAAAATCCGTTATTTATGACCGTTTCAGATCCAGCCAGCTGCTGGTAGATCAGTTGCGCCTGATGCCAGGTCGGCAGCCACACCAGTTTGTCAGCCATCTGGTCAATGGTTTCAAAAATGTCGATAAATCTTTGCAGACTCAAAATAAAATAGATTCTACCCGGAAATGGGGAGTCGGGTTTAATGTTTTCATCCGGGTCCCACACAAAACATCCGACATGCGGCCGCCAGACGAGGCCGTTTTGTTTCATTTCCAGTGCCCGACGGCAGATACGCTCGTCGAAAGGCATGGGTGCAAGATCTTTTTCAGGATTAAACCGTTGCGATTTCATTTCCACCAATGCTCCTTGCTTATGCGGGTTGCAGATACCGGTCTGGCTGCGGCATCAAGTCAGCCAGATATCCGCCAACAATTTTACGGGCCTCAATGCTATTCGCGCGGCGAACCAACGGGAACAGGCGGCGGCAGTCATCCAACGAAAGCCGCCGAGTCATCAGAATACAATCAAGTTCATCCCGAAGATGGGGGAAGGTGTTTAAATCTCCCGTCAGTTCTTCCTTGACGACAATCTTTGAATATATAATCGACCTGGCCGCCAGCACTTTTGCACGTCTTGTGTTATGCATTTTGGGATGAAATATATACAGAAACGTTAACTGATCGCCGGGACCATACAAACGACCGTATTGACCCCTTGATTGCAGGGCGTTATCTGCTAAAAAGATTACATCTATTTGTTCATTTTTAAACAACTGTTGCCCAAGAAACCACCGTAACCTGAAGTGCATCACGCCGGCTTCGACATAAGACGAAGTGTATTTTGCCGCCATCGGTGCAATTTCCTGGGCCCGTAGTGAATCCCGCAGGCGAAACCGGGCCGCATCCATACGCGCAAACTCAGTAATTGCCGCGATCGTCTCATCGAAAGATCCGGCCATAACGGTCTGATAATAAGCCAGCAGAGCCCGGCTGGCGTTTTTCTCAACCAGATACACCGGATACTGAATCGCGTTTTTTTGCAGTTCTGCCGGACGGTGACCCTCGGCAAAAAACGCGTGAATACTCAGGAGAATTTCCATAAAGGGTTCCACCTGAAATATGGCTTTGCCCTCAGCGTTGAGTTCTCTCAGCAGGTAACACATTTTCCGGCTAAAGGCCGGATATTCCGCATCCAATTGCAACAGATACTCATCCACAGACAGGCGCCCTGCCAGCATTTTTGCGAAACCGGGCTCAGGTGGCTCTTCCAGAAAAATAGCGTCGTGCCGCCGCATGCAATCATGAATCAACGGTGTCATTTCCGGTCTGTGAACTGAAAATCCCAGGGTAACCTGCGTCATAAGTTTTCCTTTATCTTGAAGACGGTTTAAACTATGATAATTTTTTAAATTAAGCTTGGCCCCAGAGGTTATAATGATACCAAAGACGACGGTGTTTGTATTCGATGCCCTGCTCGCATGCTCGATATGGGTCGGCAAGGAAGCGTCTTGCATGGATTTAAGTCGATTTCACTGGAAAAACCGTCTGCTGTTTATCTTTGCCCCACAAGATGGCCATCCCTTCTCTCGCGCCCTGCAAAGTGCAATTGCATTACAACAGGACGAGGTTTCCGAGCGGGACCTAATCGTGTTTAAAATTTTTGAAACCGGACCGTCTTTAATGGGAACCCAGCGGCTGGATTCGCCGACAGCCACCGCCACCTGCAACAAGTTTGCGGCACCCCGCGGGCGATTTACCTGTATTCTGGTGGGAAAAGACGGCGGGGTCAAACTCAGGCGAAATGTTCAGACTCACTCAACGGATATTTTTGCACCGATCGATGCCATGCCCATGCGCCAGGAAGAAATGCGGCCAAAAAGCCCGGGTAAAGGACTAAGATGAAATTTTACCTTATGTTTCTGCTCACAATTTACGTATGCCTGACAGCGGGTGCGGCTGTCGCCCAGGAGCCAATGCCAAAGGAGTCCGGTTTTTCCGGTTATATCGAGATCCTCGGCGCCTATATCAGCACCAACTCGCAGCTTAACACCGATAGCGATAATAA
Organism: Deltaproteobacteria bacterium; assembly: GCA_019312835.1. Taxonomy (GTDB): domain Bacteria; phylum Desulfobacterota; class Desulfobacteria; order Desulfobacterales; family JAFDCJ01; genus JAFDCJ01. The sequence continues at coordinate 9,163 of JAFDCJ010000517.1, forward strand.
AAAAACCGATTCCCTCGACACCTCCGGCGAACGGGTAAACAGCTTCCGGCCGTTGCCCCTGGGACTGATCCGTTATACATTTGCCGAAAAGCGTACCCAACTCTTTATGGGGGTTCCGCCGGAGAATGTGGCCCAGGGGCAGTTCTTCGTAGAGGCCGGTGCCCGGCACATGTTGTCCAACGGCACCGGCCTGCGGGCTTCCGGCATTCCCCTGACTCCCATCTCACAGGAAACATGGGAAGACCCATTCGTGGTCGGGCAAAACCGTCAGCGAACCGACATCGACTCCTACGGTGCCAAATTGGCGGCCGAGACGATCCTCGGTTCCGGGCTTACGGTAAAATACGGCTGGGTCCGACAGAAGCTTGATGATGAAAACAGCGGCCGCTTTTTGCTGTCCCAGCCCGGTAGTTTGCTCACATCGGATGATCTGGATGATCTTGATCGCGATACTCATTTTCATCGCCTCAGCGCTGAGTACTCGTTTCGAATCGGTCCGCGCCTGCGGCTAACGCCAATCTTGAGGTATACCCGCGGCGATGCCAAGGGGGATGCCAACAGCTTGCATGCGCTCACGCCCCAAATTTCACTGCTATATTTCGGCAATGAACTTCAAGCCAGCGCCAGCGCTTCAATGAAATCCGAATGGTACGACAGCAGACACCCGGTTTTCGATAAAACCCGCCGTGATTTCAGCCCGGGCCTCTTTGCCATCCTGGGGTATAGAAATCCCTTCGGATTCAAAAATTTTAGAATCGACTGGTTTAATGCTTTTTTCAAAACGAATTCCAATATCGACTTTTACGAATCCTCCACTTTCATTACCGCCCTGGGGCTCGGCTACACCTTTTAGATGGCTGATGACATAAGAATCCCGGATACCACCTAAAGTGGGTCCGGGATTTGAGCACAAGTAATTTATTCCAACTCTTCCGGGTTGCACAGATTGTTTGCGCCAACCGCACTGCGACCGCAGTTCATGCAAAAATGCCGTGCCGGTCTTATCAATTTAATGAAGTCTTCGGTATCGGTTTCAATATATCCTTCTTCCTGTAATGCACACAGGGTTTTATCTTCAGCATCGCTCATGATTCATTCCTTTCATTTCATGATGGTTTCCGATTTAAATTGCCGGCATATCGCCCGACAACCGCTTCCTCAATGCAGTCATCAATGTCATCAGGGTTACCGGCTAAAGGATCCAGGTTGGTGTTGATAGGGCAAAGATAATTGTTGCCCTTTGAATCCTTCACCAAAACAAATGTATTGTCAGCATCAGGTTTGGACATTTGCTTTTCCTCACTTGGATTTTGTTACATCATATCGATTTCGAATCGCTTTTCTGTTGCTATATAATTTCCTTCTGGTTTAACAAATTACGGATTTTTTCAATTCTTCGTCGGTTGACCCCCCAATCATAATAACCCTTGCGCGAAGCAGATTTTACCTGCACAAGTTTCTCCGCACTATCAAAATAAAATTCGACGTCATCGACGAACTTGAAAATTGAAGAGACAAATTCAGCGTGGATATATTCGTCCTTGGACACTGTCACGCGGGCCCCTTTCAGGGAGTTTATGATACTCAAAATTTCGTACCGCACCTTTGCGTCGTCCCCCCCGTAGCGAATTGGCGCGATATAATGTCTGTTATTTTCGGCAAGAGATGATACGCAGTTGGGCGACTGCGGACAAGGCGTCAATTTGATTTTCGGATTTGAAGCCATCTTGGCTTTCTCCCCTGAGCTTTGAGGGTTCGTCATTCGATCATGTTGTACATCTATCAACTTGGTGGTATCGAAGCCCAATTCAGCGGCGCTGTCAACCAGGCGCTTATAAGTTTCCCTGTTTAATGATGTTGACCGAGACAGAATCCATAGGTAGGAACGGCTCGGCCCGGCAACCATGGCATAACTGTAATCAACCTTGTCCAAGGCAATGATATGATATCCGCCGTAAAAAGGACCAAAGAACGATACTTTCAGACTGCCAACGGTTCTGTCACCGATAAGGCGGGCGGTGCCTTCTATCTGCTTCCACTCGCCGGTCTCCCCGTTGTAGCCCCGGTTTACCACTTTTATGGCGCCACCTTCTAGTGGGCTGTATTCGGCGCTGACATTGCTGAGATTTCGTTCGAAAGAATGGTCCAGCCGGGCAATCTCGTACCACTTACCCAGGTAGCGGTCTGCATCAAAGCCGGATACCGGTTGCAACCCTTTGGGAACACCCGTGCACCCAAGGACAGTCGTAATCACCAAAACTACTCCCAGCCACATAGACTTCATCTTAAACGCTCCCAATCATGGATCCGTATAGCTTAAGTTGAGCGCATCATAAACCAACAATCACTGGTTTGAAACCTTAAAGAGTATCTGTTATTCAGCCCAATAACGACTAACTAGAAGCCATCTCAAAAAAGTTTTTCGGCCCAAACTCTTTGTTGGTGCCTCGCTTTAAATCCTCGAAATACTGATGTATTCCTGCGGTTTAAAGCTCGACCCCGCCGCGATTTTGAACCAAAATCCTTTTTTTGAGATGGCTTCTAATAACCAATATCCCCCTAGCTCAGCTGGGTTGGCCTTTTTGCCCCCATACCGCATACACCGGATCGGAGTAAACCAAGTCAGGGAAGTACTTATCGTCATGCGGACGCGGCAGGCCCCTGAACGAATAGGTCTGCAGGTTTGTGAATCCACCTGAGCGCATAAAGTATTCCATCACAAGACCCATGCGCTCGAATTCGTGGAGGTCCTTCCAAATTCTAATGGCTTTGGTTGGAAACCAGCGATTGGAAAAGGTGACGATGAAATAACCGTCTTTGCGCAACACCCTGGCAACCTCCGCAAATACCGCCAATGGATCGATCAGGTATTCAACCGAAACCGTGCATACCACCGCGTCAAAGCTTTCAGATTCAAACGGCAGGCTGGGGGTAAGGTTGAGATCGTGGACCACACGCTCACTCATGCGGGTGTTCTTGTCCATTTCCCGGCTGTTTAACCCCAGTCCGGCCAAACGCCTTAAATCAAGCCTTTCCGGCAGATGTGACTGCCAGGTGCTCATTAGATCCAACACTTCCATGCCGTCCGTTAGAAACCTGCCGTAGGTGTTTTTGATCATCTCGATGGCCGTTTCATCGATGTGTTGCACCAGGCGAGGCTCTTTGTAAAATTGTGAATCGGGCGCTTCATCGTCCCGCAAAAATGCCTCGGCTGAAAAAAAGTCCGTCTGTTGGTTCTGCCATCTTGCCTGCATACCCGGACCGGTTGTCAACACCTCCATCCAGTCGATACTGCTGCCGCCACGCTCGGTATTTTTGCGCTCGACTTTTCCGACAATTCCGGAGAGGACAAGCTCCCTGTCTGCCAGCGGATGATTGAAATCAACCGTCATATGCCCGTTGTTCAGGTGGACGCATCTAAACGGTTGGATATTCCCGCTGAATACACCGGCAACATCTTTCAGCCATCCCCGCGGGTAAAATCTGCCGACCCCCGGCGCCGCAATGGCCTCGACTGTGCGCCGGGCAGCAAACTGCCTGCTGTTAATCTGGAAAATGCTCTTGTCGTCAAACACCGGCAGGATATCGTTTGTGTGAAGACGGATATCTATCCTCTCGCCGGCTTGTCTACCCTCCAGTTCCTTCAGAAGAAAAGGCGGAACATAATCCCGCCAGATGTTAATCCGGCTGGCCTGATAACCGTCAGTATGAGCACCAGCTTCGCTTTTCCACTTCAGATAGAATATCATATCCACTACACTGTCAGAATTTATGCGTCTTGCTTCCAATTTCGGGTCCTTTCCAGTCATATTCAGTTCACTTCAATATCCGCACCAGTATGAGCCATAGAAGAGGCCAGCCGGATCGGTGCTGTTGATTCATTCTAAAATGGATCACCATTAAAAACTCATTCTAACTTAGGCACAGTGGAAAAAAATGCAATGGCAGAGAAATCACTGTCTATTGATAGGTAAAAACCACTACTGGGATATGGACAGCAAATAGGATCGCAGGTTGGTGCGTTTGTTGCGCAAACCGAACTTAACCCTCAAATTTTTGCGATGGAAATTAACCGTGGTTTCCGACACGTTCAATACATCGGCAATCTCCTTGCTGGTTTTGCCGTCTTTGACCAGGGAAGCCACGTGCATTTCCTGGGGGGTCAGCAGTATTTTGGCATTGCTGAACCGCTGCAACAGGGGGGAAATGATATCCTGAAGATGGGTGTCAACGATGTCGACAAGGGTTCTGTCCTTGCCCTTTAAGCGGGAGTTCTTCAGCTTCTCAACGTAGGGCAGCACAAGATCCTTGACATTGTTCAATACTTTTTTCTCCAGCTCGAGTTTGTCTTCTTCGCGTTGCTTGAGTAAAACTTTCATGGCGATATTGGCTTCCTCGAGACTCTGTTTTTGTTCGATAAGCGCTTCCTGGCTTTTTCGCAGGGCTTCTTCCGTTAGTTTTAAGACCGTAATTTCCTCGTGGCTGGCGACCACCCTGATGGGGCCGGGACCGGACATGCGGATGGCCCGCAGGTAGTACCAGTGGGGACCGTCCTCTGAGTGGCAGGGATAATCGTACAGAAACTCCTCTAAATCGCCCCGAAGAACGGCCCGAATTCCTTCGGCCACCTTGCGGGCGTCATCAGATTCGCTGCCGGTGGTTGCATCGCAGACCGCGAGATAATTGCTGCCCCGATCGTCGTAATCATCCGGCATGCCGCTTTTATCGGCATAGTTTCGCCACGCTGTATTGGTCTCAAGGATCACGCCGTTTTCGTCCAAAATGGCGATGTGCGCCGACAGGGAGTTTAAAACGGTTCTGGCGAGTTCGGCGGAGAACAGGGTGGCATCATCTTTTTCTGTTTTCGAAGTATGGTTCATCATTACAAAGCCCCTGGCAATGGTAAGAATTGGATGCTTTCAACATAAAGCATTCCGGCACCGGTTGCAACCTGGCCATGACAAAAAATCATACAGGCCATCTCCTCGTTAAATTGGGTCGTGTTTTCCAGCAAAGTTTAAACATTGCCTGTTGAATTTTTGTATTCGAAAGATTATAGTGGCATCACTCCTAAAGCTCAGAGCCGACAATGGTCAAACTGGGTTCAATATCCAATAATAATCCTGTCATGTCAATGTAGACCCGAATTTTTCGAATCTCTGGGTGAATTGAGTTCTCCAATTGCAATTATGAATTCACCAGAAAAAACAAACGGTGCCGGGAGCCGTTTTAAAACATCAATCCTTCGCTGGATTGACTCAGAAGCAGATATCGATGCCAGCACGGCAACTGGACCTAAAAAAGTGGATTGGCTGCGCATCCTTCCGCTGTTAATCCTGCACGTGATGTGTCTGGCGGTTTTGTGGGTGGGCTGGAGCTCGACGGCCGTGGCCGTGGCCGTGGTGCTCTATTGCGTTCGTATGTTTGCCATTACCGGTTTCTATCACCGCTATTTTTCCCACAAATCATTCAAGACCAACCGGTTATGGCAGTTTATATTCGCGGTGCTGGGCAATGCGTCGGTTCAAAGGGGCCCGCTCTGGTGGGCGGCCCATCATCGCCATCATCACCGCTACACCGATCAGGAGCAGGATGTTCACTCTCCCAGTCGCCATGGCTTTTGGTGGAGCCATATCGGCTGGCTGACCTCCAAGGCCAATTTTCCCACCAATTACAAATATGTTGCCGAATGGGCCAAATATCCGGAACTTCGCTGGTTGAACAGATTTGACACGGTGGTTCCCATCCTGCTGGCGCTGCTGCTTTTTATTTTCGGTGCCCTGCTCGAGCGATTTGCACCCAATCTGGAAACCAACGGCCTGCAAATGCTTGTCTGGGGGTTTTTCATTTCCACCACGGTTTTGCTGCATGCCACGTTAACGATCAACTCGCTGGATCATATGTTCGGCAGCCGCAGATACGATACGCCGGATACCAGCCGCAACAATGCACTGCTGGCAGTGATAACGCTGGGTGAAGGCTGGCACAATAATCACCATCACTATGCCGTGTCTGCCCGTCAGGGATTTTACTGGTGGGAAATAGACATCACCTACTATGCGCTGTCGCTGCTGGCACGTCTGGGCATCGTCAGGGATTTGCGACCCGTGCCGGAACATGTGATCCACAAGAACCGGATTGTCACCGTCAGCTAGGTTCAAAATTGGATCCGACGGTGATGGGCTATTCTTCGAAGGAGGTCAACAAATGCGGATTGCGGTTATCGGCAGCGGTATTGCAGGCCTGACGTCGGCCTACTTGCTCAGTGAAGACCATGAGGTGGCTGTTTTTGAGGCCGATGATTACATCGGCGGGCACACCAATACGGTGGATGTGTCACTAAATGGCCAGCCCTATGCCGTGGATACCGGCTTTATCGTTTTCAATGAAAAGACGTATCCAAATTTTGTAAAACTGATGCGGCGTCTGAACGTCGGCTGGCAAAATTCGGTCATGAGCTTCAGCGTGCAATGCGAGAAAACCGGCCTGCAATTCAGTCCCAGTAACTTCAACTCCCTGTTTATCCAGCGCCGCAATCTATTGCGGCCCTCGTTTTACCGGATGCTCTGGGACGTGGTGCGGTTCAAAAAAGATTCCGAAGCCTTGCTGGCATCCGATGATTACACCATGACCCTGGCGGCCTTTCTAAAGGACAAGGGCTACTCCCGCTCTTTTATCGAGCATTTCATCATTCCGATGGGCGAAGCCGTCTGGTCGGCCGATCCGGTGAAATTTAATGAATTTCCCGCCCGCTATTTTGCGCAATTTTTTAAAAACCACGGATTTCTGAACATAAAGGATCAACCCCAGTGGCTCACCGTCAAAGGCAGGTCCAGACAATACATCAAGCCGATCACCCAATCCTATGCTGATCGAATCCGGTTAAACTGCCCGGTGACCTCTGTCCGGCGTCATGCCGATGGTGTCGAGGTGACCCCTCAAAACCAACCGGCAGAAAAGTTTGACCAGGTCGTGATTGCCGCCCACAGTGACCAGGCCCTGGCCATGCTGGCGGACCCGACCGATGCTGAGCAGAAAATTTTGGGCGCCATTCCCTATCAGGAAAATGAGACGGTGCTGCATCACGATGAATCGTTGCTTCCCAGCAAAAAGGCTGCATGGGCCAGCTGGAATTATCACATCCCCAAGGAAGACACCGGGCGGGTGGCCGTCACCTACGACATGAACATCCTACAGAGCATCGGAGCACCGGAGGAATTGTGTGTTTCGCTCAATCTGGCCCAGGCGATAGATCCGGACAAGATCCATCGAAAATATGTCTACCATCATCCGGTGTATAATCCCGAAAGCCTGACCGCCAGGGAAAGCCACGGTGAGATCAGCGGTATCAATCGCACCCATTTTGCCGGTGCCTACTGGGGCTATGGGTTTCATGAGGATGGTGTCAGAAGTGCGGTGGAGGTGTGCAAGCATTTCCATTTGTCTCTTTAAAACCGACTTCCCAAGCCAATGTTCTATATGGTGGAAACGGTTCCCGGTATTCACGCCATCTTAAAGAAGACAGATGACAGAGGTCAGAAGACAGAAGTCCGAAGACGGGGCCACGAGGTCAGACGACAGAGACCAAAGGCTGACGTTTATGATTTTGTGCTTATCATGGAAGTACTGAGTTATCCGGGGCATTCTATATCTATTGAGCGAAGCGAATGATGCATAGCTGCATTTACGAGGGGACCATCCGGCATCGGCGTTTCAGGCCGCGGCCGAACATGTTCAGGTATCGCCTGTTTTTCATGTTTATCGATCTGGCTGAATTACCTGAAGTGTTTGACCTCCATCCGCTGTGGTCCTATGAGAGATTTAACATTGCCAGTTTTCGCCGACGAGACCATTTCGGTGATGCGGCCATTCCTCTGGATCAGGCCGTTAGGGATCTGGTTGAAGAACAGCTCGGATCCCGGCCGGAGGGCCCGATTCGACTGTTGACCCATCTGAGGTATCTCGGTCATTGTTTTAACCCGGCCAGCTTCTACTATTGTTACGACGCTTCGGATACGCACGTTGAGACCATTGTGGTGGAAATTCACAATACGCCCTGGGGCGAGCGCCATTGCTACGTTTTAGGCGCCGATCAAAATGAACACCCGCTTGATACCTGGCGGCGCCATCGGTTTGATAAAGCCTTTCACGTATCGCCGTTTATCGATTTCGATATTCAGTATGACTGGCGCTTCCAGGTGCCCGGCGAGTCCATTCGGGTCCATATGATCGATTATGAAAAAGGCGAAAGGCTTTTTGACGCCAGTTTAGCCCTCCAGCGGCACCCGTTGAGCCGTCAGGCCCTGACAAGCTATTTAGTCAGATATCCGGCGATGACCGCGAAAGTCATCCTCCTGATTTACTGGCAGGCCTTAAAACTAATGCTGAAGAAAGCACCATTTTTTACCCATCCGAAAAAAAGAGAATTGTCTTCAGAAAGGATTTCAAAATGACCGAGCTAATTATTCCATCTGAAGCACCGGCTCTCAGCCAGCTGAAGGAAAGGCGATTGGATAAAATTGCGCGCAAAGCGGTTTTATCGCTGCTGAACAAGTTACAGCACGGCCGGATCACCCTTATCGAAGACGGTCAGCAACTGGTTTTCGGCGAAGATGTTTCCGCCGCATCTTTGAATGCCGACATCAATGTATATCATTTTCAGTTTTATAGCCGCATCTTATTCGGCGGCAGCATTGGCGCGGCTGAGGCCTACATGGAAGGATTGTGGTCGGCCGATGACTTGACCACGGTCATGCGGATTTTGGCCCTTAACCGGAAAGCCTTTGCGGATATGGAAAAAGGCCTGGCGCGTCTGACCGCGCCCCTTTACCAACTCTATCATTCAGCCAGAAAAAACACCAAAGTGGGCAGTCGCAAGAACATTCTGGCCCACTATGATTTGGGCAACGAGTTTTATACGCTGTTTCTCGACCCGACCATGACCTATTCCTGCGGCATATTTGAACATGATCACAGCACCCTCGAAGAGGCTTCAATCGCAAAATATGATCGTCTTTGCCAAAAGCTCGAGCTCAAACCCGGTCACCGGGTAGTTGAGATCGGCACCGGCTGGGGCGGTTTTGCTGTTCACGCCGCCAAACATTACGGTGTGCATGTCACCACCACCACTATCTCCGATGAACAGTACCGGTATGCTGAAAATCGTTTTCGCGAAGCAGGGCTGACGGATCAAATCAATTTGCTAAAGCAAGACTACCGTGATCTCACGGGTGAATTTGATCGCCTTGTATCCATCGAAATGATCGAGGCGGTCGGCCACCATTTTTATAACACTTTTTTTCAAACCTGCAGCCGTTTGCTGAAAGCCGACGGCCTGATGGCCCTGCAGGCCATCACCATCGGCGATCAGATTTTTGATCGCCATAAACGCTCGGTGGATTTTATCAAGCGCTATATCTTTCCGGGCAGTTGCATTCCATCGGTCACCGCCATTAGCAATGCCATTGCCACAGCGACCGATCTGCGCATGATTCATCTGGAAGATATTACGCCCCACTATGCCAGAACCCTGCGTGAATGGCGTCGACGGTTTTTTGCCAACATCGACGCTGTTCGAAACATGGGCTATCCCGACACCTTTATTCGAATGTGGGAATATTATCTGTGCTATTGCGAGGGCGGATTCGCAGAGCGTTATATCCGCGATGTCCAGATGCTGTTTGCCAAACCGATGCACCGGTCAAACCAGCCGTAAAAGGGGAAAATGGCCGGCAGTATCATCATCAAAACCCCTTCAACGCGCCTCGCGTTAAACCCGGCAGGCGCCAGTTTGACTTGCCATGAGATCACCGGCGCCCTCAAACAGGCACCTAGTTGGTGCCTCCCGTAATTCGACGTAATCCCGCCATATCGGTTTTTGATAGTAATAGCCTCTCAAATTGACATTAAACAACTCCTATACCAACCTCGCCAACCTGCATTATCTTATCCATCCCAGAGTTATGTTGATCAATAAATTTATCACATTAGCCGGCGGCGGATGCGACAACCCATGGCTGCCGTCGTTTACATAAACGGAGGATACATCTTATGAAATGGTCCATCAGAATCGGTCGGTTGGCCGGCATTGACCTTTACATGCACGTCACCTTTTTGCTGCTTGTCGGTTGGGTGGCTTTTTTGTATTGGCGGCAGGGACAAAGTATTGGGTCTGCTGTCATAGGCGTCATCTTTATCCTGACCGTTTTTCTGTGCGTGATTTTGCATGAGCTAGGTCATGCGCTGACAGCCAGGCGTTACGGAATCAAAACACGGGATATCATCTTGTTACCAATCGGTGGCGTGGCGCGACTTGAAAGATTGCCGACCCAGCCTTTGCAGGAGCTGTGGGTCGCACTGGCCGGACCAGCTGTGAACATCGTTATTGCCGCCGGCCTTTTTACCTTCCTGAAGCTTACCGCTTCCCTGGAACCATTGCAGACGATGACGCTGACGACCGGTCCCTTTTTGGAGCGCATCATGGCGATCAATATCTTTCTGGTAGCCTTTAACATGATTCCGGCTTTTCCGATGGATGGCGGACGGGTTCTGCGTGCACTTCTGGCTACCCGGACAGAATACAGTCGGGCAACCCAGATAGCGGCCTCCATTGGGCAGGGTATCGCTGTCCTGTTTGGCATGATCGGATTGTTTTTCAATCCCCTGTTGCTGTTTATTGCCTTTTTTGTCTGGATCGGAGCGGCCCAGGAAGCAAGTCTGGCCCAGATGCAATCTGCCATCGGCGGGATCCCGGTCAAGCAGGCCATGCTGACTGACTTTAAAACGCTCAAAAGTAACGATACCCTCGAGCGGGCCGTCGAGCTTACCCTGGCCGGATCTCAAAAAGATTTTCCTGTGGCTGACAACGGTCATATCGAGGGGATTCTGACCCAAACCGATTTGCTCAAGGCGCTCGCGGCGCGGGATCAATACCCGACCGTTTCATCGGCGATGCAAAATGAATTTGTTACCGTAGAATCCCTGGAAATGCTCGAAACGGCTTTCGCCAGGCTCAAAGACTGCAACTGCCATACCTTGCCGGTGACTTTGAATGGTAAGCTGGTAGGGTTAATGACCATGGATAATCTGGGCGAATACATGCGCATTCAAGCCGCATTGAAAAGCTGAAACAGCCCTGTCATTTGAAGATTTCCAGCATTTCTGCAAAATTTTCAGGTTCGGTCTCCTGCGCCACCAGCGGCTGATCGGCGATGGCGGGGATCTGTTCCTCCAGGGTGGGTCTCTGGTTACGGTAGAGGATGCCGATGGGAATCTTATCGCCCCACTCCAGGGCTTTCTGAAAGGCATTCAAGCGGTCCGAGGCCTCGTATGTTGATTCATCCTCGATCTGATACACACGGTCGGCGTACCATTTAAACGTGTTGACGCGGTTAAACGACACACAGGGCTGCAAAATATCGATGAAAGCAAATCCTTTGTGCCGGATACCCGCGCTAATCAAGCCTGCCAGGTGGTCAACTTCGCCGGCAAAGCCGCGCGCCACAAAGCTGCAGTCGGAAGCAATAGCGATGAGAAGCGGGTTGCAGGCCGGACTGATGGCTCCCCGCGGTGTTGTGTTGGTCACAAAACCGTAATCGCTGGTAGGGGAGGTCTGGCCTTTGGTCAGGCCGTAAACCTGGTTGTCATGCACCAGATAGGTGAGGTTGATGTTGCGGCGCATGGCGTGCAAAAAGTGGTTGCCGCCTTCCCCATAGCCGTCGCCGTCTCCGCCCTCTGCCAGAACCGTTAATTGGTGATTGGCCAGTTTGATGCCGGTGGCGACCGGTAACGTCCGGCCATGCAGTCCGTTGAAGCAATTGCAGCGCAGATAATGCGGCGTTTTCGGTGCCTGTCCGATACCGGATACGATGACCAGTTCATGGGGTTCTTGCTGAACATCCACCAGGGCTTTTTTTAAGGCCTTTAAAATGGAAAAATTACCGCATCCCGGGCACCAGGCAACGGGATCGTTGCTGTGAAAGTCTTCCAAAGTAACCATGGGTCTCCTCCTAGATGTTACCACTGATGCGGTCGATAATTTCCCCGGGGCTAAAGGGTCGGCCGTCGTATTTCAGAATCCTATGATTAACCGGCAGGCTGGTCGACTGGCTGAAAAGGTCGGCAAACTGACCGGCATAATTATTCTCGACGGCGCAGATGCTGGCTTTTTTAAGTGCCGCGATGTTGATATGCTGCGGATTGAACGGAAAAAGCTCGCTGTAATGAATCATCTGGGCAGTCTGGCCTTTCTGATTCAATATGTCCACCGTCTCCTTGAGAACGCCATAGGTCGACCCCCAGCCAAGTAGTACCAACTCGGCCTGACCGGCTGGATAAATTTCCGGGGGACCAATTTCCTGGCCGATCCCCTCGAATTTGCGCATGCGCTTGCGCATCATCTGATTGCGCACCGAAGCGCTTTCGGTGATGTGGCCTTCCTCGGTGTGTTCATCGCTGTCGGCGTACAGAACCGCTTTGGTCTGTCCCGGCAGAATCCGGGGGGATACGCCGGACTCACTGGATACATAGCGCTTGTATTCCTGGGGCGAGGGCAAATCCGCATCGCTTAGAATATGGCCCCGGTCAATCGTGATCCCTCCCAGATCCAATTCATCGACCGTGAAATAGGCGTCATTGAAATGCTGGTCGCCCAGGACAATCACGGGCGTCTGGTATCTATCCGCCAGATTGAAGGCTTGGGACATCAATCGGATGGCCTGCGCCGGGTGGCCGGGGGCCAGGATGGCTCTGGGAAATTCTCCGTGGCCGGCATGAATCACGAAATTCAAGTCCGCCTGTTCCGTCCGGGTGGGCAGTCCGGTGGATGGGCCCGGTCTCTGGGCCACAACAATAACCGCCGGCGTTTCGGTCATGCCCGCAAGGCTCAAGGCTTCGACCATCAAACAAAATCCGCCGCCAGAAGTCGCCGTCATGGCCCGGGCACCGGCGAAATTGGCACCGATCACCA
>JAFDCJ010000518.1 GCA_019312835.1 Deltaproteobacteria bacterium
CCGGGCCGGCGAGGCGGTCAACGAGACCTCTGTGCGCATCGGAGAGTATGAAGCGTTGAAAGAGGCGGCCCTGGATCCCTACGTAATGATCCGCAACGCCTACGCCCAGAACCGCATCAAATTGATCGCCGAATAAAAGTGCTTATAGTCAATTCTGAGATAAATTTTTATTACAAAGATGCCGGTTTAAATTTTCGGCATCTAATTTAGAGGAATATTATGTCCCGTTTGCATCTGAGGGTTATCAGAAAAGATCCGTTATCCTCTGAATACGGATCCATGCAAAGACCAAGCATTCTCATTATCTTAGCGATCTGTTTTATCACTCTGGTAACCATTGTGGCCTGGTTTACGCTTGGCCAGATCAAAGAGAAAATCCAGGCCACTGCAGGCGATGCGTTACAGATTGTCCTGCAGAGCACCCAGGAATCATTGAACATGTGGGTTGATTCCAACAAATCTTATCTCAACCAAATTGCGGAAGATCCACGCTTGCTTATGTTGACCGAACGCCAGTTGAGGGTTCCCCGCGACAAAACCGCCTTGTTAAACAGCGGCATTTTAAAGGAATTGCGTGTTTTTTTTCAGTACCGCAAAAACCAGTTCGACCAGGCTGACTTTTCCATTATCTCCCCTGATCTTATCAACATTGCATCCGTACGCGACGGGCACATAGGAGATAGAAATTTGATCGCCAACCAGGCGCTGGATCTTCTCAACCGGGCCCTTGAGGGCGAAACCGTCATGGTGCCGCCCATCTGGTTGGATATCCCTTTGAAAGCGGCTGCGGATGGCAAGGATCATATCTCTGCGTCTATGTTTTTCGCCGCACCCGTCAAAAACAGACAGGGCCGTGTGATCGCGGTGGTCACGCAACGGGTCGATCCTGCGGTAGATTTTACAAGGCTCATTCAGCTTGGAAGAATTGGCACAAGCGGCGAAACCTATGCATTTAGCAAATATGGCAAGCTGCTTTCCCAGAGCCGTTTTGGTGATGATCTGGTTGATGCCGGAATGATCAACCAGGGTGAAACCAGCATCCTAAATGTCAGTGTGCGTGATCCCGGCGGAGATATGACCAGGGGTTTCAAGCCGCAGGTTCCCAGATACCAGCAACCGCTGACCCTGATGGCACGAGAAGCAACTCAGGGAAAAGCCGGCCTGAATGTGGCGGGTTACCGCGATTACCGGGGCGTGACGGTTTATGGTGCCTGGTTATGGGATGACAAGTTGGGTCTTGGGCTTGCCACCGAAATTGATGCAGTCGATGCCCTCGGCCTCTATTATGCTTCGCGCAAGATGATTCTAACGGTGCTGGGGATAACGGTTGCGCTGGCACTGAGCTCTCTGTTGTTTGCGGTGTTAATTGATTTACGCGCCAACCGGGCCTTGCAAAAGTCATATGATGAGCTGGAGCATCGGGTTCAAGAACGAACCGCCGAATTAAAAGAGAATCAGGCGCGTCTCCTACAGGCCGAGGAACGCAGTCGCCTGCTGCTCGAATCCGTAGAGGAGGGGATTTTTGGCGTGGCGGAGAATGGGTTGGTGAATTTTATCAATCCGGCCGGATTGGACCTGCTGGGCTTTGATGTCGACGAGGTGATCGGACAAAAGATTCATCCGTTGGCACATCACACCCGGTCTGATGGTACCCCCTATCCGATCGAGGAGTGCCCGATGCACCACAGCCTAACCCGGGGCGTGAGCCACCGCCGCGACGACGAGGTACTGTGGCGAAAGGATGGCACCTCTTTCCCGGTGGAATACACCAGTGTCCCGATCCGCAAGGATGGCTCCGTCGCCGGTTCGGTGGTCGTTTTTCGCGATATCAGCGAACGCAAGCAAATCGAAACGGCCCTGCGGGCGGAGCGCGAACAGTTGCAGAAGATCCTGGACAACAGCCCGGTGGGGGTCGGTATTTCCACCGACCATGTTGTCCGTTTTGCCAACCCCCGGTTTACCGAGCTTTTTGATCGCAGCGTCGGTCAATCAGCCCAGGACGCTTACGTAAATCCTGACGACCGTGGAAAAATTTTGGCTGAATTAGAAAGATCAGGCATTGTGCGCGATGTTCAGCTGCAAACTTACGGCCCCGGAGGCAAAATTTGCGACACCCTGGCAACATTTATCCGAACCGAATACGAGGGCTGCACCGGCATTTTGGCATGGATGGTGGATCTTAGCGGCCCCAAAAAAGCAGAAAGGGAGCTGAAAGAGCGCCTGGATGAATTGGCCAGGTTCAGACGACTGGCCATCGGCCGCGAGATGAAGATGATCGAACTGAAAAAAGAAATCAATGAACTCCTTAAAGGAAGCGGGCATGCGGAAAAATATAAAATCCATTGACGGGCCATCAAAAATGAAGCGCTTGCATGACGTCATTTATACGCAAATTTCCGGCCGGCTGAAAAATCGCGGCCGGAAGCTTTGGGTCCTCGCCGTTTTTATCGCGATAGCGCCGTCAGTGGTGCTGGCTGAAAAGGCATGGTACCCGCTGGAAGTCGATGTATGGAACCCGCCGTTTAATGAGGAGCGCCAGCGCGACCAGAAAGTCTATACGCCGTTGGACCGGGCGCAAGAAAAATGGCGCATTCGCGTCTTTATCCCGCATCTCAAAGATGCGTACTGGCTGGGGGTCAACTACGGTTTGATCGACGAGGCTCGTCGTCTGGGTATCGGACTGGCAATATACGAAGCCGGCGGCTACGATCAACTCGCTGTTCAGCGACGGCAGATCGAAGACAGTCTCAAAGAGAACCCGAACGGAGTGATCATCGGCGCCATATCTCTTGATGGCCTCAACGACCTGGTCAAAAAGGCCGCTGCCAGGGGTATTCCGGTTCTGGATTTGATCAACGGCCTGGCATCACCGGATATAGCCGCCCGGGCGGCGGTTTCCTTCTGGGATATGGGTCATCAGGCCGGTACTTACCTGCATCGTCTGCAAACGAGTATTGGGAAACCCATGAAGGTGGCCTGGTTTCCCGGGCCCAAAGGTGCCGGTTGGGTGGCGGCCGGTGATGCGGGCTTTCGCAAGGCCATCGCGGGTGGCGCCATCGACGTCGTTGAATCGCTATACGGCGACACCGGCAGCGCGGCCCAGACAAGGTTGATCGAGACGGTGCTCAAACGGCATGCCGCGGAACTTGACGGCATTGTGGGCACGGCTGTCACGGCCGAAGCTGCTGTTAAAATCCTGCGACGAAGCGGGCTGGCAGATCGCATCAAAATTCTTTCCTACTATTACAGCCCCGGGGTGGATCGCGGCATCCGCCGGGGTGGTATCACGGCAGCACCCAGTGACCTGACGGTTCTGCAGGCGCGCATCGCCGTGGATGTCATGGTACGCATCCTCGAGAAAAAAACTTATTTTAAACACGTGGCACCCAAGGTAACCGTCATTGATCGTAAAAATATCCGCACCTGGGATTCATCGACGACCCTGGCGCCAAGAGGGTTTCGACCGATTTTCAGCATAAATGAATAAAGCCCGGGCTAGCTGGGAATCTGGCCGCTAAATCACGGAGACACACCGTAAAAACACTTTTAAAAATCTTTCCTGGCGGATTGGTGTCCTGGCGCATTATTCAACACAACATCAAGGTATTATTGGCAAATGAGAACCATATTCACATGGGGTTTACTGATCCTGCTGGCTGTCGGGGGAATTGCTGGATCTTATGCCTTAAGTGAGGCTTTTCGCTCCGACGCCCGGGAAGCCTGGGAATTAGAGGCTACCCGGGTTGCGCAGTGGCTTTCCGCAACCGTCCTGGGATGGCTGGAAGAAAGTTATGCCCCCTTATCCGGTCTGGCGATCCTGTTTGAGAACTCCCGCGAGGTTTCTGAAATCGAGTTTCTGGGGGCCACGGATGGCTTGGAAGCCCGTGCCACCGCCTTTTTCCTTGATACCAAGGCTATAGCGCGCCCACAGGCGGACGCAGGAGAATGGTCCATCAAATTTTCCAATGATCCCCTGGGTCCATTGTCGCCGGACACGCCCTTGAGCCGGCAGCCTGAGATTCTTGAGAATATCAAGGTTGCGGTTAATCATCCGGACCAGGTTATCCTGGGGCGGCCCTTTAGCGCGGAAGACGGTTCACGCTATTCACCGGCAGCGCTGGCCGTCCGGGACGATAGCGGTCCGCTCGTTGTCATCGGTCTGGTCAACTATGATGCGATCGTCAAAGGATTGTTCGAAATCCACCAACTGGATGGATTGCAGCTGCAAATCCGTGGCCGCTTCAAAGAGCCCGGAGGCCCCGGGGCCGAACGCGAGGTCATCGGTAAAACATTACCGGATGCAGCCCACTCCGTGACCACCCGCACGGTAAGTGCCGGCGCCGACCTATCGATCACCTGGCACATGGACCCGAAATTCAGCAAGGGCCCCCGGAAGGGGCTGGCCAATCTGACCTTTATCGGCGGAATCGTCGTCACCCTCATCATAACTGCCTTTATTGCTTTTTTTATCCAGCGCAACCAGACAATCACCCGGCGGGTTCGTGAAGCCACCGGTGAATTAAAGAAAGTCTCTGAAGCGGTAGCGCAGAGCCCGGTTTCAGTGGTCATCACCGCTAAGGATGGAACCATTGAATACGTCAACCCCACGTTCAGCGAAGTTACCGGATATACCGCAGAGGAGGCCATCGGTCAAAATCCAAGCGTATTGAAGTCGGAAAATCTTCCCGAATCACATTACCAGGAACTCTGGGACACGATTCTATCCGGGAATGTCTGGCAAGGAGAGTTTATTAACCGCAAGAAAAGCGGCGAGGAATTTTGGGAAAGTGCTTCGATCTCACCCATTGTAGATGATGAAGGCGAAATTACCCATTTCGTTGCCGTCAAAGATGACATCACCGAGCGCAGGCGTGCCGAAGAGGCGCAAAAAGTGATAGCGGCCAGAACCCGTGCTATCGTGGATCACGCGGCTGACGGCATAATTACGATAAATCAACAGGGTATTATCGAAGAATTCAACCCGGCGGCCGAGCGAATCTTCGGCTACCAGGCCACGCACGTCATCGGTCAAAATGTGAACATGCTGATGCCGGAACCTCACCACAGCCAGCATGACAGCTATGTTCAAAATTACCTGGAAACCGGCAAGGCTAAAATTTTAGGGGCCGGGCGCGAAATGAGCGGGCAACGCAAAGACGGGACCACCTTTCCAATTTATCTTGCTGTCAGCGAAGTGCAGTTGAAAGATCGGCGCATTTTTACCGGCATTGTACGCGACATCTCCAAACTCAAACAGGCCGAGGAGACCCTGCGGGAGCAGGCACTGCAACTGCGTACCATTTTTGAAAAATCGCCCATAGGAATTCTGCATTTTAGTAAGGATGGTATCGTGCTTGACTGCAACGATAGGCATGCCGAGCTCATGGGAGCTACCCGCGAAAAAATTATCGGAATGAATTTACTGGCGGAAATTACAAATGAAGAATTGCGCACCGCCATAACTGGTGCACTTGCCGGTGAGCAAACCGAGTTTGAAGCAGATTATACCTCCATCAGCGGGGGCCGAACCATCGCGGTCCGATCGCTTTTCAGTCCCACCGAGCCCGGCAGCGCTTCAACGGAAGTCATCAATACAACCGAAGACATCACCGAGCGCAGAAAAATGGAAAACGAGCTGCAAGATCGCCTCAACGAGTTGGATGAGGCCCAATCGGCGATGCTCAATATGATGGAGGATCTCGATGCGGAAAAAGCAAAGGCCGAGGCTGCTACCCGGGCGAAAAGTGATTTTCTGGCCAATATGAGCCACGAGATCCGTACTCCCATGAACGCCGTCATCGGCATGGCCCATCTGGCGCTCAAAACGGATCTGTCAGCCAAGCAGCGCGATTATATAGAGAAAATCCAGTCTTCGGCCAATGCGCTGCTGGGTATTATCAATGACATTTTGGATTTCTCCAAAATTGAAGCCGGAAAACTCGATATCGAGACGGTTGACTTTAATCTGGAAGATGTCATGGACAACCTGGCCAACCTGGTATCGGTCAAAGCCCGGGAAAAAGAAGAGCTCGAAGTGTTGTTCAATATCAGCCAGGAAGTGCCCCGCTTTCTGGTGGGCGACCCCTTGAGATTGGGTCAGGTGCTGATCAATCTGGCCAACAACGCGGTTAAATTCACCGACAACGGTGAAATTGTGGTGTCCGCCGAGCTGCTCAAGCGCAATGAGGGCGGGGCTACCGTACAATTTTCGGTCAGAGACACCGGTATCGGACTGACGGAGGAGCAGGCCGGTAGGCTGTTTCAGTCCTTTGCGCAAGCCGACACCTCCACCACCCGCAAATACGGCGGCACCGGGCTGGGATTGGCCATCAGTAAAAAGCTGGTCACCATGATGGGGGGCGATATCTGGGTGGAAAGCGAATACGGTCAGGGTACCACCTTCAGCTTTACCGCCGACTTCGGTCTGGGGAAAGTGCTCGCTAAAAAGCGCTTGACCCCTTCACCCGATTTGCGCGGCACGAAGGTTCTGGTGGTGGATGACAATATCACTTCCAGAGAAATTTTAAAGGATATGCTTGAAACCTTCACCTTCGAAGTGACCGTGGCCGCCTCCGGCCCGGAGGGCATTGCCATGCTTGAAGGCGCTGAAACAGACAGACCCTTTGAGCTGGTGGTCATGGACTGGAAGATGCCCGGGATGGACGGGATCGAAGCCTCCCGCCAAATCAAAAAACATCCCGGGTTGACGAAGATCCCGGCCATTATCATGGTCACCGCCTACGGCCGTGAGGAGGTCATGCAACAGGCCGAGCAGGCGGGGCTGGACGGCTTCCTGATCAAGCCGGTCAGCCCATCGGTGCTTTTTGACGCCAGCATGCACGCTTTTGGCCAGGCAATTCCCGAAGGTTCAAGCGCTGACCGAAGAGGTCAAAAAGAAGTCGAGAGGCTGGAACACATTGAGGGGGCGCACGTGCTACTGGTGGAAGACAACGAAATTAACCAGCAGGTGGCCAGCGAGATTCTGCAAGGTGCCGGGCTCATCGTTAACCTGGCCAACGACGGCCAGGAAGCTGTCGATGCTGTTCAGGAAAATAAATATGATGCCGTGCTCATGGATGTTCAGATGCCGGTGATGGATGGGTATACCGCTACGCGGGAAATCCGAAATCTGAAATCCGAAATCCGAAATGTCCCGATCATTGCCATGACCGCCCATGCAATGGCCGGTGATGATCAAAAGAGCATTGATGCCGGAATGAACGATCACATCACTAAGCCCATTGATCCGGACCAGCTGTTTGCCACCCTGCAAAAATGGATCAAACCGGGTGAGAAACGCGTCCAAATTCAACAAGCGGAGGCTCCTGCTGAACAACATGAGTTGGATATGGCGGTCCCGGCAAAAGATGAACTTCCGGAATCTCTGCCGGGATTTGATCTGGCAGATGGATTAAAGCGATTGCAAGGGAACCAAAGACTTTACAGGAAGTTGCTTTTAAGTTTTGCTTCGGACTACAATGCGGTAGCAAATGAGATCCGACAGGCGCTTGATGCCGGGGATTTTGATCAAGCCCATAGCCTTGTGCACAATATCAAAGGATTAGCAGGTAATCTTGCGGCCACGAAGTTGCAGGTGGCCGCTGTGAATCTGGAAAAACTTGTTAAAGGCATGGACAAAAAAGTCCCGTTACCCGAACAGCTGAACTTGATATTCTTGGAGCTTGAAGATGCCCTAAATCAAGCCCTGGGATCCGCCAAAAGCCTTGGTGTATCCGGTGAAAAAGCAATCGGCAAACCATCCTCTAAGGAGCCTTTTGATATTCCCACTGAATTATCTCGGGATATTGCTAAACGCATCCGCGAGGCAGCAGAAATGGGGGATGTCACCACACTTAATACCTTCGCAGATGAAATTAAGGCGCACTCTGATTCCTGCATACCGCTGAGCAAGCAAATCAAAAAGATGGCGGAGGACTTTGATCTGGATGGTATTCATAAATTAGCGGATGACTTGGATGCATGCTAAAAAGCCGGATTTTTGGGTTGCTTGATGCAATGTGAAAAATAGCTGAATTATAGATGTCGGCTATCCTGCTAAAAATTTTGGATAGCCGATTTTTTTCAGATTTGAGCAACTTTTGTTAAATTGAGGTAATTGAAGATTGCCCAATCTAATACACAACATTTCGTAATTTCTCTAAAA
>JAFDCJ010000519.1 GCA_019312835.1 Deltaproteobacteria bacterium
GTCGGATCCCTCGGCTGCAAATCCCACCTTTACGGCAGATGCTGCCGGCGAATACATGGTGCAGCTCATCGTCCATGACGGCACCGCGGACAGTGCACCGTCTTCGGCTAACATCGATACCGAAAACTCGGCGCCGGTGGCCGATGCCGGGCAGAACCCGAACGTCGTGGTCGGCGAAACCGTTACCCTGGATGGCAGCGGCTCCTCTGATGTTGACGGCGATGCGTTGACCTTCAGTTGGTCGCTCAGCGCTCCGGCAGGCAGCACGGCCACGCTGTCGGATTCAACGGCCGTCACCCCCAGCTTTGTGGCCGATGTGGCCGGGACCTATGCCGTGCAGCTAATCGTCAATGACGGTACGGTCGACAGTGAAGCCGCCGCCATCTCCGTAACCGCAGCCGACATTCAGCCTCCGCCAAACACGACACCGGTGGCCGATGCCGGACAGAATCAGTCCTTGCCTGCCGGTGAGACGGTCTATCTGGATGGCAGCAATTCCAGCGACGCCGACAGCGGTGATCAGCTGACCTATCTTTGGTCCTTTGTGACCAGGCCTGTGGGCAGCAGCGCAACCTTTTCGGACCCGCTGGCCGTCGATCCCACCTTTGTGGCCGATGTGGCCGGAGCCTATACGGTCCAACTCATTGTAAATGACGGCACCGTTGACAGCGAGCCCGATACCGTTTTGGTGACGGCGGCAGGTGATGATTCTCCTGTCAACACACCCCCGGTGGCCGATGCCGGCCAGGATCAGAACCTATCCGTCGGCAGTACGGTCGCTTTAGATGGAAACGGGTCTATCGATGCGGACGGTGATGCCATTACCTTCAGCTGGACCTTTTCCTCCGTGCCGGCCGGCAGCACGCCAATGTTGTCGGATCCCTCGGCTGCAAATCCCACCTTTACGGCAGATGCTGCCGGCGAATACATGGTGCAGCTCATCGTCCATGACGGCACCGCGGACAGTGCACCCGATGCCGTGGTCATCACTGCGCAAGCAGCCCCGCAGAATCCCGGCGAGCCGACGCCGCCACCCACTGGAGGTGACGAAATCGAGGAAGAGGACCGGGATGACGAAGATGAACTCGACGATGATGATGACGAATATGAACCCGACGATGAAGAAAGTGAAAAGAGCGGTGATCGAGGGAAGCGTTACGGTCGCAAGAAACCGTTTAAAAATGGACGACAAAACGATCGTGACGATGATTAAAAGCAACTAAAAACCGTTAACCCATTACCCTTTCCCGGAACCAGGCGGCGACATGCCGCCGGCTTCCGGGAAAGATTTTTTATTCAAAAAGGGGGACGTTCGTGCAGAGCGTGCATACCTGTGATAGGGCAACAAAGATCGCCATATTTTGCCGGGGTGGGAGCGGTTGCCTTACTCCTTGTTTATTAGTTCCGTATTGGGCGAATAATTTCAATGCCGGCAGCAAATGCAACCTTGAAATGCTCGTCCACTGCTTGAAAGAAAAAGGCGGCTATCATATAAAAAATGACACTTGACACGTTGCGGGTTACACTTTATAATGCGCTCATTCTCAAGGAATGTTGAATGATTAAATCTTTCAAGCATAAAGGTCTGGAAAAACTTTTTCATAATGATGACCGAAGCCGTATTAACCCAAAACATGCTTCAAAACTTGCGCGTATTTTAGATCGTTTGGATGCATCCATAAAGCCCCAGGATATGAATTTGCCTGGTTACAAACTACACAGGCTTGCAGGAAAGGAAAAAGGGATCTGGTCAGTTTGGGTTAGCGGCAACTGGCGGGTTACCTTTCAATTTGACGGTCAGGATGCTGTGGATGTTGATTATTTAGATTACCATTGAATAGAAATTACAGGAGCGTTTTACATGAATAAACGAAGAAAACCCACCCATCCAGGAGAAATCTTGCGAGAGGATATAATCAAGCCACTCGACTTAACCGTGACTGAAGCTGCCAGGCGTCTGGGGGTTACGCGCAAGACCCTGTCAGCATTGATTAATTGTAAAGCATCGTTGAGTCCGGAAATGGCGGTAAGAGTCGCCAGGGCAACGAAAACATCACCTGAAAGCTGGTTGTACATGCAGGCCAAACTGGATTTATGGATTGCCGAGCAAAAACCCCCGACGGTTCAGGAATTGGCAATATAACTTTTAGCTTACCTCGGGAAGCACCAATCAAAGAGCGCAGTTAATACCACATAAAAGGAATTGGGCTTCGGATTGGCAGCCATGGCTTCCGGCTCCGCTTCAAGCCCGCAGGGCAGAGCCTACAGCTCGCAGAGAGGGGGGCCCTACTTTTGATGATCCGAAACGGCATCGGTGCAATCGTGTCGGGTATTTCGGCGCTGGATAGGTCGTTTTTGCCGGCCAAACCTGCCAACTAAGGCCTTGCCAACAGGGCCCGTCTGTTGTAAAATTTGTTATATTTCTATTTTCCCATTGATTTATCATCGAGGCTCGCATGGCCCAGGCCAAAACCACAAAAAAGGCAGCTACCAGGATTACCAAAAAAGCTGAAGCGCGCATTGTCGAGCTGTCGCTGAAAAACCCCGACCTTGGTGCCAAACGGCTGGTTCCCCTGCTGAAGCAGAAAAAAATCGATGTTTCCTCGTCCCAGATATACAGCGTTCTAAAGCGCCATGACCTGCAGACCCGTGAAAAGCGGCTGGCAGGAGCTGAAAAAAAGGCCCCCCAAAAAGCAAAATCCAAAGCCGCAAAACCCGCGACTAAGATTACGGATGAAACCGAGGAACAAATCGTCTCCGTATCATTGCAAAATCCGGATTTCGGCGCCCGGCGTCTTGTGTCCCTGCTGAAAGACGGGGATATCGCGGTTTCGACTTCCGCTGTGTACTCCGTTCTGAAACGCCACGGCCTTCAAAACCGGTCTGCGCGGTTGACAAGGCTCAAAGACGAAGCGGTGAAGCCGGCTGCGGTTCGCGAGGCTCCGGCAGCCGATATCACACCGGAGGCTGAGGATCGCATTGTCGAGATTGCCCTGCAGAATCCGGATTTCGGTGCCAAACGCCTGCTCCCGTTGCTGCAGGAAAGCGGCATAGACGTTTCGTCCGGCAAAGTTTACAGCATTCTAAAAGCCCGGGGCCTTCAAAGCCGGGAGCTGCGACGGGCAAGACTTGAAGAGCTGCAGCGCGCGGAAGATACATCGTTAACCGAAGAAGCTCCCGTTACCGACGTTACGCCGGAGATCGAGAAACGTATTGTCGAGGCATCGCTGCAAAATCCCGATTACGGCGCGCAGCGCCTGACCGGATTGCTGGCAAATGAGGGGATCGTGATATCCTCTGCGGCCGTCTACAGCCTGCTCAAGCATCACGGTCTGCAAACCCTGGACCTGAGGCAATCGAGGATTGAACTGGAGCGCCTGACCGAAGAAGATTTGTCGGCCGAGGAGCCCGGGGTCCCGGATGCGGTCCTGGTCCCCACGGCGCCCGAGGAACCGGAGCCGGCTGCAACGGACACCGATCATATTCCCGCAAGGCACCCGGTGGCACCCGCCGCCGCGGTGGCGGTCAAATCCCACCGGGAGGCGCGCTGGCTTTTTTACCTGGCCGACGTTCTCCTGCTGGTCCTGCTTGGCTACCTTGGCTTTCTGGGCTATCACGCGGTGGTCAATTTTCAGCAGGCCCGGTTGCAGCCCAAAGCGGGTGCCATGGTCAAGCCTGAACCGGTGCGGCGTGCCGAACAACCCCAAACAGCCGTTGAACCGCTTGACGGCTATCGTAAAATATGGGAGCGCAACCTGTTTAACATTCCCGATAAAACCGCCCCGGCGCCAAAACCGGAAGTGCCGATTGAAAACATCGCCCTTGCGAAAAAAAGCATCGGCCTGAAGCTGGTGGGGACCGTGGTGGCCAATGATGCCAATTACAGTCGTGCCATTGTGCATGTCACCAAAACACGGGAGCAGGATGCTTATCGCGTGGGGGACCAGGCCGGTAAGGCCAAAATCAAGAAAATTTTACGCAACAAGGTGATCATCACCACCGACAAGGGGGACCAGCTGCTGACCATCGACGATGAGGATTTCGGCAAAGGCGTAAGAGCCTCATCCGCCACACAGGCGCGCACGGCCGGTAACCTGACATCTCCGCAGATAAGCGCCGGCAGCACGGGATTCGACAGTTCGGTGATGCCCTTAAATCGCCGCAGGGCCAGATCCATCAATATCAAACAGGAGGAGGTCGCAGCCTCCCTGGCGGATACCAACCAACTGTTGGAGGAATTATCCATTACGCCCTTTATGAAGGACAATCAACCCGCCGGGTTTATCATCAGCAAAATTCCGCGCGGAAGCGTGTTAACGAGGATGGGTTTGCGCAACGGCTACGTGGTTACCCAGATAAACGACACGGCCATTACAGGCCCGGAGCAGGCCGCCGATTTTTTCAGGATGCTGGCCGAAGGCGGCGAGGTCACCATCCAGGTACAGCGAAGCCGGGGCGTGAGACGCCGCCCGCGCGAGATTAATCTCAACATCGAATAGAGCGTTTGCCCGGCTAAAGATTTGATAGCGATGGTCCCCTGGGCCCTTTGCGGGTATCGTTATGATACAGCCTGATTCAAACGCTCTATTATTTTTTCTATTCCTGGAAAAACGCTTCACGAAACTGTCCATCTTTCTCATTACACGATTCTTCTCCCTCGGCTCAACTATCAAGCTTTCTGCAGGGAACCGCCCAATGTGTTTGGATAGTGCGAAAGGCTCAATCTAATTTATCCGCAAAGGTATGGACTTTTCTAATCAAAAAATAGTATAGCGGTTGTCATGTTTATAATAAATCAAGGCCGTTATAAACTGCAATGTCGCCCGTTAAAAAACTCTGACAAACAGAATATATTTATTACAACCGCTTTATGACCTTGAAAGGTTTGCGAAGATGCACACCAAATTCTTCGGTTTCAAGGAAAACCCGTTTATGCTGGCGCCGAACCCGGCCTATCTGTTCCTGGGTAAAAGCCATGAAGAGGCCCTTGCCCACCTGATTTACGCGGTTTCGGAGGGAGAGGGGTTCATTTCCCTGATCGGGAGGCGGGGAGTTGGAAAAACCACCGTTTGCCAGGCGTTTATCGATCGCCGGGATGACACCACGCAAGTTGCTTTTATCTTCAAACCGGAGGTCAGCCCCGAAGAGCTGCTCAAGACGATCAACGCTGAATTCGGCATCAGCACCGCTGGCGATGACAGCAAAGATCTTATCGACAGACTGAATTCATATTTGATGCGGCAGCGGGTCGAGGGCAAAAAGGTCCTGCTGTTTATTGATGACGCCCAGAATCTGAATGCGGATGTGCTGGAGCAGGTTCGCTTGCTCTCCAATCTGGAAACGACCCGGGAAAAGCTGCTCCAGATCGTTCTGGTCGGTGAGCCGGAGCTTGCGGACATGCTCGCTTCCCGGGCGCTCAGGCAAATCGGGCAGCGGGTGTCGGTCAGCTACTACATCAAGCCGCTGACCTATGAGGAAACCTGCGCGTATATTTACCATCGCATGAGCATCGCATCGCTGGGAACTCAGACCCACTTCGCGGCATCCGCCCTGAAGCGAATTTTCAAGTTCTCCGGCGGCATTCCCCGCATGATCAACGTCGCCTGCGACAAATCGCTTTTTACCGCCTATCGGTTCAATCACGGCCATATAACGGGAGACATCGCCCAGGCGGCCCTGCGGGGCCTGGCCCCGAGCGCTGGTCGACGCGGATGGGGCTTTATGACCAAACGCCGGGTCCTTGCGACCGCGGCCGGATGCTGCCTGCTGTTGATCTTGATGCTGGTTGCGTTTTCCCCCCGGCGAGCCGACCTGCCTGCGGTTGGGTCGAGGACCGCAACCCCGCCGGCGACTGCGGGGCCGGCGGATAGCCCCGTCGCAATCCCGCCGCCTGCCGCCAGGGCTCCGGAACCGATGGCAAAGGTTGATTCCACGGTTGTCGAGGGGTCATCTAATGCCATGGAACCGGACGCAGAGACCCCCCCTCCGGCGGCGGGTGCATTACCGGAAGCACCCGAGGCCGCCGAGAAGCCGGCGGACACAGCGCCTTCCCATACGGTACCGGATAAACCCTCTGAACCGGTGATCACGATGACGCATTCCGTTCAGGTCGGAGCGTTTCGCCGCATGCATCTGGCCAGAAAACTGGCGGGTGCTTTGAAGCAGAAAGGTTATCCTGCCAGCATCTTGCCGGTTTATGATTCTCAGGACAGGACCTGGTTCACCGTCCGGATAGGGGATTTCCCCTCCAGAAAAGCTGCGGTTCAGCGTGCCGATGAGTTCACCTCCCGCGAGAATATGGAGACCGCCGTGAGACCCTTCGAAAAGCTTTAGCCCCAGTTAAGTGTGAACAATATGATACCACCCTAGGGGACGTTCGTGCAGAGCGTTCCTGTAGTCATTAATTACTCATCATCTGCAAGTTGTGCACGAACGTCCCCATCCCAAAATTGCTTGTAGTCAAGTTTTGTCTCGATTCTTAAATAAATTCCTTCCATAGATTCAAATATCTATAAGGTCATTTGTTTTGCCGGCAACCTATTTCTTGAAAAACAATTTGAAATCAATATAATACAATGATCCTGGCTTTCTTCAATTAACTAAAATATCCTCAGGACTTAGCTCCCACAATTTCGCTAGCACCGCCTTTCCGAAATCCCCTGCCACCCGTTGCACAAGGTTCTATATGTAGTCATATTTAACTTACTAGTTATAGGAAAATGAATAAAAAAAGTGACCGGCAATGTGCACAATAGCATACAAAAATAGTTGGAATTAAAGGGTCAACCGACCGCATCAATCGCTAACTATCTGTCAATAAATAGAATATCCAACAAGCTATATTGTGGCATTTAATTTGCTTGGTAAGGATCGCTAAGAATAGTTGTCATTTTGTAGAAACAGGGTGCCGGTGCACCCTGTCCATTTTATATAAAACCAGGGAGGACTTCATGGAAAAGGAACCTAAATTTGAAAAGCGACTGGAACAGCGGGGAATCTCACGGCGCCAATTTTTAAAGTACTGCGGGGCGGTGACCGCTGCCATCGGCCTGGGACCGGGATTTGGCCCCAAGCTGTATGACGCCTTCGCGGCCGGCCCACGTCCACGGGTGTTGTGGCTGCACATGGCTGAATGCACCGGGTGCACCGAGGCCGTCTTACGGACGACATCCCCATCCTTTGAACAGTTGATTTTCGATACCATCTCGCTGGACTATCACGAGACCCTTATGGCGGCTGCCGGCAAATCCGTCGAAGACATTCTTTTCCAAACTGCCACTGAATATGAAGGTCAATTCTTTTGTGTGGTCGAAGGGGCGATTCCCACTGCCGACAACGGACGCTACGGGACGATCGGCGGGCGAACCATGCTGCGCATCGCCCAGGACATCTTGCCGAAATCCAAGGCGGTCATCTCCCTGGGCAACTGCGCCTCCTACGGAGGGCTGCCGGCGGCCTATCCCAACCCCACCGGTGCCATGGGGGTCGAAAATGCCATGAGAGACGTTCCGGGAATGCCGGATGTGATCAACGTGCCGGGCTGCCCGCCCAATCCGGTGAACTTCGTCGGCACTGTTGCCAATTTTCTGCTTCTTGGCCGGTTACCGGATCTCGATGCGGACGGGCGCCCGCTTTTCGCCTACGGCAGGCGCGTGCATGATCAATGCCCGTTTCGCGCCGACGCCAATGAGCACCGCTGCCTGGAGGATTACGGCTGTAAGGGTAAGCGCTGCTACAACAATTGCCCAACTGAACAATTCAACGACGGGACCAGCTGGCCGGTGCTTGCCGGCCATCCCTGCATCGGCTGCAGCGAACCGGATTTCTGGGACGCGATGACCCCATTCTACCGGGAGTCCGAAGAAGAGCATGATGGCTACGGCGAATATTCGGGCGGCAGCACCAGTTCGGAAAGTTACAGCTATGCCGGCGGGGAAGCATACGACGATTAAAATGCCGACCTGATAGCCGGCCTATCGATATATGATCAAAATTCAGCCCACTTAAAAAAGGAAAACAACATGCCGAAACCAGACCGAATACCTCCCGGCAAAGACAAGACCCGGGATCCAAAACCTTCGTCCATTGAGATTTCCGGACCGTCGCAGGTCAACGAGAATGATGCGACTGCATTCACCTGCACGGCGCATTTTCGCAACGGCACACAGGCAAACGTGACCGGCCAGGCGGGCTGGCAGGTGAATTCAAGGCTTGCCACAATCAGTGACGGTAGGTTGACAACCGGTGATGTGCCGGCAAATACCGCCTGCATGCTTACCGCTACTTTTGGCGGCAAAACTGCCACCCATGTGGTGACGATCATCGACACTGCGCTGCCGCCTCAAGAACCGCCGCCGACCTCTCCCAGCCGGATCGTCATCGATCCCATAACCCGGATCGAGGGACATCTGCGCCTCGAGGTCGAGATCAGCAACGGCGCAGTCGTCGATGCCTGGAGCAGCGGCACTCTTTTTCGCGGCATCGAAATGATTTTACGGGATCGCAATCCGGAAGAAGCCTGGCTGATTACCCAGCGTCTGTGCGGTGTCTGCACCTATGTGCATGGCTCGACTTCCGTGCGCTGCGTGGAAGATGCCCTGGGCCTCGCCGTGCCCGTCAATGCCCGCGTGGTTCGTAATCTGATGATGGGCGCCCAGTTTTTACACGATCATATCGTGCACTTTTACCATCTGCACGCGCTGGACTGGGTGGATCTGATAAGCGCTTTGTCCGCCGATCCGGGTATCACTGCGGATCTTGCCCGGGCGGTCACTCCCGTTGCCGCCCCCATCGATTTTAAAGCCGCGCAGGATCGCCTGCAGGCATTTGCGAACGGAGGCCAGCTGGGGCCCTTTGCCGGCGGCTACTGGGGCCATGAGGCCTATCTGCTCGATCCCGAAGAAAACCTGCTGCTGGCCGGCCACTACCTTGAAGCCCTCCGGTTGCAGACCAATACGGCCCGGCTGCACGCGCTTTTCGGCGGCAAGAATCCGCACTCCCAGAACCTCAGGGTGGGAGGGGTGACCTGCCGCTATGATCTCAATGATGCCCGCATCAACGAGTTTCGCGCCATCTTAGATGAGACCAAGAAGTTCATCGACACCGTCTATCTTCCGGATGTGGTGTTGCTGGCCCAGGCCTACAGTGATTGGACCGCCCATGGCGGCAGCCAGAATTTTCTGGCTTTCGGTGAATTCCCCCAGAGTGCCTCGGAACCTGCCAGCCTGTTTTTCCCACGGGGAGCCATTCTCCGACGGAACGCACCGGTGGGTGTTGATACCAGCGCGATTGAGGAACATGTCAGGCACAGCTGGTATTCCGGAGAGGCCTCCCGTCATCCGTCAACAGGGGAGACCATACCGAATTACACCGGCATCGACACGGCCGACCGCTATAGCTGGCTGAAAGCACCCCGGTACCAGGGGGAGCCCATGGAAGCCGGACCGCTGGCCAGAATGCTGGTGGCGTATGGTAACAATCAGTCCCAGGCCCGCCAGGCGATCAATGATTTTCTGTCGATCACCGGGCTGTCACCGGGTGATCTGTACTCCACCCTGGGGCGAACCGCTGCCAGGGCCCTTGAAACCCGGATCATTGCCAACGAGATGTACAGCTGGCTGGATCAAATTCAGATCGGCGAAGCTACTTACCAGTCCGCGGCCATGCCCATGACAGCTTCCGGAGTGGGCCTGAACGAAGCCCCCCGGGGGGCGGTGGGGCACTGGATCGAAATTCAGAACCAGAAGATCGGCAACTATCAGATGGTCATTCCCTCCACCTGGAACTTCGGTCCCCGGTGTGCGGCCGACAAGCGCGGCCCGGCCGAGGAGGCCCTGATCGGAACCCCGGTGGCGGATCCTTCAAAACCTTTGGAAATTCTGCGCACCGTGCATTCGCTGGATCCCTGCATTGCCTGCGCGGTCCATGTGATCGATCCGGCCAATAATACAGATTACACGGTCCGGGTGTATTAAGCACTTATCGGCTGTGTTTTTGGTTCATTTATCGGGGACCCTGCTGGCAGGGTCCCCGAGTTTATTCAGCGCACGGTGAAATCCATGTGGGTGCTGATGGGGTCATTTGAAAAGAGCGTGCCGGGATTCAGAATATCATCGGGGTCGAATAACTGCTTGATTTCCTGGAGGTAAGCAAAGGCGGTGCCCAGCTCCTCCCTGAGATAGATGGAGCGCGAACGGCCGGCATTGTGCTCGCCCACCAGGGTGCCATGATAATTTTGCAGGATTTTAAAAGACTCCCGGGAAACCGTTTCGATCTGTTCTTTCAGGTTCTCATGGGATGGATCAAAGTAAGGCCGTGCGTGGATACTGCCGAAACCGGCGTGCCCGTAAAAAGAAATTTCGATTCCCAGACGCCGCATCAAATCTTCGAGATCCCGGACCACCGGACCGAAATCTTTGACGTGGATGGTGATGTCATCGATGATCGGCAGCAGGAGCAAATTATGCTCACGGCAATATTTCAGCAGAGAGGGCTGAATCCGGCGGCGGTCCTGCCACAGGGCCGCCTCTTCCGGGCTGCCGGCATTGATTTCCCACAGGCGCGCGATATCGTATCCGGCGATTATTTCCCGGCCGGTTTGCACCTTTTCGGCTGAATCGTCAAACTCGGCCACCAGGGTGGCCACAATGTCGGGATCTTCCAGGTTGAGGATCGTGCCGTCAACGTGGCGGCAGCAGGAGGCGTCCGAGTACTCCAGGGCGGCCGGGTCCAGCTCCTTTAGGCGCAGGCTGGCTTCGGTGAACTCGTCATAATCTCTGAAATGGGCCACCAGGGTTCCCTTGGATGCCCGCAGCTCGATCGGCTTCAACCGTATTTCGGTGACAATGCCCAATGTGCCGACACTGCCGATCAGCAAATGCGCCGCCAGCTCACCCATCTGGTCGTATTGTTCAAAAGCCTTCAGATTATAGCCGCCGGCAATATGCGGCCTTCGCGCGACAATCGCCCGTCCGGCCTCGTCCGCCAGATAGGCCTGCTGAATCTTACGCAAGCCGGTCTCCAGATATTCAGGCAGGGAGCGGTTGGTGTCGACGACTTCCCCCCGGGCCGTGACAAACCGCAAAGAAGTCACAAACGCATCGATGGTGCCGTATTTGGCGGTTTTAGGGCCGACCGCCCGGGTGCCGACGTTGCCGCCCAAAGCGCAGATGGGGTTGCTCGACGGGATGGCCGGCAGCATCAAACTGTGATCGCTCAGCTGCTTTACCAGGTCGGCCAGGATCATTCCCGGCTGGACAATCGTCTCCTGGTCCACCACCAGGGGCTGGTTGAGGTGCTTTTTGAAATTGAGAATGACGCCCGGTCCGATGGAGGCGCCGCTCAGATCACTGCCCCCGGACCGGGGTACGATGGACAGGCCCTCTTTCCCGGTAAACTGAACGGTTTTGATGACGTCTTCTTCGGTTTTCGGCTCCACCACCAGGGCCGGCACAATCCGGTAGGCGCTCATGTCACGGCTGAATTTTTCCAGTGTTTGGGGGTCGCTGTGGCAATCACCGGTGATGTCGAGTAGGGACAGATCCATTTTGCTTCCTTGTAAAATCTGATATTTTATGATTGTTGGAACGGTGTTCCGCCCGACACTTGGATTAAATCCCCCTTGATCCCCCTTTTTCAAAGGGGGAAAGTTTTGCACCAGCTGATTTTGTTATCTTTTAGATTAGGTGGTTATGCCAATTTTTTCGATATTGAGTTCCCCCTTTGTAAAGGGGGACAGGGGGATTTTATCTGGCTGAAAGTCAGCGGCCATTCAGAAAAAAGCCATAACAACAGCCATAGCATGTGAAAAACCTATGTATGCGGAAAGAGCGTGTCAAGCGCACCATATTAGACCAAAGCGACAAACCAAACCCGGCATACCACCGCTTTCGGAACGTCAAATTGACAAATGCGCTAACCGTAAAACAGCCTCACCAGCGACATGGGTATGGCCGGGACATAGGTGATCAGCAGGAGGACCATCACGATGACCGCGACAAAAAAGACATTGACCCGGCTGACTTCCCAGATGTCCGCTTTGGCGACCGAACAGGCGGTGATCAGTACGCTGGCCACCGGCGGTGTCTGCTGGCCGATACCGAGATTGAGGGTGACGATGAGCCCGAAGTGAACCGGATCGATGCCGACGGCGTTCACGAGGGGCATGACGATGGGCACCACCAGGATGATGGCAGCCGCCGAATGCAAAAAAAGCCCGACCACCAGAAAAAACACATTCAGTAAGGCCAAAACCGCATAGCGATTACTGGTCCACTGGGTAATGGCTGCCGCCAGTTCCTGGGGAACTTGAAGCTCGGTCAGGTAATTTCCGACCAGGGCGGAAGACGCGACCAGCAGCATGACCACCGCGGTCGATATGCCGCCGTCGATGATGGCTTTGCGCAGATGCTGCCAGTTGAGCTCGCGGTAGATAACGGCGCCGATAAACAGGGATGCGGCCACGGCCAGGCCGGCCCCTTCGGTGGCGGTGACGATTCCGCCGAAAATGCCGCCGAGGATGATCAGGGGCAGCAAAAAGGCCCAGGAGGCGGCTTTGAAGGTGGACCACAATCGTTTCAGCTGGAAGACTTCTTCCACCGGGTAATTGTATTTTACCGCAAACCAGTAGCAGACCCCCATCATGATGGTGCCGCCCAGGACACCGGGAATGATGCCGGCGACAAAGAGCTGGACAACGGAGCTGTCCGACATGACCGCATACAGAATCATGGGTA
>JAFDCJ010000520.1 GCA_019312835.1 Deltaproteobacteria bacterium
AGCGGCACCGGCAAGGAGCTGGTGGTGGAGGAGCTGCACCGCTTCGGCGAGC
Organism: Deltaproteobacteria bacterium; assembly: GCA_019312835.1. GTDB lineage: Bacteria > Desulfobacterota > Desulfobacteria > Desulfobacterales > JAFDCJ01 > JAFDCJ01. The sequence goes on from JAFDCJ010000520.1 coordinate 53, forward strand.
GCCGGGGAAAACCCCTGGTCAAGGTCAACTGTGCGGCCCTGTCGGAAAATCTGCTGGAAAGCGAGCTGTTCGGGCATGTGGCCGGTGCTTTCACTGGCGCGGTCAAAGACAAAATCGGCCGCTTCCAGCGGGCCGACGGCGGCACCCTGTTTCTCGACGAAATCGGCGAGATAAGCCCGCGCATGCAACTGCGCCTGCTGCGGGTTCTGGAAACCATGGAGTTCGAGCGCGTGGGGGATTCTACCCCCATCAAGGTGAACGTCAGGGTAGTGGCGGCCACCAACCGGGACTTGAAGCAGAAATTAGCCGGCGGGGACTTCCGGGAAGACCTTTACTACCGGCTTAAGGTGGTGGAGATCAAACTGCCGCCACTGCGCGAGCGCGCGGAGGACATCCCGATCCTGGTAGAGCACTTTCTGGCCCTGTTCAATCAGAAATTCAAAAAAAAGATTAAAAATATCTCCACCGACGTCTGGAAGATGTTCGGCAACTACCCATGGCCCGGCAACGTGCGGGAGCTTGAAAACACCCTGGAGCACGCTTTCATTTGCTGCCACGAAGGCGCCATTACCGTAAACCATCTGCCGGCGGAATTCAAAAAGCTTCAAGGCAGTGCGTCCGATGCGGTGCCCATGACTGAGGAGCAAGAGGCCGAAGCCATCCGCCGGACCCTGCGCAAGGCGCGCTGGAACAAATCCAGGGCCGCCGAGTTGCTGGGCATCAGCCGCCGCACCATCTACCGCAAGATGCAAAAATACGGCATTGCGCTGTCGTGAGGGTTGGGTTCGGACGGCCGCAATGCCTTCCTATGCTTCTGCACCAATTGGGCCGATCGCAGGCGAATCTGGAGCGCACCACAGCGCAGCACCGGCAAGCAGGGCAAGGCGGCCGATTCGCTGCAACCTTTAGGGACCCCGGCAAGCCCGAAATCAGAACTCAGCAAAGGCCTATTTAGAGCAGTTAAGGCCATTGCCTTCGTTTTGAAAATGCGCCGTGGCACAAAGTTTGCCGTCTCATACCGTGCCATGTCGCATCCCCCGCATGGCAGGATCTTTTACTTCCGCCTGCCGACCCACCGGATAACCCGCCAATATTTAATACAATCATACATTTCGGTGCGCCCATCGACGGCGCATTTCCATCATGGCACATTTTTTGATCTGTAAAAATTTCGGTATCAAGCCCGCCACGACACCGCGAAACCAGCAGTGATACCGCATACCGATGCCCGAATGCGACCAGCAATAATGAAAGGCGCGGGATCAATCCCGCATCACGGGACATTGCCAGCCGAAAGGGGGTGCTAGCATATCGGCCGACAACGTCAAACCATTGGAGGCGATCGGATTCCCCCCCCGTTTTTCGGATGGCAGGTCTAAAGATCAGGACCGATCGCCATAACCGAATCAACCAAGGAGGTGAAGATCATGATTAAATTTACGCAAAAGTTTTTGTGCATATTTCTGTTCATGGCGCTGTGCGTGTTTGCCACTAACGCCGGTGCCGAGCAGGAGCTGCGCTGGCCGGTCAAAACCAGGATGATGTGCAAGGACTGGATTGATGGTGCTGCCCCTGATGATTGGGTGGATGTGGGCGAAGTCATCTACTTGAACACCAGAGGCGAGCTGAAAATCAAAGTCATCCCCGATGAAGGCTTCAAGCTCGAGAAGGTCAATATCCATGTCGTCGAGTACCTGGAGGAATTTGACAGGGTCATAGACAAAAAAGGCAAGCCCGTAGCCGGCAAATTTGATTACAAGACGGACTACCTGGGGACCTACGGATATCTGGCCGACGACCACATGCAGGTGATTCCCTTCGAGGAGCTGATTCCCAAAGGAGAATCCGCGATCTGCTGGGGGGTCGACCCGGAAAAGTGCCCGCCCAACCGCTACGTCATCGTCCGCGTCGAACTGTATGAGCAAAACGGCTTTAATGAGGACGGTACGGAGAACTGGGTGGACATCCCCCAATCCGCATATTCCCAGAACTTCTTGGGAATTTTTGACCGGATTGACAAAGAAGAGGCCGTGTGGGCCTGGTACGTCACCTACCCCCTGGCCAAGGTCGAGCGGGGGCACTTCATCGACGCCAACGTAAAAGGGCTGACGTATGAGACGCCCACGCAGTCTGGGGTGACCGGAGACTCCGGGCAATTCGACTTCATCCCCGAAGAGCGCGTCGCTTTTTCCGTGGGCAGCCTGCCTCTGGGCGACGCCCTCGGCGACCGCCGGGTCTCGCCGATGGACCTGTTCGGTGGGGCCGACCTGGAGGACGACCGGGTCCTCAACGTGGCCAGGCTCGTGCAGAGTCTGGACGCGGACGGCAACCCGGCGCAGGGCGGGATCAACATCACCGAGCCGGTGATCGCCTGCCTGGAGAGCGCGTTGCCTGGCACGCTGCCGGAGCCGGAGGATTTCTTCGCCGATGACGAAGCCGTAGGCTTACTGATCGATGCCACCGTGGCCGCCTGCGCCGGCGAGGTTGCCCTGACCGCCGTGACCAAGGAGGAGGCGCTGGATAACCTCAACTCCGGGCAGCAGGCCGCCAACCTGATGAAGCGAAACATCTCCAAGACCCCCGATATGAAAAGCGACAAGGCCAAGATTGAGATTATGCCGGTTTACGTCCCGGCCCAGCGGCCGGACGGGAGCCCAACCGAGGTGGTTTACCACGACGCGGACGGCAATGTGATCGAGACGCGGGGCGAGGCCAAACCGATCGTCGTGACCTATCTCGACGAAGACGAGGACACCGGCGCATTGGACGTGTTCGCCGCCATTTCAAGAGACGACGGCGACACCTGGAAGCGCAGGAACCTGTCCAAGACCGCCGGCAAGTCGTCCCTGGTTGATTACCCGGGAGAATCCTATAAACCCATGCTCAAGGTCAAGGACAACAAGATCTTCGTGGCCTGGACCGACAAGTACTGCCGGGGCGGGCGGCCAGGCTACGCCATCGAGGTCTGCCCCGACACGGACGGGGATGGCCAGCCTGACCCCTGCGAGATCTGCCGCGAAACCGCCGAGGGCACCGTGTGCACGCTTGACTACCCGGGCGACGATGCCTACTGGGCCGACGACCTTTACGGGGTGGGCGGCCCGCAGCGCTCGGTGATCTACGAGGACTACCCCGAAAAGGGCGAGGTGCCCTACAGCTGCGTCTGGGCGGCCCGGGGCGTGATCGAACCTGCAACCGGCGAGGTCCAGTGGTTCA
>JAFDCJ010000521.1 GCA_019312835.1 Deltaproteobacteria bacterium
ATCGGCATGAAAAAAGGCGCCGTCTTTATGAGTTTCCTCGGAGAAATTCAAACAATGGCGGCCCGGGCCAAAGAAATGGACGGGTTGGCCCACATTTCCGAAAAAGTTGAAAAGGTTGCCAACCGCCTGGGTGAAACGGCGCTGCACATCGGTCAGATGGCCATGTCCGCGGATTTTAAGACTGCCTTTGCCCATGCCCTACCGTTTTTGTATGCGATGGGAGATACCATCATGGCCTGGATGCTGCTGTGGCGGGCGGTGGTGGCCAGCGAGAAGCTGGCCGCCAAATCGAAAAAGAAGGATATCGCCTTTTACGAAGGACAAATCAAAACCGCCGAATTTTTCATTCAGACCGAGCTTGCGCAGACTTTGGGAAAAATGGATGCCATCCAGAGCGGGTGTGCTGCCGCCATCGAAATTGCAGATGAGGGCTTTGGGGGACTATAGGTTAGTAAAGAGTTGATTGAGTTGATTAAGTTTAATAAGTTGACTAAGTTCATTGCTATGTTGTCGTTGAAAAATTGCTGTCAACGTCTGTTTGTCATGCCGGACTTGATCCGGCATCCAGATACCCTCACAGCTGAAAAGAGACTGGATTCCGTGTCAAGCCCGGAATGACAAAACAGCAATACACGTATCTACAAACCGTCAGTTTCAAACAATGGGGGTGTTTCATGGAAAGTAGACCCTGGCAGCGCCATTACGACTACAATGTTCCGCTGACCATTCGTTACCCGCGCGTTCCCGCCCATTACTTTCTAAACATTCCGGCCAACAGTTTTCCGGACAAACCGGCCACCAATTTCTACGGCACCGAAATTACCTTCTGGGAGCTCCGGCAGCAGGTTCACCTGATGGCCGCTGCCCTGGGAGCGCTGGGCGTTAAAAAGGGTGATCGCATCGGGCTCCACCTGCCCAATTGCCCCCAGTACATCATCGCTTATTATGCCGCATTGAATCTGGGAGCCGTGGTCGTCAACCTGAATCCTATGTACACGGTGGATGAGCTCAAAGGGTTGACCGCCGACACGGGTGTTTCGACACTTTTTACCTTTGATATGGTGTTGCCCCATATCCGGCCCCTTTGCGTGGAAGTGGACATCCCCCGGGTGGTCGTTACCCGGGTGACCGATTACATCGACGGATTCGGCCAGAGCACGCCCGAGGAATTGGAACTGGAGCAAGGGTGGCATCATTTCTCCCGGCTGCTGGAAAATTCATCCGACACCCCTTTGCCCCGCATCGACATATCGCCGCAGGACCCGGCCCTGATCCAGTTTACCGGCGGGACCACCGGTTTGCCCAAAGGAGCCGTTCTCACCCATGGCAATCTGGTTGCCGCCACCATGCAATGCTCCCTGTGGGGGTCCGCTTTTACAGGTCTGACGCCTCCGGAAAAACGCAATGTCATGGCCCTCTTACCGTTTTTTCATGTATACGGCACCATTGTCGTCTTGAGCTGGGGCATGTTTAATTGTGCCACCCAGATCCTGGTACCGCGCTTTGAAATTGATGAGTTTATGGGTATTCTGGCCAATTTCAAACAGATTACCTTTTTCCCGGCCGTTCCGACCATGATCAACGCGGTCATCAACCATCCCAGGGCCGCGGAACTGGAACTGGGTAAAAAGCTGGGGTTGTTCAACAGCGGCGGAGGCCCTTTGCCCACGGAGCTTATCGATCAGACCCAGGACATGGGCATCAACTATGGCGAAGGCTGGGGAATGAGCGAAACCACCTCCCTGGGCATTGCCAATCCGCTGCTGGGCATGAGCAAAGCCGGCAGCATAGGCATCCCTTTTCCGGATACCGATGTCAGGGTCGTCGATATCGAAAGCGGCCAAGAGGATGTGAACCGGGGTGAGCCGGGGGAACTGATCATCCGCAGCCCGCTGATCATGAAAGAATACTGGAACAACCCGGCGGAGACCGCCGGGCAGATGAAAAACGGCTGGCTGTGTACCGGCGACATCGTCGTGCAGGACGATGACGACTACTTTGCCATCGTGGACCGCAAAAAAGACATGATCATTGCCGGGGGATACAACATCTATCCCCGGGAAGTCGACGAGGTGCTTTACCGGCACCCCAAGGTCGCCGATGCGGTGACGGTGGGAATTCCGGACGAGTACAGGGGAGAGACAGTCAAGGCATTTGTGGTGGTTAAAAAAGGGGAGACCCTCAGCGAGGAGGACATCATCGGTTTTTGCAGAGAAAAGCTGGCCGCCTACAAAGCCCCCAAAATAGTCGAATTTCGTGATGATCTGCCCAAATCCGCGGTGGGTAAAATCCTTCGAAAAGTATTACGGGAGGAGGACGCGGCCAAAAAGGGCAGTTAATGGCTATTTGTCAACTATTAGAAGGTTTCAGGTGTCTATCCTAAGAGGACAGAGGACAGAAGTCAGACGACAGAGGAAAAAAGGAGAATTCTGAACTTTCCGTATTGTTTTCTGTCATCTGTCCTCTGACATCTGTCATCTGGTGAAATATGATAAACTGCATGCCAAAAACATATAGCTAACAGAGAACGTAGGGGGAAAGAGGTATGAAAACAGACTACCAGACCATCCAGGTGGAAATCAGGGACAATGTGGCTGTATTCACGATGAACAATCCGCCGGTGAATCAGCTGTCGACCCAGTTTCGCGCCGATCTGGCGGAGGCCTTCGGTGAGGCCTATGGTGATGAAGCGGTGAAAGCCATCGTGTTGACCGGAACGGGGAAAAATTTCATCGCCGGTGCGGATATCACCGAAGTGCAGAAGGTCGAGAACAAAGATGCGCTCGTAGCGGGGATGATGGAGGGCATGAAATTTATGAACCACATCGAAACCGGTCCCAAGGCCGTGGTGGCGGCCATCAATGGCAACTGCCTGGGCGGCGGCCTGGAAATTGCCATGTGCTGTCATTATCGCGTGGCGGTCAAAGGCGTCAATCTGGGCCAGCCAGAGGTTCAGATCGGGCTTATCCCGGGAGCCGGCGGCACCCAGCGCCTGCCACGCCTGATCGGCTTACGGTATGCGTTAGAGATGATTACCATCGGCAAACCCATTAAGGCCGAAGTGGCCCAGCAGCGGGGATTGGTGGACGAGGTTGCCGATCCTGACAGCCTTGTTGATGCTGCGGTGAAAGCCGCCGGGCGCTTTGTCTCGAAAGAGTTGAATATCAGAATGCGGGCCACCCGCAACCGCCACCACTGGATTCCCAGTGCGGCCGAAAAAAAGGCCATGATGGATTTCACCAAGGCGATGACCGCTGCCCAGGCCAAGGGGTATATTGCGCCTTTTAAAGCAGTGGAAGCCATTGACAAAGGCCTTAGCTACGACATCGATGCGGACCTGAAACGGGAAGCCGATTTGTTTGCCGACTGTGCCGTGTCCGACGTGGCCAAAAATTTGATCGGCATTTTTCTCAACACCCGTGCTGCCGGCAGGCTGCCCCGCATCGAGGGACTCGAGCCGGCCACAATCAAAAAAGTGGCCATGCTCGGCGGCGGTGTGATGGGGTCCGGAATCATCAACCTGCTGCTCAAGGGTGATTTTGAAACCGTCTTGTGGGATATCACCGATGCGGCCCTGGAAAAGGGCGTCGGGTCGGTTCGCAAGACCTTTGAATACCCCATCAAGAAAAAGAAAATGAAACCGGCTGATCTCGAGAAGATGCTCGAAAATCAGCTTACCACCACAACCGTTCTGGAGGATTTGAAAGACGTCGACCTGATCATCGAGGCGGTTCTGGAAGACATGCAGGTCAAACAGGACATCTGGAAAAAGCTCGGGGGCATCTGCCGGCCGGACGTGATTTTTGCCACCAACACATCGGCGCTGCCCATAACCGAAATGGCGGCCATCCTGGATGACCCCGGACGGATGATCGGTCTGCACTTTTTCAATCCGGCCCATCGCATGATGCTGCTGGAAATCATCTGTGCCGCAAAAACATCCGATCAAACCCTGGCGACCAGCGTGGCCTTTGCCCGGGCCATCAAAAAAATACCCATCGTCGTCAATGACGGCCCCGGATTCTACGTGTCACGCCAGCTGGGCGGACTTTTCGGCGGGGCGGTCTATCTGTCGGCCGACGGCGTGGACGGTGCGACCATCGAAACGGCCATGCTAGAATTCGGCATGCCCATGGGGCCGGCCACCCTGGCGGATCTCACCGGCATCGACATCAACTATCACGTCAACAAAACCTTTGAGAAGCGATTGGGGGAGCGCTACAAGGTGCATCCGCTCACCGAGGTCATCTATCAGACCGGGTGCTACGGGCGCAAAACCGGTGCCGGTTATTTCGATTACAGCGGCGGCCAGCCGGTTCCCAATCCGGTGGTTGTCGATGCGGTCCAGAAATATCTCATAGACAACAACGTGTCCCCCAAGCAAATGTCGCCACAAGCGGTCATCGATGCGATGCTGGCGCTGGGCATCAATGAAGCCGCTTTGATGATCGAAGAGGGCATTTGTGATCGTCCCCAGGATATGGATCTGGCGATGATCTACGGTACCGGCTTTCCCCCTTACCGGGGCGGCATTCTGCGCTATGCCGACAAGTGGGGAATTAAAAATGTCTATGAACAGCTGGTGGCCCTTGAAGCGCAATACGGGCTGCGCTTCAAACCGGCGGATCTGATCAAAGAAATGGCCGAATCCGGAAAGACATTTTATCAGGAATAAAATTTAGTTGATTAGGTTGATTGGTTGACTGGTTGATTTAGTAATAAAGGTAACCAGTTAGCTTAGCTAACTTAATCAACTTATTCAACTCAACAAACTTAATCAACTAACCAGGGAGGTATGTCATGAAAGAAGTCGTCATTGCCGGATATTTGAGAACCGCCCAAGCCCGTTCCAGACCCAATGATCCGGCCCGGGATTGGTTCTGTAAATTGCGAGCCGATGAGCTGCTGGCCAAAATTTTACCGGAAGTCATCAAGCGCAGCGGTGTCGAACCGGCGGAAATCGATGATTTTTTAGTGGGCTGCGCCACGGGCGTCAGCGAACAATGGGCGTACGGTGGCCGGACACCCTTGTTTTTGGCCAACCTGCCCAATACCATTGCAGCTAAATTCGTTGATCAGCAGTGCGGCTCGGCCATGGCCGGTATACACATCGGGTTCATGGAAATTGCCCAGGAATTTGCCGATATTGTAATGATTGGCGGCATGGAGCACATGACCCGGGTGCCCATGGGCGGATACTTGACCGACAGGGGCGTCATCGTGCCCAACATGACCCTGTTCCTGGATCCGAAATACCAGCACTGGGACATGATGACGGCCATGAATATGGGGCTGACGGCTGAAAAACTGTTTGCCCAGACCGACTATTCCAAAGAAGATATGGACAAATGGGCCCTGCGCTCCCACCAGCGCGCCGCCGCCGCCCAGGATAACGGCTTCTTTGACGGTGAAATTATGCCCATTGAAGCCGAGCAGGGCGATGGTTCCTCTATGGTGGTGGACAAAGACCAGGCCGTGCGCGGGGACTCGACCCTGGAAGGCCTTGCCTCCCTCAAACCGGCATTTAAGAAAAACGGTGTCATCACGGCCGGTATCTCTTCGCCGTTAAACGCCGGCGCCACATCCATGGTGCTGATGTCCAAAGATACCGCCAAAAAGAAAGGCATCAAGCCGCTGGCCACCATTCGCTCCATCGGGTTTGCCGGGGTGGATCCCACCATCATGGGGCACGGTCCGGTGCCGGCCAGCCAGAAAGCCCTCGACAAAGCCGGGTTAAAAGCCTCGGACATCGACTTCTGGGAAATAAACGAGGCCTTTGCCATTGTTGCGCTCAACTGCATTGCGGAGCTGGGCCTTGACCCGGAAACCGTTAATGTGATGGGCGGTGGGACGGCCATCGGTCATCCCCTGGGCGCCACGGGAATCCGCCTGACGGGCACACTGGCCCGCATCCTGGAAGCGAAGGGCGGCCGCTACGGTTGTGCCAATGCCTGCGTCGGCGGTGGCCAGGGCGTGGCGACGATTATCGAACGGGAAGAATATGACTGGTAATATTTTCTGAATCCAGGCATTGAATGTCGTAAAGACGCACTCAATATTTTTTTTAGCTTGGGACTCAGAAGGTTTGTAAGCAGAAAATATATTTTATCTTTTTAGATATTTTCTGATTGCGAACGAAAAAGTTGAGATATAGGAAACAGCCCAGTTTATCTCTTTGAATCTTAACCGGTGAAGAGGCAGAAAATATGTTTCAACCTTTCCATGATGTTGTCACCAATGTTTCTGATACGATCAAAGCGTATGAAAAAGAATTGGACCGTCCAGTGATTGGCGTTATGCCGGCTTATTTTCCGCTGGAGCTGATCGAGGCCGCCGGTGGATACCCCGTGCAGCTCTGGGGCAATAACCTGCCGATTGAAAATTCAGATGCCTATCTGCAATCCTATTGCTGCTCGGTTGCAAGATCGATCCTGGAGCTGGAGCTGCGTGGGATTGCCGGCATGGTCAAAGCCTATGCCTTCACCTCTCTTTGCGACACCCTGGTGAATTTACGGGAAATTTATCGCAGCATTTTCACCAAACCGACGCTGGAGCTGTCGATTCCCATCACGCGGACCGTTCAAGCCCGCAACGATTATCTGCAAAGTGTCGTTCAATCCGTGACCGGCGGACTGGAAGAAATCACCGGCGAGAAAATTACGCCCGAGAGGTTACATCGGGCATCGAAGCAATTTGGCCGCGCCCGTTCCTTGCAGCGCCGGTTATACAGGATCCGGCGTGAAAGTCCGGGACTTTTCGCCAATCATGATTTCTACGCGGTCATCAAAGCCGGCTTTTTTCTGCCGGTCGATGTATACAACGCGATGCTTGAAGGATTGTTGCAGGACCTGGACAAAGTTGAGCGCACTGCCGATAACCGGCCTAAATTGCTGCTTTCCGGAATGGTGTTCGATCCGCTCGGGGTCTATAAAATATTGGACGACTCGGGAATCCGGGTGGTCGATGACGATTTCGCCAATGGGTGGCGGACGGCCGCCAAAGGCGAGCTAAAGACTGAAAACCTGGCCCAGGGCATCACCGAATATTTATTTAATCCGGTTCCGTGCTGCTGCGTTTACAACCCGGATAATGATCGGCATTCCTATTTGCTGCAGAAGGTCAAAGATGCCGGTGCCGACGGTGTCCTGTTCTGGTACGTCAAGTTTTGTGAGCCGGATGCGTTCGATCGCCCCCAGTTGATGAACCGGCTCAAGGAAGAGGGTATTCCGGCAGGTTTTGTCGATCTGGAACTAACCATGACCAACTTTGATGCGCTGCGAACAAGGATTGGTGCATTTTGTGAAATTTTGCAGAATAAATAAAATTTAATATAGTGCATGAGTTCGTAAGTTCTTAAGCTCATAGGTTCATGAGTTGGTGGGCTTGTATAGGTAAGCTCATAAGTTGGTAAGTTCGTAAGTTGATAAGCTTATAGGTATAGAGAATCAGAAATCCCGTTTGCTCATTGCTGATGAACTCAAGAACTTATGAGCTTATGAGATGTCGAGAAATCCAGGAAAGTCCATAAACTATTCAGATAGGGAAAACTCTTAGGAGTCACGCTGCCATGACCAAATTCAACGCCTACCACAAAATGAAAGAGCTTCTGACGAATTATTACATCGAAGCCAAGACCACCACCGAAAAGCCCATTGCCTGGATAACCAGCGGGGCACCGGTTGAGTTTCTATATGCCATGGATATATTGCCGATTTATCCGGAAAATTATGCCGCCATGTGTGCCGCCAACCATCAGTCCGTCGAGTTGATGGAAGCCGCAGAGGCCGAAGGGTTCTCCATGGATCTGTGCGCCTATGCCCGCACCGATTTCGGCGCCGACATCACCCAGGGAGGGCCGGCTGCCGGACTGCCGGCGCCGCATTTTCTGTTGTGTTCCACCAACATTTGCAAGACCGTCATCAAGTGGTATGAGGTCATTGCCCGCAAATATGATGTGCCGCTATTTATCGTCGACACACCGTTTCTGCACGACGGCATGACCCGGGACCTGGTCGATTACACCGTTTCCCAGTTCAAAGACCTGGAAAAATTTCTATCAGAGTTTACCGGCAGGGCATTTGACCGCGACCGTTTCATGGAAGTCCTGCAGCTGAGCCGGGAGGCGTCCAAATATTGGAAGGATATGCTGTATCTGGGCCAGACCGTACCGTCGCCGTTTAACAGCCTGGATACCTTTATTCACCTGGGGCCCATTGTAACCCTGCGGGGAACCCAAGCCTGCGTGGATTATTATAAAATGCTGTATGACGAGGTCGCCGAGCGGGCCGAGAAAAAAATCGGTACCATTCCCGATGAACAATACCGTGTTTTGTGGGACAATTTGCCTATCTGGTTTAAAATGCGGCGGCTTGAAAGCTTTTTCGAAGAAAAGAAAACCACCCTGGTGGTCACGACCTATGCCAACAGCTGGGGCGGGTACAGCAATATCGATGTTACCCGAACCAGTGAGGTTTACGAAGCGCTGGCGCGTTCCTATCTGGATGTCTACATCAACCTGGGGTTTAAGGAAAGGATCAAATATCTGGCCGAGTTGATCGAGGAGTTCTCATTGACCGGTTTTATCATGCACTCCAATCGCTCCTGCAAGCCTTACTCTGTCGGCATGTATGTATTACAAGATGATCTGACCAAACTGACTGGCAAGCCGGGCGTCGTCATCGAAGCCGATCAAAACGACCCGCGGGTATATTCGGACGCCCAGGTGGAGACGCGGCTGGAGGCATTCATTGAATCCATGCAACCTATTTTGTAAGTCATTTAAACAGCTAAGGCTTTTATATCCATTCAAATCATTTTAACAGCGAATTTCGAATAATGAATAACGAATACCGAATGTCGAAGGAAGGAATTATGTCGATCTAATTTATTTAAAAGCAGAGCGAAGCGATTCATTCCTTCGATATTCTGCGGTTCGATATTAATCTTAGAATCGGCTATTGAAGCTGACGAATTAATTATAATGGAGATCAAAATGGCATATGAGAATTTGATACTGGAGAAAAAGGATCACATCGCCATCATCACCCTCAACCATCCCCCGGTGAATGCCTGGAACCTGGGTTTGATGGAAGATTTTGAAAAGGCGGTTGACGAAGTTGAAAACGACAGAGATATACGGGTGCTGATCTTGACCGGGGGCGGTGAGAAATGCTTTTCAGCCGGTTTCGATGTCAGTGATGCCGCCAACTCCCATATAACCAGCCCCAAAGGACGCGAAATCTGGACCCGTCTCGATCGATTTGCCAAACCGGTTATTGCCGCGATTAACGGATTTGCCATGGGGGGAGGTCTTGAACTGGCTTTGAGCTGCCATTTCAGAATCATGGTAGATGACCCGAAAGCCACCATCGGTCTTACCGAATTGAATCTGGGGATCATACCCGGCTGGGGCGGCACCCAGCGCCTTACGCGGGTGGTCGGCAAAGCCCGGGCCCTGGATATGATCCTGTTCAGCAGACGCATTGGCGCCAAGGAGGCCCTTGCGATCGGTTTGATCAATCAGATATCCACCAAAGACAAATTAATGCAAGATGCCCTGGCGTTTGCCGACGTCTTGGCCAAACGTCCGCCCCTTGCCGTCGGCGCAGTCTTAAAGGCAATTTCAGCATTTGATTACAATGGGTTAGAGGAAGGACTTAAAGTAGAGAAAGAAGGATCTGCCGTCGTTGGCAAATCCAAGGATTGCGTCGAAGGATTCAGCGCTTTTCTGGAAAAACGCGAGCCGGTATTCACCGGAGAATGATAGGGATTTCGGATTTAAATAAACAAAAACAT
>JAFDCJ010000522.1 GCA_019312835.1 Deltaproteobacteria bacterium
TCTGGCCAGGTTCACGTCCGCATCCAGCCAAATCGATCGCAGAATCGAAGCCCTGGAGCAGGAGCTGGCAAATTGATTGCAAGGGATCAACCATATAGCGTTGCTAAAAAGTAATTCATCTGCCGATACCACCAGGGCCAGTCGTGATTGACATCATGTCCCCAATAGTCGATCCAGGCCGGAACGGATTTTTCCCGCAGCAGATGATCCAGTTGACGGGTATCCTCAATGGCTTCGTCCTCCCAGGCGCCCTGCCCCACACACACAATGATCCGGCTGCGGCGGTATTGCTCCAGGTACCATGTATCCGTCAGGCCCGGCAAATAGCTCAAGGGGGAGTTGAAATAGCAGTCGGCCAGCGCCTCCGCGCCAATTTGAAATTCGGCTCGGTCAAGGCGATAAAGGCCGCTGAGGGCGATGGTTCCTTCGAAGATATCCGGATGTTTTAAAAAAAAGTTTACGGCATGATAAGCCCCCATGCTGCAACCGTTGACCATCACCCGCTCCTGCGCTGATTGGCACTGGGTGCGGATAAACGCAACCACCTCTTCCACGATGTAACGATCATAGCGCTCATGCCGTGCGCTGCGATCAGCCGGGGAAATGGCAAAGTTATACCAGGATTCTTCATCAGCACTGTCCACGCAAAACAGCTTGATTTTGCCGGCGTCGATAAAACCGGCGATGGCCTCTATCATCCCCATCCCCTCATAGTCGAAATAACGGCCCCGCGAGCAGGGAAACACGATAAAGGGTTTGCCCCAGTGTCCGTAGACCTTCAGGGCCATGTCGCGATTGAGATGTTTGCTCCACCACTGGTGGTGTTCGATGTGCATCGTGCGGTCCTTTCTTGACATCCACTGAGTCAGGCTCTGTCTCAAACCATGGAGACGCGCAAAACGGTGGTTAATCCGGTGACTGGTGAATCAACCGCGCAATTTCGAGAATCTCATCCAGGCTTGGCGATCTGAATATATACCCGATATCTCCCAAAGCGCTGCTGAAAACACCGGGAACGCTTTCTATCTGGACCATACAGCTGCCGTATCGCGCCAGGATGTCTTCATGGCTGTAGGCATAGCGCCGGTTGAATTTGCGACTGGCATAGCAGCAGTGGTAATTGCGGGTGTAATTAACGGCGGCTTGATTGTGAACCAGCAGCTCGGCCCAGATCCGGTATATATCGATATCACAGGCATAGTTGAACATATCGGTGGTAAAACCACCCGGCGGGCGCATATTGACTTCGAGCGCCACATACCGGTCGGCCGCCGTCCGGAAAAATTCGATGTGAAAAAACCGTTCCCTCACATTGAAAGTCCGCAGGCACTCGCGGCCCATTTTTTCCAGGGTGGCCGGGATATCGCGCAGCGAATAATAATATAGGTGATCGGCTTCATTGACGGTTTCCATGATCCCCCGGCTGAACGTGTGGGCGGTGCAGAACACGGGGTTGCCGCTGCGGTCCGCCAGTCCGTCGAATGAATAGATGGTACCGGAGATGAATTCTTCCATGATGTAATCGGTGTCGGGTTTGGTCTCTAAAAATGCAGCCAGATCCTCGCTGCTGTCAAGCCGATAAGTGGCGAGGGCGCCCACCCCATCGTCGGGTTTGGCAACAATCGGATAGCCGGTTTCATCAATCAGGGCATGGGCATCCGCCTCGGTGTGGACCAGTCTTCCGCGTGCAACCGGAACCCCGGCCTCGCGAAATTTGGCCTTCATGCGGGATTTACGTCGAATGAAATCGATTTCTCCGCCCCGGACGCCGTCAATATTGAAATCGTCCCGCAGGCGTGCCTCGGTGCTCAGCCAGTATTCATTGAGGGAATCCAGACGATCGATTTTTCCGTAGTGGTGGGTGAAAAAGCCGCCGGCCCGCAACAGGGATTCGTAGCGGTGCATGTCATCAACCCGGTAATATTCGGTCAGCGTGCTGCGCACGTCCGGCGACAAGTTTTCATAGGGCTCGTCTCCGATACCCAGTACATTGGCTCCGGCCGCTTTCAGGCTCCGGCAAAAACGGAAGTACTGGGGCGGAAAATGAGGCGACAGGAAAACAACGTTCATAGGTGAATCCTTTTATCAGGGGTTTATCCATATCGGATTTTTAGCGGGACTGAAATTTGAAAGCGTCCGGCGTATAACCTTTTGGGGCAGCTCTGGGTTTCCGTGCGAAATGGCGACCGGGATATTAGGCGGCCTTTGCCGGATCGCGGAGCTCAAGCGCAAACGCGGCCATATCGAATATTTCGGTCTCATTCGGTGAACGGAAAATATATCTTTCGATTCCCATGGCCTGCCGAAAAACGGGCGGGTTCAGATCATGTTCGACCAGACGGTGTCCGAAGGTTTCGACAATCTCATCATGGCTGTGAACGTAGGGCTTGTCCTTGCGGCCGATATAGCCGCAATAATATTTTTTCGGTACGCGCACGGCCGCCTGCCCCCCGGTAATCATGACAGCATAAGCCCGGTAGAGGTCATCATCGACACTGTAGTTCATCATATCCACGATCGCCCCGCCCGGCGGCCGGCAGTTAATTTCAATCGGCATATAGGTTTCGCCGGTTTTGAAAAATTCAAAATGGAAAAACTTGCGGCGGATGTCAAACAGCCGCACCAGTTTGCACCCGGTATCCCGCAGTTGCGCCGGAATGTGGCGGCTGACGTAAAAAAAGGTGTCTTTGCCCCGAACGTATTCGAGAACGCCGTCGCCGTATACCAGCGAATTTTCATAGACAATGTTGCCGTCATAATCGGTCAAGCCATCATAGCTGACCACGTCGCCTTCAATAAATTCCTCGATAAGATAATCCTCTTTAATTTGTCGCAGATAGGATTGGAGCTGGTTTGCATTATCCACCCTGTAGATGCCGCCGGCACCGACCCCTTCGTCCGGTTTTAATATGAGCGGGTAGCCCAATTCATCCGCCAGACCCAGGGCCTTCTTCATGTCGGATATCCGCTCCCCCCTGGCCACCGGCAGCCCGAGGTCTTTGAAAAGCTGCTTCATGATGGATTTCTGTTTCAACCGCGGTAGATCCGGGGTCTGGATGCCGTCAATGCCGTATGTTTCATTGATGATAGCCTCCAGGTTCAGCCACTGCTCATTGTGGGATTCCACCAGATCAAAATTGCCCGCAGGCCCGCAGGCCCGCTTTTGCTTTAAGAGCTCATTCATTGCGTGATGCACCGCATCGACATGATTAAAGTCCGTTTGGACATACCAGGTTAAAGCCGAGCGCAAGCCTGGGGGCATGAAATAAAAATCCGCCTCGCCCAAACCCCAGACTCTGACGCCCAGTGAATGCAGCTGCGTGATGAAATGGGCATAATTGGGAGGAAATTCCGGAGAAATATACACAAAATCCATTTAGCACCTGACCGGCACAAAAGAAAATTTTTGACTTGATGCCCGCACGCTGATTTTCACACCGGGTGTCGTCTGTCCGGTGCATTGGCGCACTTTTAAATTAAGGATGTTGTCCGGAAAGTAAACAACAGGAAATTAAAAAATTTTTGCCGCCCGGCATCGTGCGGCGAGCCCGGTTTGCATAGCACCGGCTCAGGCCATTGGATCGTATTCGATGGCCGTTTCTAGATTCAAACCGCCATGGCCGTCATGGATAAGCGATACAACCATCCTTTGGGCGACACTATCTTTATTTTGATTTTTTTCTCATTGTGATATGGTTAGCCGGCAAAAATACCTGTTGAAAAAAACCGATGTGGAGATCAGGATGAATTTGAAAAAATCGTTGGATCCAGGCCCCGCCGGAACCCTGCCGTTGAAAAAAAGCCGTTTCACCGAAATGCTCATTGAAGCAAACGCGCCGGAGTTGAGGGGATTTGACCGCTGGATTTTTTGTGAAGGCATGCTGTTCAACTCCCCGAACAAATGGTGGGGCGATCGTGGTCGGCGGGATTTTCCCCATGAAGGTATCGATCTCTGCCTCTACAGAGACAGCTCCGGGCGGATACGGCGTATTGATGACAGCATCCGCTTCCCTGTGGTGGCCGCTGGCACGGTCCAGGCAATGTTCAAAGATTATTTGGGCAAGGCGGTCCTGGTCGAACATCAGATCCAAGCTACCGGCAGCCAAAGGCTCATATCGTTTTATGCCCACACAGATCCGGATCCCAATATTGGCGTCGGCATGATGGTGAAGGAAGGAGACATTATCGGTGCTCTGGCCGACACCAGCCATTCCAAGGCCGGGATCAGGCCGCATTTGCATTTCTCGATAGGGATGCCAACCAAATCCTTTTCTTATGACGGGTTGGTATGGAATACGATTCGAAGACCGGAGATGATGATCCTGCTGGATCCACTGCCGGTCATCGACCGGCCGTACCAAAAGCTGGCAGCCGACGATCCCGCCTGTCGCCAATCCTGATCCGCTCATCACCGTAAAGCATGCCATACCGCCTAAAATGGAGGGTCGTGAATTTTTGCTTTAATAGATTGCAAGATAAGATCAAATTCATGACCGCCGTCAACAGGCACATGACCTGTTCGGCCTGCGCGGCGTCGGGGGTAAGGGAACGGATCATTTGGGGGCTTTTACA
>JAFDCJ010000523.1 GCA_019312835.1 Deltaproteobacteria bacterium
ATATATTTGCTCACCAGTTGTTTGATTTTCTCATCTGACAGTGTGCTCAATGCGAAATATCCCTTCCGTACGTATTTAAAAACACGCTGTACTTGACCAGCCAGCAGCCGGGCCTTATATTTTGCCTCACCGAGGTAGCCTGTTTTTAAAGAATATCGCATTTCCTTCTTGCCGACAAGGCCCTGAAGATCCTTGGGCACAACCATGCGAAAGCAGTAGCTGTATGGATTACGAATTATGTAAGACGGAGATCTGTGGGAAGGCCTCATAATATTCAACCCCAGCTGTTTTTGTGTAATGAGTTTGTGTAAGCTGATGGAATCGAAGGTTTTTGAGGCTGATTAAAACAAAAACCCACTGTAATAACAGCGGGTTGAGTTTTTTGATATGGAGATGAGGGGGATCGAACCCCTGACCTCGGCGTTGCGAACGCCGCGCTCTCCCATCTGAGCTACATCCCCACAGATAGAAAACCTTTCATATCAAATCAACAACTTGCGGTCAATTGAAAAACGCGAGGAACGCAATGAATTACACTGTCATATTAAATGATGCCTACAAAAAGTTTACCACAGACCAGGATAAAATACTCAGACCCGAAGAAACCGTGAAACGCTTCAAAGACAAGCTGAAAACCCTCGAATTGGACATCCTAAAAAGTGCTATCCGTATTGATAACGGTCGGTTGGACATACCAGTATATTTCAGCACCTGCGGCAAAGATGCCGCGGCTGTCACGGGTACCAAAAAACAGATGGGCAAAGGCGGCACCCCTCAGCAGGCCGAAGCCAGCGCGTTGATGGAATTGGCTGAACGATTCAGCTTTTTCAGTTTTGCCAGGAATAGTGAGAATTTTTTCACCGATATTTATCCCAATGTCAAAGACCGGGCCATTTCTTTTGAGCTCATTGCCCAATCCGTCCATGATGACTCCGAAGACCTGCCCGTGGCCCGCAAGATATTTGAAAGCCTGCCGTTGAAATGGACCTGGGGGTACAACCTGACCCGGGAAGAGGCGGTTCTGATCCCCTTTGACTGGTTCTACGCCATCAACGAGTTTAACGGTCCATCCGCCGGCAATTGTGTTGAGGAAGCCTTGATCCAGGGAATCTGCGAAGTCGTTGAAAGGCATACGTCATCCGTGGTCAGCCAGAACAAATTAAAAGTGGCCGCGATTCGCCCCGAATCCGTAACCGATCCGCTGGTGAAGGAAATGTTTCAAAAATATAAAAAAGCGGGCGTCAACCTCTATTTGTCAGATTTTTCTTTAGATACCGGAATACCCACTGTGGGCGCCATGGCCTATGACCCGGCGACATTCCCGGCCTTAAGTGAAATCGTCTGGACTGCAGGGACCACGCCCGACCCGCAAAAAGCCTTGAGCCGAGCGTTGACCGAAGTGGCCCAGCTGGCCGGAGATTTTAATACTGATGCGAACTATGTCGCCAGCGGTCTGCCGAAATATGACACCCTTGAGGCGGCCGATTACATCATGAACCCCGGCCGGCAAGTGGATATCAGCGCGCTGCCAGATCTGTCCAGCAACAATCTTAAAACTGAGATTATCAATTGCCTGGCGGCTCTTGAGCATATCAACCTGCAGGTGATCGTCATTAATACCATGCACCACCAGCTTCAGGTTCCGGCTTTTTATACCATCATACCCGGCGCTCATTTCAGGGAGCGTTCCCTGGGAACAAGTGTCGGCATGTTTACCGCCAAGCACATTTTCGAAAACCAACCGCCCCCCGATGCCATCCGGCAGTTGAAATCCATGGATGATGCGTTGACCGGCAAGTATTACATAAACTTTTACCTGGGGGCCTGCCACCTGTCCATCCAGGACCCGGAATCCGCTATGGCCCATTTCCGCCGGGCATTGGCCCTCGATCCTACCGAACAGGATATTGCCAGTATACACTCCTATCTGGGCGTGGCCCTAAAAGACATGGGAGAATATCGCCAGGCCCTTGACATATTGCAGCAGGGCGCACAGCTGGATCACGAGAGAACCGACATCTATAATCTGATGGGATTTTGCCATTTTAAACTTCAAGAACACGAAGCGGCGATTGAAAATTTTAAAAAGGTGATCGCCCTCGATCCCTCCTCGGCCATCGATTATGCCAACATCGGTGCAAACTATCGGCAAATGGGAGAAAAAGAAAAAGCCATCCGCTACTATCAGATGGCGCTGACGCTGGATGATTCGATCCAATTTGCCAAGGACGGGCTTGAGGAACTCAAGGGGTAATGGGGCTAAAAGGTTAAGGTGAAAGAATCGATAGCGAACCGCAGAATATCGAATCGCGAATGTCGAATATCGAAGGAATGCATTCTGTCTATTTTAATAAAGATTGAGCGCAGCGAAATCGACCTTCGAAATTTTACGGTTCGATATTCTCAATTCTTCTTGTTTTTTCCTTCCTTCGTGATTCGAAATTGGACATTCGATATTCGATATTCTCTTTTCTTGGAATGATTCTTTAATCAGATCTAAGAAGCCTGCTCGATTTCCGCCCGGATTTTATCAATCCTGCTGTTGAGCGTCTGGCAGACTTTGTCCATATCATCTAAAATCTCCATCGCCCCGGTCTTGTTTTTCTGATTGGTCCCGATACCTTCAATGGTGGCGGAAAGATCGGAGAAATAGGCCTGAAAGCGTTCCAACACTGCCTGGGCAAAGCTTTCTGAAATCGCATCGATTAGCTTGAAAAGGAATCTGAATTTCAAATTCTCCCTGTAATCCTTGAGGTTAAACACGACGGATTTCTCGGTTTCGCTTTTGATACGATTGGCGGCATTCTCCAGAGCCTTGAGCGCCTGTTTGCCTTTGGGATCCGATGATTTTCTGAACAGGGTTTTAACATTTTTCAACGCACGGTAAAATCCCAGGCGCATGATAGCTTCAGTTCTGACTTTGGCGGAATAATGCAAAGCGGTCACCAGCGGAGGAGGGATAACGCCGCTGGTTTTGGTCATCGATTCCATTCGAGGTCCTGCTTGGGATGATTGTCTCTTGACGGTGGGATCGTTCTTGCGGCCCAACAGACCGTTAAACTCTTCGTAAGCTTCTTCTATTATTGATTCAAATGGAACGATGAGTGCTTCAAAATGGGCTTCGATCTGCTTTTCTCTCTCCTTGACGAATCGTAACACCTCGGGATTAATCACCTCGGAAATGTGTGCGTCAAGCGCTTGCTTAAAATCCTGGAACAATACGTAAAGATTCTGAGAAAAATCCGCGCCCTCGGGGTTGGATTGAAATTTTTCGGTGGCAGGCGTATAGCTGCGAATGAAGCCGCGAAGATCTTTGGCAACAGGACCTGCCTGAGCATCTAAGAACTGATGCACGTCACGTTGAATTTCTTTTCTGATATCCGGTACAGCTCCCGAGAGGGTCTTTTTGATCGATAATTTGATCTGATTGAGGCGTTTTTGATGACTCTCAATTTTTTTCAGAATCAAGGCCGCACTGTCGGCATCGTTATTAAGGACGTCACGATTAAGGCCGATCCAATCATCAATTCCGGCTAAAATAACACCCAGGCGCTCGATGTGGTTCCGCAACAGCAGGGCGTAGCGCTTCCGGGCCAGACGTTCATAAAAAACCGCGTCAAATCGAGCCGACTCGCGGTTAGATGACGCAATGAGATCCTTGTCGTTTTGCCAATAATCGTATCGCTGGCGATCTTTATCCGGAAGACTGTCCTCCAGCGAGGCAAACAGGTTGTAGAGCGCTGAAAAGCAGTAAATATCCGGATCCGGCTTTATCATGGCGACCTCTTCACGAATCCGACCAACCAGATTTTGGAGATCCACAATTGAGTCGTGCTCACTAAAATCACAGTTTACAACAAACACGATGTTGTCCATGATGCCCATTTTTTTGATCATGGATAAAAACCGGATGTCGGCCTGCCGCAATCCGGTGCGGCTGCTGATGACATAAACAATCAGATGGGTCAGCAACAAATAATCCTGGATCATGGCCAGATGCAACGGATTGGATGAGTCACTGCCCTGGCAATCGGCAATCTCAATGTTGCTTTGGACATTATCGGAGTTGATCTCCAGCAGTACGTCCTTCAAATATACCGCCAGGGTTTCGTTGCCGACAAAGGCTTTGTGAGCGGAAAAGCGGTCATCTTCATACACCTGAATGCCGGTCTCCGCCGTAACAAATTCTTTTACAGATTCATAGCCTTTAAGATACGAGGTCAGCAAGACATTGTTGATATTGCGGGTAGACCGCGTAATCAGATGCTCCGCACTCAATTCGCCAAGGGCGTGCTGCAATTTCTCCCGTTCTTTTTTTTGCCGGATATCAAAACGGCCATCTTCCGCCGACCAGTTTATTGACGGAAACAGGACCAGGGCTTGCGCCATCTCGGCATTGATTTCACCCCAGGATTTAAAAAATAATTTCGCCCGCAGTCTCTCGGCGTTGCGGACCCGTGTAACAATCGAAGTGATAACACCGGCGCCTCGCTTGACATATTCGCCTTTGAAAATAGAATTCAAAAAGGTACTTTTCCCGGACTTGATCGTTCCGACAATAGCAACCCGGATGGTATTTTCGGCCAGCTGCCCCGGAAGATATTCACACGTTTTCTCCCATTCGCCAAAAGTATAATCCGCCATTCCGGGGATTGATTTGGCCGCAGAGAACAACGTGGCTACCTCCTGATTAATCCTCAGGATCTCATCTTTCAAGGTGTTGTAAGTGTCCATCGCTCCGCTATTCCGTCTCGTCAATCAACTTAAAGCCTTGTACAGGTTAATGTTTTATGCTATTAAGAGATTACATCAAAAATGAAGCCAATTTAGGAGGGAAACAAGAGACTTATGTCCGAAAAACATCCTGAGTGCCCTTTGTATAACCCGTTAAACTGCAAAGAATACTATAATCCGAAACTTTGCGCTTTTGTTAGAAAGGACAAAGTCTGCCTCAAGAAAAAAAAACCAAAATCCAAGAAAAAAGCCAAAGGATAACCCACCGCCGCAATTAACTAGGCATGTCCGGCCGAATCTGAAAGCAAGGCCGGATCGATCCCCATCTTCTTAACCGCCTCTTCCCAACGCAGCTCAACCGGCATCTCAAAAATATTTTCCTCAAATATCGGATAATTCAACCAGGCATTTTCCTTAATTTCGGATTCTAACTGACCCGGCCCCCAACCGGCGCATCCCAGTATGATGATAAAGGCCCGGGGGCCGTTGCCGGCTGCAATGGCCTCCAGGACATCTCTGGTGTTGCTCATGGCAAGTGACGGCGTAATCATCAGGCTCGCTTCCCAATTGAAGGGTGGCCCGTGGAGGACAAAGATCTCACCGAGATGAACCGGACCTCCCAGATAAATCGGATTCGATTCCATGCCGGCATCATGCGCGATGTCTAATTCCTCGAATATATCCTTGGCGGTTAGCGAATGATGTACGCGGTTGATGATAAATCCCAAGGCCCCGTTTTCACTGTGTTCACAGATACAGGTGACGGTCTGATAGAAATTCGGATCCAGCAGATTCGGCATGGCCAGCAGAAACTGTCCTTTCAGGGTCACGGGCTGGTTTGTCATTATCATTTCCTCCAACAAGCCATATCACATCGCATATACAAATAATGGCTAAAGCCTAATTTTATCCGAACCCTTTGTCAAGACTGCTTCAGAAAAATTTGTGAAAGGGAGCGTATCAGATGGGAAACCCGAGTCGTAGCAGCTAAAAAACGGGTTAGCCGGCGAGGGAGGCTGGTGCCCTGTCCGTACGGCGGTCTTTCTCCATTCGGCGGTCTATCAGCTCATATACTTTCAAATTTCCAATTTTCTTGCCAATTTCTCTGGAGATCTCGACATCGGAAACTTCCAAGCGTGAGCGAACGGCCCGCAGCGTATTCTCGCTGATTAAAATACCATTGGGAAATGATTTGGTCAGATTTTGCAGTCTGAATACCGTATTCACCGAATCTCCGATGACCGTATAATCCATTTTCTTGTCAAATCCAATGTTGCCGACAACGACTTCACCGGTATGAATACTAATCCCCATATCTACCGAGACACCCAGTTTCTGCTTGAGAAATTTATTCACGGCAGGAATCGAATGCCTCATTTCAAATGCGGCTGCAATGGCATTATCGGCATCACTGGTGCTGGCTATCGGCGCGCCAAACAATGCCAGGAAGCCATCGCCGAGGTATTTGTCAACGATACCATGGTGCTTGAATACAATGCCGCACATCACTGAAAAAAAACTGTTGAGCAGGGACACGGTTTTCTGGGATCCAATTTGCAGGGCCAAACGCGAAAAACCCCGAATGTCAATGTTTAGCAGTGTGATGGTTCGAATTTCCTCTATGATGGGTTTTCCGTTGGCAGAGCCGTGCAGAATTTTGTCCAGTACTTCCTTGGGAACGAATTTTTGAAACATGTGGCGAACATCCCGCTCGTGTTCAGCCATTGAAACCGTTTCCTTATAGAGGCGTGCATTTTCAAGGGCAATGCAGACCGACGTAGCGATGGCCTGCAAAAGATCCTTGTCATCAAAGCCGAATTCACCATTGATTTTGTTGAGGACTTCGATGACGCCGATGACTTTGCCCTGGGATATCATGGGTACGCAAAGGGCTGACCGTGTCGTAAAGCCCGAGACCTCATCAATAATGGGGAAAAAATGGGATGACTTCTCGGTATCGTTTACGATAATGGCTTCCCCCCGCGCAGCTACATAACCGGCAATGCCCTGCCCCAGCTTCAGGCGAAACTTCTTCATGGACTGAATTTTGATGTTAAAGGCGACGGCTATTTCGAGCTCATTGTCTTCCAGGAAAAGAAGGGAGCCGGCTTCAACATTCATGACCTCCCGGATCATGTCCATCGTGTATTTCAATACCTTGCTGATATCAAAGGTCGATGACGCCAGCGCGCTGCCGATCTGCCGGATGGTGTCCAGCTCCTGGTTGCGCTTCACAACGGCTGCCGTCAGCTTGTTACGTTCAAGCACCAGGGAAAGGGCGTTGGCGATCCATTTCAATAGCTCTTGGACCTCTGAGAATTGTCCGCGTTTTTGGGATAATAGAACCAGGATTGCGGTTACTTCGCCTTCCATTTTCAAAGGTGCCATCAGACAGGATTGACAACCGTGATCCTTGAAAAGGGTTTGATCCAGGGGGGTATTGGCGTAATTTTGTCCCTCAAGGACCAGGGCGGTTTCCTGCTTGAACACTTTTTCAAGGATGGAATCATGGTAGGAGTATGAACTGCCTTTGACGACCGGGGACGGCTTGCTGCTGATAAAATCAGATATCATCAAGTGGTCCGGTTTGTTGGCATGCTTGGACAGCACGATGGCAACATCATAGGCAACCACGCTATGAATCTCATTGAGGACTGCCCGAATCAGTTCATTATCCCGAAAGCTGGAATTGAACAGTTTAAAAATTTTCTCGATAATTTTCTGGTGAACCGCTACCCGTTCGTTTTCCTTCAACAGACGCAGATTCTCATAGGTAAAAGCGGCATTGCTCAAAAGGGGCGTTAACACTTCGATATCGCTGTGAGTGTATATCTTGCTGTTGTTGCGCGAAGAAAGGGTGAGCACACCAATAATTTCCTTGCTGGTTTTGATCGGCATGCATACAAAGGATTTCGATCCATAGTGGGCCATGTTGGCACGGCCAAAGCGCTTGTCTTTTTCGATATCCTCAACTACCAATGGTGATTTATTTATCACCGCATATTTGGCGATGCTGGTTTCAAAATCGATTCGGTCGCCTGCTTTGACAAATTTTCCCAGACCCACGGTGGCCTTCACCACAAACGATTTGGCGCCATTCTTTTCAAGGGTCAGAACGGATCCAAGGTCTGAATTGGTCAATACCAATGCCCGCTCCAGGGTCACATAAAGGATTTCTTCGGCATCAAAGGTCACATAGCAAAGCTCCGAAAGCTCTTTTAAAATTGATATTTCGGACGCTTTTTTCTCAAGCATTTTGAAGGTGCTGCTGAACTGTCGCTCGATCGTGGTAAAGGAGTTCACAATCGAGTGAAGTTCATCGGTACTCGATTGCACCTGATTGTCGGAGAGTTCGGTGATATAGTTGGTCGCCATGGTTTCGGAGATGCTGGCGATTTTGTCAAATAGATTTTTCAGTATGTTGAAAGCGATGAAAGAGAAAATCAGAATTCCGAGAAAGAAAAAAGGCAGGTATTCGTCGTTCAGCATCTCATATTTGATGCTGAAAAATAAAAATCCCAGGATCGGGAATAAGAAAAACAGCCCGAATATTAAATTGAGCTTGTAATACAGGCTGCGGCGTTTCAAAAATCTATTACCAAACCACTTGTTGAATCCCATTGGCCGTCCTTTATACCAAAACCTCGCCAAAAGCCCCTTCTTGCAGGGCAAACGCGTCGTCCCGCTGAGAACCTTTACCGTCGATGACCAAAGAGAGTACGTTCGAAGGGGCAAAATTTGGGTTTTTCGAAGGTATGCACATACTGGCAGTGCCCGAAAATCCCCCCCAGGATAGCGAGCACCTGTATATTTATTTATATATCATAAACAAATTTTCTTCAAGAAAATAAAGAGGCTATCACAGGTTCAGGGTTCACGGTTGTCAGGTTCAGGGGTATGAAAATCAGGTGGACAGTACAGCTGAATTGGCTGAACCTTTGAACGCTGAACCTTGAACCTAAAAACCTCAATCTTATTTCTTTCAGTTGACTTTCTGGCCGGGCCCCTTTATATGATGCACTTCCAATTTTTAAGCCGAACCTAAAGTTTAATGACGGTTTGAACAGTGTCAACGACCACCCGCAAAGCGGGTGGCTTGGATTTCCCCGCCCTTATGGGCGGGGGAAGACAAAAGCACGACAGTGCTTTCAACGTTGCGGTTGTAACCGGGTGCATCGTAGCGCCATGGCGGGATTTGAAAACAACCCATCAACCCCGGGGGTCAAGATGAGCGACGACCATATCAAAAAAATATCCACAGAGCTTGAATTGCAGGATCCCCAGGTTCGGGCGGTGGCATCTTTGCTGGAAACCGGCAGCACCGTACCGTTCATCGCTCGCTATCGCAAAGAGGCCACCGGCAGCCTGGATGAAGTGTCCATTACCCTCATCCGCAATCGTCTCCAACAGTTAGCCGAGTTGGATCAGCGCAGAGCTGCCATCCTCAAATCCCTTGAAGAGAACGGTCACCTGAACGACGAACTCAATGAAAAAGTTGCATCGGCTCCCAGCCTGGCGGCTCTGGAGGACCTTTATTTGCCCTATCGGCCTAAACGGCGAACCCGCGCGATGGTTGCCCGGGAAAAAGGTCTCGAACCACTGGCTCAGATCCTTTGGGATCAGACCGGAACCGATCCTCAAGCGTCTGCAGCTGATTTTCTGGATCCGGCCAAAGAAGTTGAAACCATTGAAGATGCATTGGCGGGTGCCCGCGACATCATTGCCGAAGTCATCAATGAGGATCACCAGGCCCGAACAGCGCTGCGAAAATTATACTTTGCCAAAGCCGTTATCCACAGCCATGTTGCCGCCGGCAAAGAAGAACAAGGTGCCAAATACCGCGATTATTTCGACTGGCAGGAGACTGCTGCCACGGCACCCTCCCACCGGATCCTGGCCATGCGCCGCGGTGAAAAAGAAGATTTCCTCAATCTATCGATGCATCCCCCCGAAGATGCGGCGCTAAAAGTTCTCGAGGGCCTTTTTTTAAAAGGCCACGGCGAAGATACCTACCAGGTCAAGCTGGCCGTTAAGGACAGTTATAGACGGCTGTTGTCCCGGGCGATGGAAACTGAACTCAGACTGGCCACCAAGAGGCGCGCAGACCTGACCGCAATCAAGGTTTTTTCTGAAAATTTACGTCAACTGCTCCTGGCACCGCCATTGGGTGCTAAATCTGTCATGGGAATCGATCCCGGTTACCGCACCGGCTGCAAGACGGTGTGCCTGGACCGTCAGGGCAATGTCCAGCATAACGATACCATCTTTCCCCATGGTTCAGACAAACAGCGGCAGGCCGCTGCCGCCACTATCATGAAGTTGGCTGGACGCTTTAATATCGAAGCCATTGCCATTGGCAACGGCACGGCCGGGAGGGAAACCGAAACCTTTATCAGGGCTTTGAGATTTGACCGTCCGATCGAAATCGTTATGGTCAATGAAAGCGGGGCGTCGATATATTCAGCTTCATCGGTGGCCCGCGAGGAGTTTCCCGATTTTGACCTAACCGTCAGAGGCGCCATCTCGATCGGTCGGCGCCTGATGGACCCCCTGTCCGAGCTGGTCAAGATAGACCCGAAATCCATCGGCGTCGGGCAGTACCAGCATGATGTAGATCAATCGGATCTCAAGCAGGCCCTTGATGACACCGTCATCAGCTGCGTTAACAGCGTGGGCGTCGATGTCAACCGCGCCAGCGTGCAGCTGCTGACCTATGTTTCCGGCTTAGGGCCTCAACTGGCCGGAAATATCACCGAATATAGAGAACAAAACGGACCCTTCACCAGCCGGGGCAGCCTGCGGAAGGTTCCGCGGCTCGGTCCCAAGGCTTTTGAGCAATCGGCCGGATTTTTAAGAATCAACAACAGCAAAAATCCGCTGGATGCCAGCGCCGTACACCCGGAAAGCTATCATATCGTTACCAAAATGGCCGAAGACAGGCATTGTGAGGTCCAGGAGTTGATCCGCAACATGCAGATCCTGGAGAAAATTGACATTGACCGCTATGTCACCCCTGAAATCGGTCTACCAACGTTGAAGGATATCATCGCTGAGCTGGCCAAACCGGGTCGCGATCCCAGAGCGCAATTCGAGACCTTTGCCTTCGCCAGCGACATCGCAACAATTGAGGATCTTAAACCCGGCATGAAGATTCCCGGCATTGTGACCAATGTCACAGCCTTTGGCGCTTTTGTCGATGTCGGTGTCCACCAGGATGGCCTGGTGCATATCAGCGAACTTGCAGACAAATTTGTAAAAAATCCGGCCGATATCGTACGCGTGCAGCAAACGGTTGAGGTAACCGTCATGGATGTGGATTTAAGCCGCAACCGCATCGCATTATCGATGAAGACATTTCCGGGTGAGGCAAACCAAAAAAGAAAACCGCCCGCCAAACCCGCCAAAAGCTCATCGGCTGCTTCGGGCAGCAAAAAAGTCAGGGAACCATTCAACAATCCCTTTGCTGATCTTCTCGGGGATTAGTCAATTGGTTAAATAGAAAATTAGAAAAATAGTTGAACAACAGATAAGGGTGATATCAGTTTGACGGTTCCATGGTCAAACACCATAACAGCAACAGCAAACAATATTGTTTGAATACTATTGAAAAATTGCTACTATGATAGGATGAACGTTATTCCATTTAACTAATTGACGAATAAACTATTGCTCTAATTTTCTATTTCTCTAATTAACTAATTTTCTATTTGACTAACACAATGCGCGCCGTCATCCAACGAATCAAAGAAAGCGCGGTCAAGGTCGAGGGCCAAATTATCGGCCGAACCGGTGTCGGTCTGCTGGTATTGCTTGGGGTGGCTCAGAATGACGGTCCTGCCGATGCCGACTATCTGGTAAATAAAATCACCCATCTTCGAATTTTTGAAGATGAAAATGGCAAGCTGAATCGATCCCTTCTGGAAATCGGCGGCGAAATGATGGTCGTCTCCCAGTTCACACTGCTGGCCGATTGCCGCAAAGGGCGTCGGCCATCCTTTGTGGATGCTGCCGAACCGGAATTGGCGGCGGATCTTTATGAATACTTCGTTGAACAGGTCCGCAGCCAGGGAATTCATGTTGCCACCGGCCGCTTCAAGGCCATGATGGAGGTTGCATTAATTAACGCAGGACCCGTTACGATTATGTTAGAAAGCCAGCGTTGATTTCGGAATGGCGAATACGGATGGAATGGTGGGATCTTTAACCAGAGTGAAGGCGTTTAGCCAGCCAGTTACAGTTGTTCTGCTGACTCTTTTGGTGGTGCTGTTTGTCAGTATCACGACAGGATTCAGTGTTGCCGGACCCGAGGCCGTCACGTCGCTCATCGGAACTGAAGACGCTATCCTGGTGGTCGATCCCCAGGGTGATATCTCCGTGGCTAAGAATGAAACCACAAAGCTGATTCCCGCCTCTATTCTAAAAATTTTCACTTCACTGGTCGCTTTTCACTATCTGGGACCCGACCATCGCTACCAGACAGAGTTTTTCTTCGACAACAACGCCAACCTGAAAATCAAAGGTTACGGCGACCCGCGCCTGACTTCTGAAATCGTCAGTGAGATATCCCGTCTATTGGCAGCGCTCATCGGGAAGTCAACCATCGTCAACGATCTGATTGTCGATGACACGTATTTCAACCAGCCGTTAACCATTCCCGGCATCAGTTCATCATCCCAGCCTTACGATGCCCCCAATGGCGCATTGTGCGTGAATTTCAATACGGTCTTTTTCAAAAAAACACCATCGGGATACGTCAGTGCCGAACCCCAGACCCCGTTGCTGCCCTATGCCCAGAAGAAAATAATCCAGAGACAGGAGAAATCCGGCCGAATTGTCCTCTCCCATGTCAACCATGAAAATACCGTCTATGCCGGCAAGCTTTTTGAATATTTCCTGCAACAGGAAGGCGTTCAGCTTAACGGCGATGTCAGGGTCGGCAAGGTTAATCACTCCCACGATAAACTTATTTTCCGGTATCCCTCCCGTCTGACATTGACAGAAATTATCTCCGGGCTGCTTGAGCATTCCAATAATTTTACCACCAATCAACTGCTCATTTCGGCCGGCATCAAAGCCTATGGTCCTCCCGGCAACCTGGAAAAGGGAGTTGAGGCCGCACTGGCGTACGCCGCCAGAGAACTAGCGCTCGAAGACCTGGAAGTTGCGGAAGGCTCGGGAATATACAGGCATAATCGGGTTTCGGCCCGACAAATGATGCGCGTGCTGGAGGCGTTTGAGCCCAACTATGTGCTGCTGCGCCAACAGGGAAGAGATTTTTATAAAACCGGCACCCTGCATGGCATAAACACCCGCGCCGGATATGTCGCCAGCCAAAACGGCGGAAGATATCGTTACGTCGTCATGGTCAACACCCCGGGCAAATCCATCCGCCCCATCATGCGCCGGCTAATCAAAATTTTAGATTGAACGACAAATGACTAACCATAGGAATGACGAACGACAAATGTCAAATGTCGAATAAATGTAATCTATCCGTTTTAAATAGTCGGCACGGCGATCGACCCTACTGACAGGCATGGAATAATTTTGGCACGCTTTTCCAGCTATTCCACTAATTGATTAAAAAGGCTTTTCAACAGGCTCCTATGCAAGGCGTCGCGGATTTTGAGAAAAAGATTTTTCTAAGGTCCTCAACCGGCCACTAAATTAAGGCTTTGTAAAATGTCCATATGCAAGGCTTGCGAGTCTTGAGGAGTGAGGCGTACGACCAGTACGCTGGAATGACGAAAGGCGAGCGTAACGCAGCAGATGGGCATTTTACAAAGCCGAATATCTTACCCGGAGGTGATGCTGGCATAGGCACTATGGTTATGAATCGATTCGAAATTCTCGG
Organism: Deltaproteobacteria bacterium; assembly: GCA_019312835.1. GTDB lineage: Bacteria > Desulfobacterota > Desulfobacteria > Desulfobacterales > JAFDCJ01 > JAFDCJ01. Next base: position 13,589 of record JAFDCJ010000523.1, read on the forward strand.
CACTGACCGAAAACCAGGTGATATTATCGTCAGCGTTGAGCTTTTTGGCGACGTCACGGACAATGTCTTCAACAAATTTCGGGTTTGCAAAAGCCTTTTCGGTCACCGATTTCTCATCAACCCGTTTTAAAACCGAGAAAACATCGCAGGATGCCGACGATTCCACCAGCTCGATCATATCTTCCATCCAGATAAATTTTTTAAAGCGCGTGCACAGTTTCACTTCACCCCGCTGGTTATGAGCGCCGTTTTCGCTGATTTCCATGGAGCAAGGGCATACTGATGATATGGGCACGACAACTTCCGAAACGAGATCGACCCGACCGTTGGCATCACTGGAACCGCGGATACTGCACGTGTAGTCCATCAATCCCGGCGAGGTGCTGACGGGAGCAGCTTTTTCGATAAAATAGGGAAAGGTCATTTCAAGATGGGCCGAAGCGGCATTCAAATGCTTTTTCATATTTTCCAGGATTACCGAAAACTTCTCCAGCGAGACATCGGGGCGCAGCAGATGCAGCAATTCGACAAATCGGCTCATGTGAGTGCCCTTGTTGTTGTGGGGCAGATCTACAAACATATTGATGGTGGCAATGGTGTGCTGGAATCCATCCCGGCGGTCTCGTACGGTGATGGGATATCTTAGATTTTTTATCCCAACCTTATCAATGGGTATTTTACGAAAATCAGGCTGGCTCTGGATGTCCTTCATCTCTCGGCTAAAGCTCCTGGTCTACAAAAGATAATCGGTATTAACGTGGCTCATGGCCCTGAATATGTTGCCCTTGACTTTTTTATTGGTACGGTAAAGCTGCTTCAGAAAATTTTTCACCTCTTGGCGCTTGGAATAGCCGGCACTCGGGCATGGGTTGATAAATTCAGGAAATTTTTGATCCCGGGCAAACTTTCTGATAAGCTGCTCATCGGCAAATGCCAGCGGCCGGATGACCGTGAATTTTCCCTGAAAAAAGGTCTGGGAAGGCACCATCGTACTGATTTCGCCTGCGTAGCAAATATTCATAAACAAGGTTTCAATGATGTCATCCTTGTTATGTCCCAGGGCCAGCTTGGTGCAGACGAGTTCATCGGCGATTTCAAACAACCGTTTGCGGCGCAACCGTGAGCATAAAAAACAAGGGTTTTCACGATTCGCAGGGCTGTGAGCGTAGGGCCCGTAATCGGTGTAATCAACCCGGATGGGCACGCCCAGCTTGGCACCATACCATTCCAGGGACTCTCCGAAGCTGCCTTCATAACCCGGATCAATGTAGACCGCAAACAGCTCGTAGGTGATGGGTACCCGTTTTAGCCGTTCGTTCAGCATCCACAACAGCGTTAAGCTGTCCGCACCACCTGAAACCCCAACCACAATTCGATCATCGTCGGCAATCATCTGGTAGCGGTGCAGGGCCTTGCCCATGGACCGGTTTAACGCTTTATATGTGCTGGGTACTTTCGGCATTGCAGTTATCGGTTATTCGTAATTAGCCGTGAGCCTGAGAAACCAGCCATTCCGAGTCAACGTCCACCCGCAAAGCGGGTGCTTGGATTTTCGACCGGAGGTCGGGAAGGCAAAAGCACGTCAGTGCTTGAAACGTTGCGGCTGTAGTCCATCTCGGGCGGATTTGAGAACAACCCATCAAATAACGAAAACCCAATCCGCCAAGGCGGATTAACGCCCTATTGAGCGCTTTTTCCTCAATAAGAGCTTTTCATTCGGTCGCCCCTTCCTGCGACTCGGCCTCCTGCGATACAACCTTTCCAGCGGCGACTTCTCGCAGTGAGACCACAATGTCTTCATTTTTAGGTGAACTTACGAGATAATCCGATCCTTCACGGATCTGCCGTACCCGTTTGGCCACCATGTTGACGAGCAAGAATCTATTTTCAACTTTCTTCAGACAATCTTCAATTGTGATACGTGCCACGCAATGACCTCCCTGTGTTAGGTATAATATGCTTTCTAAATGAGTTTACTGATTTAATTGTGAGGGTACCATTCAGCGTTATTGATTTAAAAGATTCAAAGGTTCGGGGGTTCAACGCTCAAGGTTGGCTTGACAGAATAAACTGCACCAGATTTCATCCAGATGTAATTTTTTACAAACCCACTGGCC
>JAFDCJ010000524.1 GCA_019312835.1 Deltaproteobacteria bacterium
TCAAGGTGCCAAATGGAAAGTCAGAATCAGGCCGAACAAAATATTGAACAGGCGGTCGAGGAATACGAAAAATGCAATTATCAGCTCAATACCCTGTTTGATTTCAGCAAAGATATTTTCGGGATACTGGATATAAAGGGAATTCTCAAAAACAGCCTTTTGTTTACCATGGGCAATTTCGGGGTGCTCGACGGATTTGTCGGGCTTTTTAATTTATCTTCCGGTGAAACGATCCAATTTGTTTCCCAGGGCCATCAGGAGGCCGATCTTGAGCAGTTGGAAAGAAACGTCAGCAAAACCCTGATGCAAAATAGCCTGATGGACCCCGGCGCGATCGATGTCCGCTGCGGCGATCTGGAATTGCTGCCCGGCTCCGTGGTGTGCGTGCTGCCTTTCAAAGTCAACGGGCAAATGGCGGGCATGATGGGATTGGGGTCCAAACTGATCGGCAGACCCTATGCGGATGATGAAAAAAAGATGCTGGTCACAGTCGTCAACAACATGGTCGTTGCCCTGCAAAATGCCGAATCCTTCGAGGAAATAAACGCGCTCAATCAGGATTTGCTGGAAAATAAAAAACAGCTCGAAACCACCCTGGATAAGCTGCGGGTGGCCGTTCGAAAAAAAGCCAAATACAGCAAGCATCTGGAAAAAATCATCGCCGCCTTGAACGTCGCCCAGGAAGTGCAGCAAAGCCTGCTGCCCCAGCATCCGCCCGAAAAGATACAATTCGATATATCAGGCGGCAGCCGGTATTGCGATGAGACCGGCGGGGATTATTATGATTACATCGAGTTGCCGCGCCTGGGTTCCGACGCATACGCCATAGCCGTCGGTGATGTCAGTGGCCATGGGATTTCATCGGCGTTGCTCATGGCCAGTGTACGGGCCTATTTGCGAAGCCGGGTCACCCAGGCAGGGTCGGTGGCCGAAATCATTACCGATGTAAATCGCCTGGTTTCGGCGGACACAATGGAAACCAATCAATTTATGACCCTGTTCTTCCTGGTGGTTGAGGGCAAATCCGGGCGCTTGACCTGGGTCAGGGCGGGACATGACCCGGCCGTGGTTTTTTCTCCCGCTTCGAATCAGTTCGGGGAATTAAAGGGAGGGGGAATTCCGCTGGGCGTTGATGAAGACTGGCGGTATGAGGAGTCTACAGTCCAAATCAAGTCGGGGCAAATACTGGTTTTGACCACCGACGGGATAATGGAATCGCACAACCAGCAAGGCGATATGTTCGGTAAGGATAGAATTAAAGCGGTTATACGTCGAAACGCTGACCTGGATGCCGACGGCATCCGCAGGGCGATTTTTGCGGCAGTGGAAGACTTTCGCGGCAAAGCACCCCGGGAAGATGATATCACGCTGGTCGTCGCAAAATTTTTATGAAGTGATTGCCCACCCATCCACCCCCACACAACTAACAAAACCGAGTCTGCAACGTAAGGGCACCAAACCTAAGCCCGTGATCCGTTATTGAATTTTGCGTTGCAGTGCCAGCATGGTAATGTCATCGGCCTGGGGGGCCATGCCAATGTGAGCGAATAGCTCGGTTCCGATCCGTTGCATGAGCTCGAATACGGTCGTCACCGGTTCAGATAACAGTGAGATCAGACGTTTTCGGGTAAAGCGCTTTTCGTCCACCGACCGTGCGTCGGTTACCCCATCTGTGAAAGCAAATAGAATTTCCCCTGGTTCCAGCTCAATTTCTTTATATTCGAAGGTCGCATGGGGAATGATGCCGACAGCCGGTCCCGTCGGCCCTATTTTTTCCTTGATGCCGTTGGCGTCGAGTACATACACGGGTTCATGCCCGCAGTTAATGAACAACATCTTGCCGGTGTCGGGATCGAGGACACCAAAGAAGAGCGTCACAAACATGCTCATCTCGTTGTTGGGTGCCAGGTAATCATTGGTTAATGCAATGGTGCGGATTGCCTCCAGTTGGCTATATTGCCTCACTGAGTCGGGGTTGGGCGAACCACCGACTGTCCGGGATTCGGCATTGATCGGCGATCTGCTCAGCTGGGCCTGACCGGAGAAGATGCGGATCAAGCTGCGCGTCAGCGCCATGAAAAGGGCGGCGCCCGCCCCCTTGTCGCACACATCGCCGACAGCCATACCGACGTAGTCTCCGGGCAGCGAAAATACATCGTAAAAGTCGCCGGACACGCGTCTGGCGGGGAAAAAAAACTCTTCGATGTCCCAGCCGGGCACATCCGGCATCTTGCCGGGTAAAAAGCTTTGTTGAATTCGGCTGCAATTTTTCAGCTCTTTATCGAGCGCTGTGGAATAGGATTCAATCTCCCGCTGGGCTTTGCCCAAAGAAGTGTACGATTCATTCAGATTGTCAAATAGATAGGCGTTTTCCAGAACCAGGGCCATCTGGTTGGCCGAGTTTTTCATCAGCCTGACAAGCTCTTCAGTGAAATGGCCCGGTTCAGAGTGCATCAGCGTCAGAATGGCAAGCTGCCGCTTTCCGCTGATGATCGGTAAGGCCAGGGCCGATCGAGCGCTATAGGGCTGATCGGGGAACACAATCCAGCGATCGTCTGGTTCGGTGTCTTCGACCAAGCCGATTTTACCGTGACGAAATACCCATCCGGCCAGCCCCTTATTCAATACCGATCGAACAAGTTCTTCCCTGACTTCGGGCGACAGTTCAGCGCGGCATAAAATACTGTCGACGACGGCGCCGTCACTGTCCAGTAGTATAAGACTGCCAAGTTCCGCGCGGGTCAGGTCAATTGAGATCTGAATCGCTTCGTGCAATATGGCCTTTATGACTTCCGGTTCGTCATGCGATCGGGTCATCGAAATAAATTTTTCAAACAATGCGAACTGGGCTTGATAGGCGGCGTGTTCTCTTTTAAGCTGAGCAAGTTCTGCTTTTAATGCCTCTGGATTCATGCGGGCTCCGATTCATGTGTTTTTTACTGCGGGTGGAGCCCTAATATATATCAATAGGCCGGATGGGGTCAAACGATTAGTGGTGCGGGTTGCGAAATGCAGATTTGCGCTAAGATTCAGAGAACAGGGCGTCTGGAATAAATTTCGATAATTCTGAGCTTTCGGAGAAGTTCATCCGTTTGTGCGATGCCCCATGCGGTATGCCATTACACTCCCAATTTCGCATTCAAATACTTCTGTCCTCTGTAAAATCAGTGCCGGCCAGGGCGAAACTGAGCGTGCCGATGACGCCAAAGGCAAAGGCTACCAGGAAGTTGACCTGGGGGCTGATCAGCCAGAGGAAGGCACCCCCGAACGCCGCCAGGGAGACGACCACATCACGAATCAGGTAGTAAAGTCCGAACATGGCGGCTTTGCGGCCTTCGGGCGCCAGATCCATGATGAGGGCCTTGCGGGTGGGTTCGCCGAATTCTTTTAACCCTCTCAAAATAAAGGCCAGCACCAGTAGCTCGAAAGATGTGGCGAACATCAGGCAGAGGGGAAAGAGCGTGAAAAACCCGAAGGTGGTGACAACGAAAGGCTTTTTGGCACTGCGATCCGCGAAATAGGCGACCGGGATATAGATAAGCATCGCGGTTGCCATCTCAACGGCCGTTAAAATGCCGAACTGAAAGGCTGTCACCGGCGAGGCAATGATTTTCATACTCCAGACAATCACAAAGGCATAGGGGATTTGCTCGCAGAATCGGACCAGGATGTCAGCCACCAGCAGCCGCTTTAGAGCCGGAGACATTACACGCATCAGGCGCAGGGGATTTTTTTCCGGCTTCCTGGAAGGCTTGCCGCCGGTTTTGCCGGCGGTGTCTTCTTCGATCAGTTTTTGCTGCATTACCGCCGCCACCGCCGCCAGCACCAGGGCGGCCGCAAAGGCCAGGCGCACACCGTCCTTTTCCCCCCACAACCCAATAAACAACCCGCCGGTGATCGGTCCCAGTGCCATGGGGATCCGCCGCACCAGGGAATGCATGGAAACCCCCATGGTGCGTTTGTCCGTGGGCAGAACCCGGGACACCAGGCTCATGGTCGCCGGAAGGGAGATAGCCGACCAGGAAAGGAAAAAAACCGCGCCTGCCAGCACCGCCGGCCATGCCGGGATGAGGATCACCAGCAGATAACCGAACATGGCGAACAGGTTAAAGACCAGCAGGGCTTTTTTGAACCCCAGGCGGTCGGATAAATACCCCCCGGGAAAGGCGTACAGGGCCGACAGCAGGTTGTCGAGGCCGTTTAGCAGCCCGATGACAATCGGCCCGCCGCCCAGGGCGATCAGGTATATCGGCAGGAACCGCTCCGCCATCCGCTCGCCCATCCCCACCAGGACCACCATGAACAGCATGCCGACGGTGCTTTTTTGCAAACCGAGGAAATTGGTCAGTTGAATGATTCTAGTCAAGGGTCTATGGCTTTCGGGTTGCCTGTAGGCATCGGGTGATTGTCTGGTTGATTGAGTTGATTAGGTTGATTAAGTTGACTGAGTTGAAATAATTGAACTGGCAGAATAGATAGCATCCTTTAAACTAAATCAATTCACCGCGTTAAATATTTTCGAAGAAAATGAGCGAAGCGGATTTAACCGGGGATATTCAACCAATCACCGACTGATCGGAGATCAGAAAGCTGTTTTTCCCGATTGGGTTCGCTGGCGCGTTTTTTCCTGGCGTTCTTTTTGTTCGGTGGCGATCAGCTGCTTGAGATGCTTAACGAAATAAATGACGATTTGATATTTCGGATTTCCGAACTGATCCGGTACCTGGGAGACGATTAAAACGTCGCTGTTTTTTATCCAGTAATCGGATTGGCCGTTTTCTTGCTCCCAGGCGATCACCCGGGGTTGCCCGTACTTGGATTTCAGGGTGTCGACAATGCCGGCATCATCCTGCCGGAAATTGATTTTAAACAAAAGGGGTGCCTGGGTGTAATTCGAGAATACCAGCTCGACATAATCAAAGGGCACGTTTTTTTTCTGGGCGTAGCGGTACATGAGCTTTACCGTATTATGCTCCACCCGTTCACCCGGTGGAAAATTCAAGTCCAGGTTGAGCGCGTTTAATTCCGGAAAATGGGTTTGCAGAAACCCTTTGTAGTTCATTTTCAGGTCCATGATGCTGCGTTGTTCGATGGCATCACGCCCCAGCTTGTTGCCCAGTTCATCGCGGGTCTTTTTATCCAGCCGGGAATTGATTCCCAGATCAAAAAAGGTAAAGCTCTCGGGCATGACCTCAGCCGGCGCAGAGGCAGCCTCCTGTTGCTGGCTGTCGCTGCAGGAAATCAAAATTGGGATCAATACGATAAACAGGATCGCCGGCAACACCGCGCTGGCAGCGATCGCCCAAACGTCCCGGGGCTTATTTTTGCGATAACCTTTGCAGGCTTGCGGTATTTGAGCTTTGATCAGTGGCATCATGCGGCCTCGTCACACTTTTTCCAAATCATTTGAAAATATCTCCCCCATGTAAAAGGGGAATTTTCCGGCTGGGCGGTCTTTAAAATACTGTATGAGCGTTTCCTGCAATACCCGGAAGGCAATATCGTCCCAGGGAATTTCGTCTTCCGCGAAAAGCTCGACTTCCAGGCTTTCATCGCCCGGCTCAAAACGGGTATCTTTCAGATGGGCGCGAAACATAAAATACACCTGATTTACGTAACAGATGTTATATAGCGCATATGGGGTGAGCTTTTCAACCGTTGCCCGGGCTTCCTCATAGGTCTCGCGGGCGGCGCCCGCGGCCACGGTTTCGCCGTTCTCCAGATAGCCCGCCGGCAGGGTCCACTTGCCGTAACGGGGTTCGATGGCCCGGCGGCAAAGGAGAATCTTACCCTCCCACTCGGGGATGCAGCCCACGACTATCTTCGGATTCTGGTAATGGATCGTGCGGCAGGCCTCACAATAATATCTGGGGCGATCATCGTCCGGCGGCGTGCAATAGGTGAGTTGTTGGCCACAGTTGCTGCAGTAGTTCACCGGTGGTTCCTTATTTGTGTATAGCATTTATTCCACGAAACAGGTAATATTTATGCAGTCCTGATAAACTGGAAAATGCCTAAAATAAAAAATGCCTAAAATGCCTAAAATTTATGTATTCTATCGATTTTAATTAACAAAGGGGGATAGTTATACAGATGATAATGCCGTGGCCGCAACTGGCTATCCTTCTGTACCCCAACCTCACTGATACGGTTTTAGAAAGATGGAGCGAAGCGACACGATAATTTTAGGCATTTTATAAGTCTCCTTATATGATAACGAAACAGAATCGAGAACATGATACTTACTGACTAAAAATCCAGCATAATATAATCCGCATCTTTAGTGCTGATTGTCTCTTTATCAATAATGCCCTCGATTTTGGGCAGAATCACCGCGTGGGGAACATCCGAACGGTCGCTAATCTGGCGCGGAACAGCCCCTTTTCGGACGTGTCCGGCACCGGCCAGGAGGACCACAACGGAATCCGGCTCCTTTTTCAGATAATCCAGCGTGTTGACCGCCATGGCCGTGTCCCAGACCATCTGGGCTTCACAAAAATAGGTAAAATTTATTTGGCCGTGGGCATGGCCCCCGAACGCTCTTTTAATGTAATCCATATATTCTTTGTCAACCCGGCAGCTCACGTCTTTCAGCTTGCCCCGCTGTTCTTCGGACAGTGAATTGAATCCCCCCTGCGACACCTGGCGCGTAATTTCCCGGGGCACATTCAGCCCGATCATCGGTATTTTTTCCTGGCGCGCATAGTCAAAAATCATGCGGTATACCGGCCAGGGGTAGTTCCAGTTATCGTAATAGATCGCCTCGAATTGTTCCTCGCTGATAGTTCCGGCAACCCATTGGTCAAGGGCCTGCTGGCTGTCGTCTCGAAACATTTCAAGGCCGATGGCCACCTGGACGCCGGCTTCCTTAAGGGACTGGATCACGTTCAGTTGGCCGAAGTGATGGTCTATACTGGTGTGATGTTCCCCAACCAGAATGACCCGGTTTTTTTTGAGCTCCGGAATTACCTCGGACATCAGCTTTTCCTTGCGATTTTGCAGATCATACAAGCGGTGGTCCAGGTGTGCCCGAATTATTCCAAAAGATCCTAATAACAAAATTACTGATACGATGATTGTGAGCGTGCGTTTCATTGGCTTATTCCTGTCAAATAGTTTCCCGGTTACGTGTTGCGAGTTGCGCGTTAATTTTGTCGATTGAGTCGATTAGGTTGATTGAGTTAGATGGTCGGAACAGGTACTATTCTTTAAACTTAATCAACTATTCAACCAATCAATCAATAAACCTAATCCCATTCATAAATCAGCGGCGATTTTTCAACCGACCAGACGCCCTTATCCCTATTTTTTCCGGATTGAAAGGCCAGATAACTGTACTTGCCGTAGTGGGTGATTTTTCGGGCCACCATGTCGGCAAATCGACCTGAAGATGGAATAAACAGGGCCGCAATGCGGTTTTCGCTGGTTGGATGATGAAATACGCCGAAAAATGCATCAGAAGCCGCATTATACAGGGCATTGTTGAGGGTGAAAGACCCCGGTTGAATACGGACCTGATCCGGCAGCGGCGGCAACAGCCCCGGTTGCACGGGTCGACCGATCATCAGAACATCATGCTCGGCCAGCTGGCTTGCGCGCACCTCGCGCTCGGAGATAAAATGATAATTTTTCAACCCCAGAGAGAGGGCCAGCGTTCCGGCCGCCTTTTTGATTTCGGGCGATAGCTGGTCGGCAAGCACGATCCGGACCGAGGGGGATCCTTTGAGATTGTTAACGGCAGGCGGTATTTCCGAAGGATATAACAGCCGCATGGCGTCGACATCAGGATCTACCGTCAGCCTGCGGGGCCGCTGGCCGGCGGTCATCTCGAAGGCCGTTGTTTCTCCGGAAATTTCAATTTCCCGGACAATCCTCTCGGAGCCGGCCTCCAGGGCCAGGCTTGTTAAAACCGTATAGGGGGGGCCTGCCTGAATAATTTGCCCGCTCACTTTCCATTTTCCGTCAACATGGCTCAGTTCAACATTATCCATGAGAAGCCGGGGGGCATCTGTGCGGTGTATCCACTGGTCAAAAAAATCCCTGAGTGAGTGTTGCCCCCGGGTTTCAAAGGCCTGCCGTAGATCGGACCAGGAGGTGTTCTGGAAGAGACGGTCGCGGTAGACATCCCGCAGGGCGTTCCAGAAAGCCTCCTCGCCCACCTGGCGCCGGATCATATGAAAAACCATCGCCCCTTTGTCATAACCGATGGCCTTGCTGACCGGATCATAACGATGGGTGAAGCGGTTGAGGGGAAAATCGTTGTCCGGCCTGACAAGGGTGGCGAAATTGCGCAGCCACTGGCGCCGGTAGTCTGAAGCGGCCTGCCTGGATTTCATCTCCTGGTACAGGTAATCCGCCACATAGGTGGTCAGGGCCTCGCTCCAGTTGCCCTCGGCATAATCTGCGTAAACCCCGTTGCCCCACCAGCAGTGGGCGATTTCGTGGCCCAGACTGGTGTGAACAATAAACGGCAGCCGCAAGATCCTGCCGCCCATGAGGGTATAAGACGGAAAGCCGAATCCGGTGGGGAAAAAATTTTCAACCACCGCAAATTTCTCAAAAGGGTAGGGACCGAATAGATCCGAGTACATAGCGATATACCCGGCGGTGGCCTCCAGATAGGATTGGGCCAGATCCTGGTTGTCGGGCAACAAATAGGTGGCTGCGGTTACTTTGCCGACCGGCTTTTCCGTGACCACATAGGGGGCAACGGAAAGTGACAGACCATCGACCGGATAATCCACCTGCCAGCCGGATTCGGTTTGCCCCCCGGAGGTTACATGACCCAGCGACCGCCCGGCCGTAACGGCAATCTGTCCGGCCGGGGCCCGCACCGTTAACCGGTAAGTTGCCCGGCTGCCTGCCAGGTCCGGGTACCATCCCGCGCCGGCCAGCAAAAAGCTCCCCTGGCTTGATATCGTCGCCGATACCCCATAACCCGGGTTGTCCGTATTCACGGGGCGCACCGGCACCGGGTCGTCAAATATGCCCGCATAGTGTATGCTAACCGGCAGATCAGAGGGTGGATCGCCGGGTTCGAGCGCCAGTTTCAGGCGGCCGCCATTGAAGCTGAAAGCGCGCGGCTGATGGTTTACTTCTACCTTGAGCGGTGACACCCGCTCTGATAGCCGAAATTCTAAAATTCCGGTATCGGGGGCTGTCAGGGTGATGTCGTCAATGCCGGTCAGCCTGTTGGCGGCAGGATCCAATTCAATCTGAAGATCGTGGTGCGCGCGCAGCTCGGCCGCCTGGGAACCTGGGGCAAATGCGAACATCGCCCACACGATTCCCGCCAGAACAAGATTGGTTTTCGGTCTAAATTTGTCTGTTTTTGGTTCCATTTAAAGAACAATCTAAGTATTCTGAGGAAGATGTCAAAAAGGGCCATATTTTATCATATCCACAATTGACTTACCTTGTTACGGTGTTAGGTTAAAGGTATTACACACCCTATCTTGTGATGGGGGTCTGCCGGGCCATCAATCATATATCATAGGAGGTGGCGCCAAATGGCCAACTCTTCGACATCTGCCAAATGCTGCTCGATGGAAAAAAAGAAGCTGATAAAAGAAATCGAGAAATGTAATTTTTGTGCCAGTAACTACGAGGAGTTTCATGATTGCTATCGCCAGGCCGCCCGCGAAAGTGGCAAGCGATCTCGATCTTGTATTGTTGGTTAAAGCTTTTTGAACCGAGCAAACTGAAAATTATCTTGAAGCCTAAAGCCCGGAAAGCAGCCGGGCTTTTTCATAACGTGGAGGGGTGATAATGGCATTCAAATTCTGTCCCCACTGCGGGCGTAAACTTGCGGTCAAATCGGTCGGCACCAGCGACA